>DATCEX010000029.1:0-2348 GCA_036509795.1 Acidimicrobiales bacterium
GTGTCGGTAGAAGTACTCGTGCTTGAAGATTGACCAGAACGATTCTGCGCTGGCGTGGTCGTAACACGAACCGGTCTCGCCCATCGAGCGAACGATTCCGAACGTGGTGCACAACGCTTCGGTCTTGCGGTCGCTGAACTGACCGCCACGGTCAGCGTGAAAAATTGTGCCGGCGACGTTCCCAAATCGCGTCGCGATCGCCTCGTCGAGTGCGTCGGTCACGATCTCGGTGCGCATGTGATCGGCGAGTTGCCAACCGAGCACGCGACTGGACCCTTCGTCACGCACGCAACAGAGGTAGACGTCACCCGTGCCGATCTTCAGGTAGGTCAGGTCGCTCGTCCAGAGCACGTTGAGCCCCTCGGGGGCGAAGTCGCGATTGACGAGGTCCTCGGGGTAGGTGGCACTCGAGTCCGCAATGGTCGTCACCTTGAAGGTGCGTGGGCTGATGCCCGCGACGCCCAGCGCGCGCATGCGTGAGGCGACCGTGTTGGGGCTCGTCGTCTCGCCTGCCCCGTGCAGATCGAGGGTGATGCGTGGTTCGCCGTAGGTGCCGCGCGAGTCCTTATGAAAGCTCAGGATCTTCGCGTCCAGGTCGGCTCGGCGTCGCTCGCTCGCGAGGGGTTCACGACGCTGGGCCTCCTGCCAGCGGTAGTAGCCAGCGCGTGAGACCTCTAAGAGTCGGGCCATGCGCTTCACTTCAAAGTTCGCGCACTCCGTGGCCATCAACGCAAATCTCTCTGCTTTGGTGGATTGGAAGCGAAGTACGCTGCAGCTTTTCCCAAGAAGGCTAAGTCCTTCTCCTGTTCGGCCACTTGACGGCGCAGCCGCAGCAGCTCCGCCCGCTCCGCGGGACTGAGTGGCGCGTCACCGGTTCCTTCGATGGTTTCCATGCGTCGACGTTCGTCGCGCACCCACTTGCTCAGAGAGTTCTCCAGCACCGAGAGCTCGCGCGCCACGTCTCGAACCGTTCTTCCGGTGTCGATGACGCGATGTGCCGCTTCAGTTCTGAACTCCAACGTGAATTTTCTTCGGGTGACTCCCATGGTGACATCCTTCCATCCGACCCTCTAGTCGGATTGTTGGGTGTCTACTTTCTCTGGGGAACCTCATTCATGGTGCTCGTTAATTAGAGAGTCTCGGCGAAGTTTGACTCGCATGTCTCGCGGTCAACCATGGCTGAGCGCCGCCGAGGCGCCGTTGCGCGGTAGTCATCGCTGATTCCTGAGATTCCAGGTCTCGGCGAACTTGGCCCGTGTTAGTCGAGGATATGTGTTGCCAAGCAGAATGGGTGGCCCGCCGGGTCGAAAAGGATTCGCCACTGCAGCGGATTAGTTTGCTCTGTCGCGACCCGAGCACCCAAACGCACCGCGTCAGTTTGCGCTGCGTCAAGGTCGTCAACTTTCAAGTGCAGATGCATCTGTTTCGGAACGGTCGGGTCCGGCCACGTGGGCGGCTTGTAGTCCCGCACCTTGACGGCGACTAGAAAGCCCCCGTCCGCTTTGACTGCGTGGAACTCGTCGTTGCGATGCGTGACTTCGCCGCCGAGGAGTGCCGCCCAGAAGTCCGCAAGGACGGAAGGGTCAGAGCAGTCCATCGCCGTTAAGCCCAGTCGCGCCGTCGCCATAGCTGGGAGCCTATGCGACACCCATGAGACGGGCATTGACCGAGCACGCTCGGGTACCCGTCGCCGACTTCGCAGCCGTCCTCGTCGACAAAGCCATCCTCACGGCAGCGCTACCGCTCGACCCAAATACTGATTCCTAGGAGCGATCAGCCCTTGCTTACGTGCAAGTTTCTTCGCCACAAGGTGCCTTAGATGTTACTCTCAACGCAGGACGTCAAGATCTCGCTTCCTTCATACCTGGCGCTAGTCAGGCCCAAGTGAAGGAGCACACGTCATGACCACTATCACCATCATCGGCTCGGGAAACATGGCCGCCGCCATCGGTACACGGGCGGCGAAGCACGGCCACGCCATCGAGCTCATGGGCCGCAACACCGCTAAGGCTCAGGCACTTGCCGACCAGATCGGGAACGGAGCCACCGTCGGCATGTACGGGTCAACGCCGGCGGGGGATATCGTCATCGTCGCCGTACTGTATGCCGGCGCGGTTGAAGTGGTCTCGCACTACGGCGATGCGCTGTCCGGCAAAATCCTCGTCGACATCACTAACCCGTTCAACGCCGACGGCACCGGACTGATGACGACCGCAGGTTACTCGGTGTCCCAGCAGATCGCCGCCGCCGCCCCCGAGGGTACACACGTCGTGAAGGCGTTCAATTCAATCTTGCACGACGTCCTTGCTCAAGAAAAGCCCGTGGACGTGTTCTTCGCCGGCGACAAC
>DATCEX010000030.1:0-16580 GCA_036509795.1 Acidimicrobiales bacterium
TCGGCTGCGCTCGTTCAGACCATTGATGTGCCTGCATCGGATATCACTTTAATGTGCTCACTGCCCGACAGTTTCCTGATTGACTACAGCCCTATCTCAGTTATTTCTAATCCGAATGATTCAGTCGAACGTTTCGAGGGAACTCCGGCAACGATTATTTCAATCAAAGATCGACAACGAAGAATCTAGGAAGTTTTCTTGCGCCATCTAGAGGCAGCCGCCATTTTGGCGATCTCAGATCGTTGTTCAGGTGTCAGTTTCGACGCCCTGGCATTGCCACCGTTGCGCGCCCCTTCGACGATGCGCTCGTCTGTCGGGGTGGTCGGTTCATCCTCGCTCGTAGCCTCTCGGACTACCTGAAAAGCCCGTTGCGCTGAGTCACCACGTTTAGGCGTCTTCTTCACGCTCCGAGGCTACCTGGGGTCGCTGATGCTTACACCTACTCGGACAAGTGAATTAGGCCACTGTCCCCCGATCACGTCTCATCCAGAGATGCGTATCCTCTACGACGCGACGATTGAATTCGTGAGGTCACCGATGGCGTCGATAGAGACCGTCATCGTGTCGCCATCCTTTAGGTAGACCGGCGGTTTCATGCCCAGGGCCACCCCCGACGGTGTCCCCGTGGCGATGATGTCGCCGGGCTCGAGGGTGATCGACTGCGAGATGTGGGCAATCAATTTGGCCACCGGCGTGATCATTAACGAGCACGACGCGTCTTGGCGCAACTCACCGTTGACGAAGGTTTGAATCCTCATCGACTCGATGGGCGGCGCCGACGCCGCGTCCAGGACGACCGGCCCGAGGGGAGCGAAGGTGTCGAGGGACTTCCCCCGGATCCACTGCGGCTCACTGATTTGCAAGTCGCGTGCGGAGACGTCATTGATGACGGTAAATCCACCGATGGCCGCGAGCGCGTCAGCCACTCCCACGCCCGACGTGCGTCGTCCAATGACGACTCCGAGCTCTCCTTCGTAGTCGAGCTCGTTGGTGATCGACGGCAGACGTACCGCTTCGCCGTGTCCGATGAGGCAGTTCGAGAACTTGGCGAAGAGCACAATTCGCTCGGGCGCCGTCCCACCGCTTTCGGTGATGTGGTCCATGTAATTGAGCCCGACGCAGATGATCTTGCTGGGTCGGCGCACGGGAGGAGCGAAGAGGGCGTCCGCTAGCGCTATCGTCGCCGTGGCGTCGTGGGAGATACGGCGCAGGTCGTCGAGCGCAGCGTCGCCGAGCGCGTAGAGCTCACCCACGTCAGAAAGTCCTCGCAAATGCTCCAACCCCGACGAACGCGCGAGAACGTCAACCGACGCGAAGCCGTCCGACGTTTGGACGTGCAGGACACTTTCGTCACCCCGGCCACTGCGTAGCGCTGCCAATTTCATCTTCATGTCTCCTTATTCACTTGATCGCACCCCCGGGGGCGCTGCCGCGACTTCGCCCCCGGCCCACGACAGCGCTACTGATAGGCCGCTTCGCGCAGTCCGGTCATGTAGCCAATGGCGTAGAGCCGACCCAACGTCGAATAGCCGAACGAGGAGTTGGAATCACCCTCGAGGGCGGGCACGTGGTCGGGACGAATAACGCCGTCGAATCCAATGTCGGCGTACGCGCGCATGCACTCGAGCATGTCGGTAGGCCCCTCGTCGTGGAACGTCTCGACGAACTTTTCTCGGGTCCCCTTCACGTCGCGAAAGTGCGCGAAAAAGATTCGCCCATCGCGACCCAGACGCCGAATCAACGTCGGGACGTCGTCGGTCATCAGGGCGAAGTTTCCCTGGCAAAAGGTGATGCCGCTGTTGGCACTCGGCACGATGTCCAACACCCGTTCGAAGGCCTCGGGACTGCCCAAGATACGTGGCACGCCACGCACGTAGGGGATGGGCGGGTCGTCGGGGTGCAGCGCGAGGCGCACGCCGGCTTCTTCGGCCACCGGCACGACGGCGCGCAAGAAGTACTCGAGCCCGTCCCACAGTTGTTCGTGCGTGACCGAGCCCTCTTCGATCATGACGGGAGCCTGCAACATGACGTCGTTGTCGTAACCCGACGACAACGCGCCGCCGCGCAGTACCTCGGCGTTCGACGTGCGCGCCCACGGGATAATGGCGACCCAGTTGTAACAGAGAGTTCCAATACCGAGGCGACCCATGGCGCGAATCTGATCCATGACGAACTCAATGGCCTCGTCACGACCCGGCCCGTTCAGTCGAATCGCGTCCATGGGCGCGGTGTCTTCCAACACCGAGAGTTCGAGTTCGTACTCGCGGTACTTCTCTTGCATCCACGTCAGCGCGGGCAGATCCCAGGGTCGCTCACCGGCCGGCGCCACGTCGTAGGGAGTGGGGGCGTAGACCTGGGAGCCTTCGCTCTTGGGCCACCGCCACTGCTGTTCTGCTCCATCGAGCAGACTCACGACTTCGTCGACTCCCGCCTGCTTGACCAGACGCCATAGTGGCGACGGCGTGGGTTCTAGTAGTTCCGAAATGTTCAACATAGTACGTCTCCTTGCCTGGTCGCACTCCAAGAGAGCGGCCGACTACTTACGACAGAGTTGTCACGCGACGTCACCGTCACGACGCACTCGCACTCAACACGCCGTCGTCGACGGCCCGACGAAAGTGCTCGATCGTGGCGCGTACGCCGTCCTCGAGCGAGGTGTTGGCGACGGGTCCGATGACGTCACCCAGCGCGGGCGCGGCGAGCAGTGCGGGCGCGGTAATGGGCGTCGTCTCCCAACTGAGGAGTCCGGCGGCGTCGGGCAACAGACGCTCGATGAGGGCGACCAACTGTGCCACTCCGACACGACGGCCGGGCACGTTCAGCACCAGCGAATCTCCCGAACCGGCGGCGGCGCGGGCCGACTCGATGAAGGCTCTCGCGCAGTCCGGGGCGTAGGTCAACAGCATGTTGCCACCGAACTTGAATCTGAAGGACTGACCCGTGACCGCGGCCAGTATCGCCTTCGTCGCGTCCGACGTCATTCCCTGGTCGCGCGCGGGTCCGTAGACAATGAAGGGGCGCAGTCCCACCGAGCCGATTCCGTTTTGCTGGGAGTAGATCCGTGCGGTGCCTTCGTTGGCCACCTTGTACACGCCGTAGTGCGTGTCGGGCATGAGAGGCGAGTCGTCACCCACCACGCCGCCGCTGTAGGACGACGATGCGCCAAAGACCGCGGCGCTACTGGCGTAGGCGAGTCCGATCTGGCGGTCCGCCGCACGCACCGCGTCAAAGACGTTGACGTTGCCCACGACGTTCACCATCGCGCCCAGTGGCGGATTGGCCGCGCAGAACGGCACCTGCAGCCCCGCGAGATGCACGATGTGCGTGATCTCGTAGTCCTGGACAACGCGAGCCACTTCGGCGGTGGCCGTCACGTCGAGGGGAACGAACGTGACGTCGTCGTTACGCGGGTGCGACACCAGTCGAAAACGTCGCAAGTCCTCACTGACGTCACTGGCGACGACGTCCACTCCCTCGTCCAGTAGCAAGCGAATGGCCCAGGCCCCGATGCAGCCGGCGGCTCCGGTGACGAGGAATTTCTCATTAACCGTCTTCATTGACACTTCTCCTTCATAGTTCGTTTCACGACGACATTTCTCTCACGGATCATCAACCGCGTCGCGAGGGGTACGACCGGCCGGCCCGACGTTGGTCGAGTCTTTCATCGTTAGCTCGAGGGAGCTCGGAGCCACGAGCACGCTGGAGAATGGGGGTACAGAGGATACTCGTGGCTCCGAGGATGGGGTGAGTGCGATGACGTGCACTCCACGAATGACGCGAGTTCGCGCGGGGGATCCGAAGCGACGTCACGACGTCGTCTCGTCGCTGGCGTCGCTCGGGGCAACTAGCGAGATACCGGCCAGAGCCCCACCGTCCACCCGGAGGTCCGCTCCGGTGACGAATGACGCCAGCGAGCTGGCCAGAAATAATATGACGTCAGCGATCTCGCGAGGCTGTCCCACGTGCCCGATCGGATGGCCTCTGCCCCACTCGGCGATCACGCGATCAGGGTCGCTCGCATCGACACCCGCCGCCGAGGCGCGCAGCATCGGCGTGTCGACGGACCCCGGGCACACGGAGTTGACGCGAATGTTCTCGACTGCGTAGTCGACCGCCATCGCCCGCGTCATCGCCACGATGGCGCCCTTGCTCGCGGTGTAGGCCACCACGTTCTTCTGACTCGCGACGGCCTGGGCGGAGGACACGTTGATAATCGAACCGCCGCCGTTCACGCGCATCAGGGGTACCGCGTACTTCGTCGTTAAGAACATGGCGCGCAGATTGACGTTGAGGACTTCGTCCCACGTCTCCACGGACGTCGTCTCCGCCGTACCGTAGCGCTGGATACCCGCCGAGTTGACGAGGGCGCTGAGGCGACCTCGACGGTGAGCCACGTCGTCGAAATACTGACGAACCTCGTGGGGGTTCGCCGCGTCAATGGTGGTTCCACGCACGTCGTAGCCCTTATCCACCAGCGCCTTCGCGACGGCGTCGTTGGCGAGGGAGTCGATCGAGAAGAACTCGACCGCCGAGCCGTTCTCCGCGAAGCATTCGACGACCGCGCGTCCGATCCCCGAGCTCCCGCCGGCGACGACGGTGACTCCACCGACTACTAGTTGACTGGACATAGTTCCCCCGCTCACTGAAACTCCACTTGCACGAAACCGAGATCACCGAAATCGGCGCTCACGACGTCGCCCGGGGCCGCGAAGCAGTGACCCGTGCAGGTGCCGGTGCTCACGACCTCGCCGGCGACGACCGAACGACCGTGAGTTCGCGCCCAGTTGATCATCCACGTCAGACTCGTGATGGGATGGCCCATCGCGGCGCTGGCCCGACCCGACTTGATGTAGAACTCGTTGAGGTAAAGGTCCATCCCGGCGGCGTTCAGGTCGACGGAGCGCCAGTCGCGGATCTTCGTGCCCTCGACGAACGCCGCGCCACCTCCGTTGTCCAAACACGAACCGAAGTAGCCACTCGCCCCGTACCAGTCTAAAAAGACCGTGTCGCCGATCTCGAGCGCGGGGAACAGTGACTCGACCCCGTCGGACACCTCCCCAGCGCAATACGGCTCATCACGCACGTCGAAGTCACGACCCAATTGAAACGCGTACTCGCACTCGACGTTACGAAAATTGATGAAGAGTTCGGGTCCGAGCGCGGCGCCATTGTCGAAGATCGTGTCGCGGTAGAAACGGCCCGGCGAAGGACTGGGCAGGCCCTCGGCCTTTCGAATCTCGTCGCTGGCTGCTCCGATCTTCCAGCCGGCACCATCGCGGCCGAGCTTCTCGTCGAGACCAAGGACCACCAGTTCGACCGACGACCAATCACGTGTGCGCAGGCTCTCGGGAAGATCTACCGCGTGGCGCCCCCGACGACCGGCCGCAATGAGGTCGACGACCACGTGGACCTCGTGGGCGCTCAATGGCGACGTACGAGGACACGGGTGCGCACCCGCAGGAGGGGTGTCGCCGTACAGGAAGCGACCTCGTACCCCTAACTCGCTCGACGTCACTCGACCTGCGCGTTGGATCGTCTCGCGAACGTGGTCGGCCAATGAAGGAGGCGAGGTCACGTCGACTCAATTCTCTCGCGTCAAAATCGGGTATCGGTCCATCTTTGCACGCACTCGCATCGCTCGCACCGGTCTTCCTGGGCCCGCAGAGGGCTGGCGCGCACGAGCACGATGGTCCCTCGTCACTGCGGGGGGCGACGAAATCAGAAGTGAACGCGTCCGTCCCAGGAGGCCACGCGTCACCAATCCATCTATCACTACGCCCCCCACGGTAAAAATAAAATTGTCCGAATATTTCTTATAAAGAAACAATAATTCTACTCAGACATATGTCATTTCACTTTAATGCGAAAATAGCACAGCAATCTGGTGGGCGCAAGAACCGGAGAAAATCTTCCTCACTCCTCGTGGCGACCTTCTGACATTCGTGAGAATCGAGTCGATTGACTTAGGGGCCCCTAAACGATGCGCTCACGTCGCCCAACATTTCATTGTGCACGACGACGAGGTCGCCCGCTCGCACCCACTGGGTCTGGACCATCGAACCCAGCGACGCGACGTCGCCAGCGCGCAATGGCGTTGCTAGGTCCACGCATTTGTTGGCCAGCCACGCCAGAGCGAACAGCGGATGGCCGAGGATGTCCGACCCGACGCCGCGACCAACCTCCGCGCCGTTAATCGACATCGAGGCGTCGACTTCGCCCAGCGCGCGAGAATCAAAGACTTCGTTCTCCACGCCCAGCACGCAACCGTAGTGAAAGAAGTCATCGGCCACCAACGTGGGCGTGTCCAACGTGCGGTAATCCACGTATCGGTCCTCTACGACTTCGATGGACGCCATGACCGCCGCGACGACACCCGCGACGTCATCGGACGAATACGGCCGGTCACGACCTGGCAGGTCGTCGCCCAGGCGCACCGCGATCTCGCATTCGACACCCAGGACCCGCGGTGGTGACACCGTGAACGTGTGGTGGCCGCGCCACACGTTGTGAGAGAACATAGTGCCGGAGATGGGGGTGTCCACGCCGAGATATTCCTGCATGACGAGCGTCGTACAGCCAATCTTCCATCCGATGAGGCGCCCGAAGCCGCGTTGCGCAAGTAGAGCGCGCGCCCGTCGCTGCACGACGTAGCCGTCCTCGACGGTTCGCGGACGTAGTTCATCGGGCAGTGACTCGAACCGACGCCCGGACAGGCGCGACGCGGTGAGCAACGTCGCCGCCCTTTCGGCGACGTCCTCGGTATAGGAAGCGGTTGGTCCGGTGGTCACGACACCTCCCGCCCTCGTCGCCCGGACGAGGCCGTCATTTCGGAACGTCCGTGACGGGACCCGGGACGAAGTCGAGCGCTCCGCGCAGGACTTCGGCGAGCGCAACGTCGTCCGCGTGGCGAGGATTGTTACTGACGAGTCTCGTGATACGACTGCCGGCCGCTGCGAGAGACTCGAGGTCGGTATCGTCCACGCCCAGCGAGCGCAGTGTGGGCGTGATCCCGACGGCCAAGGCCAGGTGCCCCAAGAGGTCGGGAAGCTCGGCCGCCGCGGCGGCGTCGGTCGCGGCACTCGAGCCGAGCAACCGTGCCACCAGCGCTCCTTCGGATTGACGTACCGGCAGGTTGAAGCGCACCGCCGAGGGCAACAACACCGCATTGCCGTGACCGTGAGCAGTTTTCGTTAGCGCCCCGATCGGATACTGCAACGCGTGGACGATCGCGGTACCCGCCGACGCGAAGGCCATACCGGCCATCAAACTGCCCAGCGCCATGTCAGTACGCGCCGACACGTCGTCGCCCGAGTTCACTGCCCGCACGAGGCTGGCGCCAATGAGCGAAATCGCCGAAAGCGCGAGTGCGTCACTCACCGGGTTCTTGCCCACGAAAGCTTGGTCGAAGTAGGCCTGCGTCGGCTTGTCCTCGAAACCGATGGCGGTAAAGGACTCGATGGCGTGCGTGAGCGCGTCCATTCCCGAATACGCCGTCACTTTGGAAGGACACGACAACGTCAACAAGGGATCGACCAACACGGCGCGCGGCAACAAGACCCGGCTCTGGAATCCGACCTTGGTCTGATGCGCTTCGTCAGTCAACACCGCGATCGGCGTCACTTCGGATCCGGTACCCGCCGTCGTGGGCACCGCCACCACCGGCAGCGCCGTCGGGGGAACGCCGTCGAGGGACCAGCTCGCGATGGGACGGCTATCGTTCAAACGCGCGGCGACCACTTTGGCGAGGTCCAGATTGCTTCCCCCGCCGACGCCCACGACGACGTCGGGTGCGAAGTCCCTCACCTGCGCGACACAGCCTTCCGCCCCCTCAAAACCGATCTCGGCCCGACCTTCGTCAAAGACGAAGACCTCCATTCCCGGTATCGCACGAAGCGCGTTGGCCAGTGGCTCGATGACCCCGGCAGCCACCAGATTGGCGTCGGTGCACACCAGCACGCGACGCCCCAGATCCGCCACGACGTCGGGCAAGAAGCGGGCGCAGCCCGCGCCAAAGCTCACCCGTCCCGCCGTCGCGAAACTCCACCACGGGGCATTACTTGCCAGCGGATCGATATTGTTGCGACTACTCATTCGACGACCTCGTCTCTCGTCGGTCCCGAAGGACGACTTCGTTCGGATTCTTTGTTCGCGGGACCCAGGCTGGTCGAGCCCGCGTCAACTCCCCCCGCCAGAGCGAGGGCGGCGTCCCAACTGGTTGTCGCCACCTCGACCCCCTCGACATGACGCCGCGTCCGTTCGTGGGCGGCCCGATCACCCGGAACTCTGACGCCCGATGAACCAGTCGCTGCCGGCGTGGCGCGGACGTCGTCGAGATACTTCGAGACCTGGGCGCTGCGCGACGAGCCCGCGACGATGGTCGAATCGATACAGATGAAGACGTCGCCCTTGTTGCACTCGTGCTCGGCGTCCAAGGTGCCGTGCACGTCGGTGCCGAACGCCGAATTCGTCAAGGATCCGACCAGGGCTTCAAAGGCCAGGCCCAGGGCAAAACCTTTAGGACCACCGAAGGGCGAGATCGCCCCACCGAGTGCCGCGTGCGGATCCGTCGTGGGTTCACCGTCGCGGTCCACGGCCCACCCGGGTTCTAACGGCTGGCCAATCTGAGAATGGTGAATGATCTTGCCCATCGAGATTTGTCCGGTCGCCATGTCGAGCACCAGCGGTGACGGCTGCGCGGGGACCCCGATCGCCACGGGATTGGTGCCGATCATGGCGTGTCGACCGCCCCACGGATGAACGAGTGCTTCGCTGGTCGTCAACGCGACGCAGATCACGCCCTCGTCGGCCGCGTCCTCCACGTAGGGGGCAAGGATGCCCAGGTGGTGGGCATTGGAGATGGCAATCAACGAAATCCCGTGCACGCGAGAACGGGCGATGGCCAGAGCCAGGGCCTGTGTCGCGACGGCCGGTCCAAAGCCTCGCGCTCCGTCCACTGACAAAACTACCTTGCTGCGCCACGTCATGAGTGGCTGCGCATTGGGTACCAGCAGTCCCGCCTGAATGCGAGCGACGAGTATCGGCAGTCGTGCGATTCCGTGCGAACTCTGGCCGCGCAAATCGGCTTCGACGAGCCAGTCCGCCTGGACACTGGCGGGCTCGAGTGAGGCCCCGTTCCGCTGCAACGCCGCCACGATGACGTCGCGTTCTTCTCGTGCGCTGACCTTGACCATCGAATCCGTCACGTCGCACCCCCCAGTTCCACGTCGTCGACAACAACCTCATCGAGGTGAGCGCCGACGCGTTTGCGGTCCACGTTAAACCTCGCGCCAGGTATTGCTCGCGGCGCGTGCGTCACGTCAGCGAGTGAACGTCGTGAGAATCCAATCCCGCCAGCACCGCCCCCCGTGACGCGGACCCGACGAGCAGCGCGTAGTGCGCGAGCGCGCCGGTGCGCACGTAGGGCTCGCGCGTGGCCGAGGTTCGCTGATCAAGGTCCACGTCGACGACGTTGATGCTGCGATTCGCGACGTCAATTTCGATGATGTCTCCCTCGCGAAGCTTTCCGATGGGGCCGCCCATCGCGGCTTCGGGACTGACGTGGCCGACCATCAAGCCGCGCGTGGCGCCCGAGAAGCGGCCATCGGTCACGAGGGTGACACTGTCACCCAGTCCCTCACCCATGATTGCCGAGGTGACCTGCAACATCTCTCGCATCCCCGGACCTCCCTTGGGCCCTTCGTGGCGCACCACGACCACGTCGCCCGCCACGATACGTCGTTGAAGAACGGCACTGATGGCGTCCTCCTCGCACTCAAAGATGCGCGCGGGTCCCCGGTGCGACACGAGTCCGTGGTGCGCGATCTTGGTGACCGAACCCTCCGGAGCGAGGTTGCCCCACAGCACGGCCAGACTTCCCCCGGTGGAGAACGGGTCGGCGATGGTCGAGATCACCCGTTGACCCGGAGTCTCCACCGCGGACGCGCAGGCGTCGGCCAAAGACTCTCCGGTGATTGTGAGAGTCGAGCCGTCGATGTGTCCGCTCTCCATGAGTCGACGAAGGACGATGGCCGTTCCCCCCGCCTCGTGCAGTGCATTCGCGGCGTATTTCCCGCTGGGCTTGAGGTCACAGATGAGCGGCGTCCGTCGCGATATCGCGTCGAAATCCGAGAGCGAAAAGTCGACGCGCGCTTCGCGCGCGAGAGCTAGGAGATGCAACACCGCGTTGGTCGATCCGCCGGAAGCGGCCACCGCGGCCGTCGCGTTCTCGAACGCCGCACGCGTGAGAATCTGGCTGGGACGGCGATCGGCCTCCAGTGCGTCGAGAGCGATGGCACCGAGTTGTTGGGCTCGCGCGAACTTGTCGGGGTCGGTCGCAGGAATGCTGTTGAATCCAACCGGTGACAGACCGATCGTCTCGAGCACCATCGACATGGTGTTCGCCGTGTATTGCCCGCCGCACGCCCCGGCACCCGGGCACGCCACTTCTTCGAGCTGGTCCAATTCTTCGAGTGTCATGGAACCGCCCGCCACTTTGCCCACGGCTTCGTAGATGTCTCCCGAAGCAACGTCCTCACCACGGAAGCATCCCGGGAGAACCGTCCCGCTGTAAGCCACGACGGCCGGGCGGTCCAGACGCGCCACGGCCATTGCGGCGGCCGGACTCGTCTTGTCGCACCCCGTGATGCAGATCATCGCGTCGAAGTAGTGACCGCGCGCCATGAGTTCGATCGAGTCGGCGATGACTTCTCGACTGACGAGCGACGCGCGCATTCCCGCGGTCCCCATGACGATCCCGTCGGCGATCGCAATCGTCGAGAATTCCATGGGCGTGCCGCCGTGTCGTGTCACTCCCTGTTTCGCCGCCGCGGCGATGTCGCGGTGATTCAGGTTGCACGGCGACGCGTCGGTCCAGCAGTGGGCGACGCCGATGATGGGACGGGTGAGATCCTCCTTCGAGTAACCGATGTTGCGCAGGTACGAGCGAGCGGGAGCCCGCTCCATTCCCTCGAGCAACGTTCGACTGACGCGCTCTGGGCGTTGCGCCCCTGTCTTCTCCGCCACGATGCCCCCCATCACACGAAAATATTTCATTTGACGAAATAACTATTCCGCTCAAGAATAGACATTTTCATTTTTCTCGACCATATCATCGGTCCCGTTCGGCCGCAAGCGTGGGTGAGGTTCGTGACAGCACCGACCGCGCCGAGAGGCGAGATCGGTCAACGAAGGGTGGCACCGGACTCGTGGACCAAGAGATCGAGGTCGTCGCGACGCGGCAGGCATTCCCAGTCACCGAGCCGACTGGCCGCGAACGCGCCAGTCGCACAGCCCATCTTGAGTCGAGCTGCGGGGTCCTCGCCGTCGAGATGCGCGACCAAGTAGCCGGCAACGAATGCGTCGCCCGCACCCACCGGGTCGACGGCGCGCACGCTGAGCGCGGGCTCGTGCAGGACGCCCGACGACGAAATCGACGTTGCCCCTCGCGCACCGCGCTTGATGACCACCTCTCGACGACCGTCGTCGGCGAGGATCATCGCATCGTGCATCTCGTCGGTCCCCAAGACGAAAAGTTCGTCCTCACCCGCGAAGACGATGTCGGCGAGTTGGGCCAGGGGCCCAATGACCGCCGCGGCCTCTTCGGGTGACCACAGACGAGATCGATAATTGAAATCGAACGAGACGGTAACGCCCGACGCCCGCGCCACCTCCATGGCGTAGCGCACCGCTTCACGCGCCGTCTCACTCAGGGCCAGGGTGATACCCGTCACGTGCAAAACGCGCGAGGACTCGATCATGATCGTGTCCAGATCGTCGGGTTCGAGCGCCGAACCGGCGTAACCGCGGCGGTAGTAATTGACGCGCACCATGTTGTCGGCGCTGCGCTCCTTGAACATCAACGCCGTTTGGTGCGTCTCATCAATTACCGCACCCGCGACGTCGACTCCTTCTGCGCGCAACGTCTTGAGAATCATGTGGCCAAACTCGTCGTTACCGACGCGACCGATCCACGAACTGCTACGGCCGAGTCGACTGAAACCGATACTCACGTTCGCCTCCGCCCCCGCGATGGAGACGTCCAGATTTCTCGCGTCACGCAGTCTTCCGACGTGGGGGTGTGAGAACAGCGCCGTCGCTTCGCCGATTGCTACGAGATCACTCAATTCGCTACTTCCTTTCCGACCAGTCCGTCACTCGTCGTCGGTGGTGTTCACACTGTTCAACGGGCGCACATCGACAATTACTCGGCGAACCCGCGCGACGCACACCTCGCGACGACTGGTGATGGTCTATCACTTTGGTGCGTGCCACGACTCTTGACGGGAGCGGTACGTGACTGCCGCGGTCATCGAAGTCGGCCAGCGCCAGAAGGTGGCGCACCGTCACGTGCCACGACTATCGCTCGGTCACGACCGCGCCGCGGCAGCGTCAGGAAAGCTTCGGATCAGGGTTCGTGAGTCCCGTTGACCCGTCGAGCCAACCATTGACCGGATAGCCATTTTGTTCCCAGAATCCGAGTAGTTGTTTATCCATGACGCGAATTCCTGACAACCACTTGAGCGACTTGTACCCGTACATCTGGGGCACCACCAAGCGAACCGGACCGCCGTGTTCGCGCGTCACGGTCGCGCCCAGCATCTCGTAGGCGACGAGGACGTCGGACGAGTAGGCCTGCGCGAGCGACAGACTTTCCGAATCGGCGCCGTCGTAGGACTCGAAGCTCACCGCGACCGCGTCGTGGTGAGCCCCCGCCAACTGCAAGATGTGCTCCAGGCGCACACCCTTCCAGTGAACGTCGGGGACGCGCCAACCGGTGACGCACTGGAAGTTCTTCACCATTTCGACCGACGGCAACGCCAGGAGGTCATCGAAGGAGAACGTCATGGGATGATCGACCAAGCCGGCGACGCGCAGGCGGTATTTCTCGGTGCTGATCAACGGGTAGGACCCGGTGATGGAATAGATCCGAAAGTGATCACCGCCGGGCAGCAACGAGGCGAACCCCGAGCCCAACTTGTCGCCCACGAAGTTTTGCACGCTCGCGCCAAATGCCACTCCCGCGGCTCCCAACGCCACGAGACCGAGGAACAACCGTCGACCGACGCGTGACGTGGGCTCCTTCGCCCTAAATTCCTCAGTCATGGGACCTCGACCTTTTTATTCCAGTGTGGCCCCTCAGCAACGCGCGCACCAACTCTCGCGTAGCATTCGACCTCACAATTGCACGTTAGGTGCGACACGCTTGCCAGTCATCACCGCGCATACGTGAAACGAAGGTGAGCGAATAATTTCCCTCGGAGGAACGTTGGTTTTCATCAGGTACTCCTGCGACCACCGCCGAAAGTCCGTTGTACAGCGATTGCGTCGAGCCAGGCACGTACGCACGCCTTCGCCAACCCTGATCTGGTCGCACGGCTTAAGGTCGGAGCGACATCCAACGAACCAGACAAGCCGACCTTCTACGGTGGCAGAGAACGAGGATACACCGACTACCCGACTCTGGATATCGCGTCGGAGAGTGTCTAGTCGTGCAACGACGCGGCTGCAATAAACAGTGGCCACACGCCCCATGCCATAATCCCACCGCGACGGACTAATCGTGAGCATATGCGTCCTTACACGGTTCCGACCCTGGACATCGTGAAGAAATGAACCCATACTGGGGTAATGCGACCATCGCTTCGCCGTAATCAGCGAATGTCGAATCCCGGTGTCGAACGCCGCAGTGACGTTGAATCGTCGCGCGCGGTGCGCCAGGCTGGCTACTTGTTCCTCGGAATCGGCTTCATTGGGTTGATCAATGACGTCGTGCCAGGTCTAGCCGGCCACGGCCACCGAGCGTCGTTGTATTTGGATTCCGCGAATTTGTTGGTCGGCATTGGCGCACTGCTTTTTCGACACAGCCAACACTTTCGCGGCAACGCATCGCTAATCTTGCCTATTTTTGCCATGGCTAACGTGGCGGCGAACAATGCTTTCGGGGTCCTGCCTGAGGCGACCTACGGTACCTACTTCGTGCTGATCTTTGTGTGGGTCGGTATTTGGTTCCCGCCCTGGACCGTGACCGCGATGTCGCCTATCGCTGTGGCCGCGTACCTCCTACCTTTCTTCGGCCACGCCCCTCGTGCAAACGACGCCGTCGTCGCGGTCTTTCTGGCAATTCCCGCTGCAGTCGTAACGGGCGAAACCATCGCTCACTTCACCCACCAGTTGCGCGATGCCGCAATAGGGCGAGAGGTATTACTGCGCGAACTCAGCCGTCAGGCGATGACCGATGAACTCACCGGAGTAGGCAACCGACGCCTGGGCGGCATGCTCCTTGAGTCGCTCGTCCCCGGCGACGCTGTGGCCGTATTGGATGTCGACCTCTTCAAGAAGGTCAACGATACGTTTGGCCATCCCGAGGGTGATCGCCTGCTGCATCAACTTGGTGGCTTTCTCAATTCGTCAGCGCGCGACCGCGACGCCGTGGCTCGAATGGGCGGTGAAGAGTTTCTCCTCGTCGTACGCGGCGCGGGACTCGACAGTGAGGCGATTGTCTCTCGGCTCCTTCAATCGTGGCGATCGAAGGAGCCTCTGGCGACTTTCAGCGCCGGCGTCGCGGTCCATCGTGCGCGTATCAATGCCAGCGTCACGTACGCTGCGGCCGACCGTGCGCTCTACGACGCTAAGGAGGGTGGCCGAGATCGGGTAGTGATGGCGCGATCAGTAAATTAGAGCCGCTCGTTCTTTCACACCCGAAAATTGGTCGGGGACATCAATCGTTGACGAAAATAACCGACCACATCACGCGAGCAAAGAAAGATACGCACCCTAACTCTGAGCTTCAACAATGAAGGTCACATCGGAACCTTCATTCGTTACATATGCGAGAACGGGACCCATCTTGCGCGTTACGACGGCCTCGTCAATGGACGTGACGAGGTCGTCGACCTGTCCCAGCCGGCGGTGTCTCTCGACGGTATCGAATTACAGGACCGCGAGTTCGTCAGCGCCATCACAGGAGGACGAGCGCCCAACTCGTCGGTCGAGTCCGTCATCGACTGCTACAAGATCCTGGGGCAGCTCCAAGAACAACTCGATAATTGATCATCACACGTGAAAGACGCTACTTATGTCGCCGAGCGAAGTAGGGCGATCACCTGATGCGTCGAGGTCACGACGATCGCGTTTCGATCGAGCGAGTACAACGTGCTTGCCGTCGAGACCCCACCACCCACCACGTGTAGGCGAACTGACGTGTCACCGAGATGGCGTAACTGCTCGTACAAGAAGCTGGCCACTGCCTGCGCGCGCGCTCGGCTCAGCGCGAGATTGGCGAACAGCGATCCGGAGCTGTCCGCGTGACCGTAGATCGTCAAGGAGGACATGTGGTTCTTCACCATCTCGTGTGCCAAGTAGGTAATTCGGGCCTGCATGGCGGGCGACAGGACGTAGGAACCAAGATTGAAATACGCCTCGATCAATACGACCTCACGCACCGTACCCGCGACGACACTCGCGACGCGACCTGACGCGTCGAAGAGCTGCAGTGTGACCCGATATCTCTTCACGGTAGGGATGCCGACGAGCGTGCACGTCGTGACAATCACCGTCGCGCAGTCGAAGGTACCCGGACTCATCGAGATGCGGTAGCGCGGGCTCACGCTACCCTTCAAGATCGGCGCCCGCCACGAGGCAACGGCGACTCCAGCATTCACTGTCACGGTGGGCATGGTAAGTACCGCCCCACTCGTCGACGCCTTTGGCGACACGCCGTGGCGATTCGAGGCGACCACCGAGAAGGAATAGGTTGTACCAGTTTGTAAGCCCGACACGACACAGTGGGTTGCACCCGAGGTGGTGCAACTTGCGTCGCCCGGCATCGCCGTGACGACGTAACGACTGATGCGTGTGCCGCCATTAGACGCGGGCGACGTCCACGACACGTGCGCGATGCGGTTAGTGATGCTCACCGCGGGGTTAAGAGGCGCTGACAGCTGGGTCTTGGAAATCTTGACGTGCGAATTACCCGGGTGCGAAGCGCCCTGACGATTGAATGCCACCACTGAGAAGGTGTAGGAGACGCCCGCTTGTAAGCCCGACACGACGCAGTGGGTTGTGCCGGAAGTGGTGCAGCTCGCGCCGCCCGGCGACGCCGTGACGACGTACTTGACGATGGACGAAGTGCCCGACTGGGTCGGCGCAGACCAACTGACCGTCGCCGACGTACCGTCCACTTGGGCCGAGACATCGTGCGGGGCAGTCGGAAGATTCGTCGCAACGCTGAACACTAGATACCCGCTCATCGAGGGGTCATGGTTCACGTCACCCGAGTACGAAGCCCGCAGGGTGTCTGATCCAGCCGGCAACGTGGTGGTGACGCATTGGGCGCTACTGGAGATGACGGTGACCGACGAACAACCCGAGATGCGCGCACCATTGACGCTAAAGGCGACGGTTCCCGTCGCCCCGGAGGCGATCGCGGCGCTCAGCGTCACGATGGTGCCGTAGGAACTCGAGGTGGGGTCCGCCGTCAGCGTCGTGGTGGAGATGATTGAGTTCACGTAGAAGGTGGTGCCCGCAGAAGAGACCGAGTTGTAATTAGTGTTGCCCGCCATGGTGGCAGTCACCTGACACGA
>DATCEX010000031.1:0-8230 GCA_036509795.1 Acidimicrobiales bacterium
TGTTGTCAGCCAGACAAAATGATGACGGCGCAGACACTCTCGCTGATGACCTCGCGTGATCGCGTTGTCGCGCGACGACGTTGACAGTGAGGACGCGACCCTCTTATCGTCATCTCACTCGGCGTCCACCTCGGTGACGGCCTGGCGCGCCGCCTTCTCATCGACGATCGCGCTGCGGTTGGCGTAGGCGGCGACGAGGGCCTGGCGCGCGAGATTGTTCACCGCCCGCGGAAGGCCTCGACCGGCTTGGTGGACGCTCGAGAGGGCGTCGTCGGAAAAGAGCGTGTCGGAGCGTCCGGCGAGTTTGAGGTGGTGACTCACGTAGCTCGACGTCTCTTCTGGCGTCATCGGGGGCAGCGCGTAGCGCAAGGTCACGCGCTGGTCGAGCGCGGCGAAAGTGCCCAGGCGTAGTCGCGCGCGCAGGCTCGGTTGGCCCAACAGCAACAGCGCGAACGGCGAGGCGCTGTCCATCTCGGCGTTGGTGAGCAGGCGCAGCTCTTCGAGTTGGCCCGCGTCGAGCAAGTGACTCTCATCAACGATCACTACGACTTTTCGACCACGCTCGGCCGCCTCTTTGGCCAGCAGATCGCTCGCCTGGCTAATGAGTGCTGACTTGAAGAAGCGTGGTTCGCCCCCGAGTCGTGAGACGATCTCGCAGTAGATGCCCCGGGCGCCGACCGCGGGGTTCGCTAAGTAGATGACGCTGTAGCGACTCGGCTCTAACTCGGCGATCGCCGCTCGTGCCGCGACGGTCTTTCCCGAACCCACCTCACCGGTCAACACCCCGATGGCCTGTTCTTGAACCAGGAACGAGATGCGCGCGAGCGCTTCTTGGTGACCACGGTGGCGGTGCAGCATTGAGGGGGCCAGGTCCTTTGCGAAGGGCATCTTGGTGAAGCCGAAGTGTGAACGAATCTGTTCGATGCTCATTGGAGTTCTGCGCTTTCTTGGTTGGTTGATTCGCTCGGGGTTGACTCGTCGTGGGTTGACTCGTCGTGGGTTGACTCGTCGTGGGTTGGTGGTTCATGGTTGAGTTGCGCGTAGCCAATCGGTGAACCAACGGCACCACGGTGTTGGGCCTCGACAAGGCCGAGGTAGTCAATGCCGGTCGGTGGTCCCGGTGCGGGAGCGACCTTGGCCATCGGGTGCACGTGGCGATCGATCTTGTGCGGGACCGCGAGCCCGAAGTTGGTGTCGTGGTAGCGCACGCTGATACGTTCAAGATCAAAGGGATCAAAGACGAGTTCGACGCGCCGAGCGATGAGCGCCTGGTCGACCTCGTAGTGGTTCCCAAAGAGCGACACCGTCGCGGTCTTGGTGACGGTCCTGGTCTCAGAGAACAAGAACGCCTCGCGCACGAGCGCCATCGGAGGAATCTTGGGCGCACCCAGCACACTGAAGCGATTCATTGGCGTCTCGTTGGTCTCTGAATGCACCCGAGCGTGATAGACCTGCTCGGTCCAGGCCATGAAGCGCGACTCGAGTACTTCGAGGGTGGGAATCTCTGAGTGCGACGCCTCGATGAGGAACTGGTCGCGCACGGTGCGAAAGAATCGTTCGATCTTTCCCCGGCCCTGGGGCCGGCCCGGTCGAGAGTGCACGAGGCGCACACCCAAGATCGCGAGGGCGCGCAGCAGTTGTTTGGAGACGAAGCTCGATCCGTTATCCAAATACACTGTGCCGGGCAGACCCCGTGACAAGATCCCCCGACGTAGGGCGCTCTCGGCTGAGAGGGTGTCCTCCGCGTAGGTCCAACGATGTCCGGTGACGAAGCGTGAATGGTCGTCGAGGAAGCAGAACAGGATCGCCTTTTTTCCTCCGACGACTGGTCCGTGCAACGCGTCGCCGACCCAGAGTTCGTTCGGGTGTGTTGCTTCAAAGCGTCCGAAGGCGACGTTGCTCGCACTGAGTTGTGCTCGGGTGAGACCCAAAGCGGCGAAGTGACGCTGCAGGGTGCGCGGGTGAGGGGACCACTCGTGGCTGACTCTGATCATCTCGGCGATGTGCGCCGCAGTTCGCGCGGGGTCCTCTCGGCGCAGATCGCAGGCGAGCGTTAATAGTCCCGCTGGCGTGCGCGGCTCGACGCGTCGCGCGCTCGGTGTCAGCGCCGCAAAGCCACCGGCCCGATAGGCACGGATCCACCGGTCAATCGTCACACGAGAGACGGTGACGGCGGTGCCGTCTGGTCCGTTGTGAGAGACCTCGGCGAGGCTTCGCACGATGCGGCCACGTTCTCGCTTTGAGAGCGTGGCGTCAGACGCCTCGCGCACGAGCGCGTAGCGAAAGAGCGCGATGTCCTCGGCACGCTTTCGTTGCTGCTCTTCTGGGTGATGGGCCACGTTCTGCTCCTGTTTTTGGGCACCGAGCGGCGCCAGAAACAGGCTGGTCGCTCAGCGCGGCGTTGGGAAGGGTGAGCTCGTGTTGGAAAGCAGTGCGCCACCAGTCATCGCGCTCGCCCAGGACCAGACCGGCCGGGGCCCGAACAAGAGGCTGGCGGCGCGCGTCGCCAGACCAATCACCTCGAGCGTGTCCGCGAAGCCAGAGCCCTGGGGAGGAATCGTCTCCAGACGAGGATCGAGCGCGAAGGCCCAGAGGCGAAAGTGCTCTTGGATCAGCTCTACCCGTGAGGAGAATCTCCTCAGCCAGCCGCGCACGGTCTCCTTCGGTCGGCCCAACCGGATGGCGATCGTGCGGTGCCCGGCACCCGCGGCTTTTTCCAGGAGGGCCCTGCCGATCACCGCCACTTCGTCCACTCGACGACACAGACAGATATCGGCCAACAACACCGACGTCATATGGCAATTCGAACAGCGGGCTCTGCGAGGGCGGAGCTCCTCGTTGTTGGTTGCGGTGCGCAGCACCCGTCTTCGCGCGTGTCCCCAGGGACGCAGTTCGCCATTGCAGTGCGGACAGACAAGGCGTCCTTCGCGCAACTCGGACTCGACAACAGCGTGGTCATTCAATACGATGAGCATTACGGTGCCTTCGGGTATCTCAGAGGACCCCTTCGTGCTCAAGCAAAAGATGGCGAAGGGGTCCTTGTCTTTTGTTGGACACCCCACCCTGTCATCACCACCAGCGACAACGCAACCACCAACGGTGCACTAACTCATCATCACGGTCAGTGGCGCTTCAGAAGGAGTTGCTGGTCATTGAATGCGTCGCCCTACAACTGTCGAGCATCAAGCGTGGCAGACTCCTTTTAGATGAGATACGCCCCCCTGCATATTCAACGTCGCGCGCAACTTCACCACCACGTGGGAGATCGGCAACCTTGTTAGCCCTACTTATCTGCGTCTGCGCACTGTTTGGGCTCGTCGTCGGATCGTTCTTGAACGTCGTCATTTACCGAGTGCCTCGCCATGAGTCGGTAGTGTCACCGCGATCGCGATGTCCCTCCTGTGGAGCGGCGATTTTGGAGAAGGACAATATACCTGTCGTGTCGTGGCTGATCCTCAAGGGAAAATGCCGCAACTGCCACACGTCTATATCTAAGCGCTACCCCTTGATAGAAGTCGCTGGCGGTGCTCTCTTCGCTGGCGCTGGCGCACGTCTCGGCTTCACGTGGGCCCTCCCGGCTTTTCTCGTCTTTCTCGCCAGCTTGCTCACACTCGCCTGCATCGACGCGGAACTTTTGGTACTACCTAAGAGGATTGTCTACCCGTCCTTATTTATGGTCGGAGGGTTGCTCGTCATGGCCGCAGCAATAACCAATCAGTGGGACCGGCTAGGCACCGCAGCGCTCTGCGCGCTTGGGTGGTGGGCCGTCTTTTTCTTGCTTAATTTTGCGAGTCCGCGTCTGCTTGGCTTTGGCGATGTTCGACTCGCCCTTGTGCTCGGTCTCGCCCTCGGATGGCTCGGCATTCGCTACGTTCTTCTGGCCTTCTTCGCGGCCAACCTCATTGGTGCGCTCATTGGCATTGGTCTTATTGTGACCAAACGAATAAGCCGCCAACAACAGATTCCCTACGGCGTCTTCTTGGCACTTGGTGCGGCACTGGCCATTTACGCCGGTCCCGAACTGCTAGCTCCGTTCAGTCGCTTTTAGTTCAACGCCACGTACCATCAACGAGGCGTGCTCACATCACCAACTCCATGCGCAGTCCTTCGCTGTCCCACTCGCCGTCACTTGGTAGTCGAGTGGCACTGTGACCGTAGACGCGCCGTGCCGTCCACAGCAGAGCCGCCGCGTTGTGCAGTTCACTTTGCGTGACGTCGGCCAACGTAGACTCGAGAACTCTCCTGATGCCAGGTATCTTCAATTCCAGTATGGTCTGGCGTTCATTGCGGCCGTCCTCGCTGTCACTCGACCACAGCAATGATTGATTGCCGTTCAGTTGGTAGAAACTCAAAGCGGGATTTCCTTCGTAGACCACACGCTGATTCGAAGGAGATATCTCCTGGGCCACGTCACGATAGCGCTCATAGAGAAAGTCGACGTCGACGAACGTGCCGTCTTCGCCGATGGCTCGCTCAAAAAGCAACGACCGCGTTGGTGCGTCGCGAACCTCTCTGGCGTGGTCGCCTAACAGTGCCTGCGCGTCGCGGTCGCACGTCCTTTGCTCTGTGGTCGAACCATCGAGGTAGCCAATTGGCACGTTGACGACGACGATCGCGAATGAAGGTCGAACGTCAAGCACCTCGCGAAACGTTTGAAAGAGCATTGCTTCTTCAGGAGCGAAGGTGGCGCCGCGCAACTTTGCACTGGCCAGAAGCCAGCCAGCGGGCGTCGCTACGACGCCCGCGACTACCGAGTAGGGGAGATTAGGTCCTTGGTGGCTGGACACCCTTACGCCTTCGTCGAGGCCGGAGTTGGCTGTGCGAGGATGCGCGTCAACTCTTTGGGATGCACCGCGACTTTCATTGCCTCTTCGGGACTGACGACGCCGTCGGTCACAAGTTTGCCGAGGCTGTTCTCCAGCGTCTGCATTCCCTCGCGACTATTAGTGAGCATGATGTTCTGAAGCTGGTTTGATCGGCCTTCTCGAATTAAGTTACGTACCGCGTTGGTCGCGATAAGCACTTCAAAAGCCGCCACCATGCCACCGCCAATCTTGGGCACGAGTCGCTGGGCGATTATCGCAGAGAGCGAAGCCGCCAGCTGAACTCGCGTCTGCTCTTGGCGCGCCGCAGGAAAGACGTCGATGATGCGATCGACGGCTTGGGGCGCGTCATTAGTGTGCAACGTGCCAAAGACTAGGTGACCCGTTTCGGCCATCGTGAGCGCGATTTGAATCGAATCGATGTCGCGCATCTCACCGACGAGCAGAACGTCGGGGTCTTCGCGTAGGGCCGAACGCAAAGCTCGCTCAAACGAAGGGCTGTCCTGGCCAATCTCGCGTTGAGTAACAGCGGACATCTGATGTTGGTGCACGTACTCAACGGGGTCCTCAATCGTAAGAATGTGAGCGGCTCTCGTGGCGTTCATTCGATTAATGATTGCAGCCAACGTCGTCGACTTTCCCGATCCCGTTGGTCCGGTAACGAGTACGAATCCTCTTGTCTGTTCTGCCACCCAGTCGGCACCCGGAGGAAGTCCGAGATCCTCAAAACTCGGGATGCGCGTGGGGATGATCCGTAGAGCGAGTGCGGTCTGCCCTTTTTGTGTGAAGACGCTGCCACGAAGTCGCGCTCGATCCAACCATGAAAAAGCGAAGTCGACGTCCATCTGCTCTTTGAACTGAACGCGCTGTTCCGGACTAAGAAGAGGCCGGACGATTTCATCTATTTGGTTGCCAGTTAGTTCCACCGAATTCTCGATTGGAATCAGTTGCCCGTTGACGCGGATTCGTGGCGTAGATCCACCGATCAATAGAAGGTCGCTGCCGCCTTTGTCCCAGAGAATCTCGAGCAATGGCTGGATTGCTTCTAACTGTTCACTGCTCATTTGAGGACCTTTTCTAAGGGGGAAAGTCGGAGTACCCAGCACGGGTGCTGGGTACTCCGACTTAAGTCAAGCGATTATCTGCTTAAGAAACGGTGTCGCAGCCCGCCGCAGCACCGGTGCCGTCAACCATGTTCGGACCCGTGTAGGCAACGACGCCTGTTCCAGTGGTGGTCGGAGTTACCGACCATGTCGCTATGGACGACGAGTCAGTGTCCAAGTACAGGACACCACTCTCCAACGCAAAGGCGTAGTGCGTTCCATTGCTAGGCCAAGATTGCAAGAATGGTCCCTTGAGCGCAGGATCAGCGGGACCACCCCCTGCGGTAGGCAGCAAATACGCTTGCGTCGCAGGGGTACCCGAATTATCGGCGTTGTACGCTGACAGTGCCGTCGACACCGTTGCACCATCGGCCTTACAAGCAGCGATGGCGCTCTGACCAGTTACACCGCCAAGGGCGAAGATGACAACTCCCGCGAGGATACCGAGAACGACGATGACGATGAGGAGTTCAATCAAAGTGAATCCAGTCTCGTCCATCTCTCCAGCAGCCTTGCGGGCCATGATATTGCGGTAAGAAGTAAACACTGTTGCTCCCTTTCGTTCATACGTTCACCGACATTCGGAAACTCACTCGACTGCAACCAGCCAACGAACTATAGGTACGGTGAAAACTACGCAATCTTGCGAGAATCGCAATTCTTTAACAACTCACAACGTCGGACTCTTAACATGAGCGTTCGGCCAATCAATTTCGAGTAGCGGCGAGACAGTGCTTCTTCTCTCGCTCTCAAACCGATTCCGATTTGGCGTTGGCGCGACTATGAATAGGTGAAAATTGGCCCGTACGCACTAGTCCCCGCGGGCGTCGTGACCGTCACAAAATACGAGGCGCCCGAAGTGACTGTCGGAACGACAGCCGACAATGACGTTGATCCAGAGACGATGACGCTCGTAGATTGCAGAATGACGTTGGCCGGACTCGGTGTGGCGCCCGTCTCTTGTACGAAGTTCACGGTGGTCCCGGTGACGAACCCTGAACCCGTGACCGTTATCGTCGTGTTGCCGGTGACCGCACCGGTCGGGGGGTTGATGCTCGACACCGTCGGGATCTGTGGCGACCAAAGCCAGCTATCGATTGTGAGGCCCGTACCGCAGTACGTGGCACACACGCCGGGGTTGGGCGAGCTGACACCGGCTGGATAATCATCGAAGGCCACGACGGCCTCAAGCTTGGGATTAATCGCGCACGTCGAGGCGCTCACTCCGCTCAAACAGGCAGAAAGCGTCACCACTCGCGTGTTGGCGTTCGAAGGCGACCAGGCAGTACTGCACCACACTTCGATGCCAATGCCGTCAACACTGTTCGACCCGACGAGTTGCGACGCGGGTCCGCTCCCCCAGCAGTACCCGGGCGGGCTCGCATTGAGCGTTTGACCTGCCGACAGAAGCGGGTTGTATCGGATGTTCTGGATTGCTAGCTCAGTGGCGCTGTTGGCCGCGAACTGCAGCGAGCGTGCCGCGCTAAATCTCGACGAGTTATTGAGGTCGTTCGTCGCCCACGAGGCCAGGGCCGTGAGAATCAGACTTATCGCGACTAGGTACAACAGGGCCAGCACAAGGACGCTGCCGCTTTCGTTACCGGTCCCCTCTTCGTGTGATCCCTTCCGCCTGAGGAGGGCCTTCTCGGCCTGAGCCCATTTCGTCGATGAAGCGCGCACTCTCATCATGACTCCGTGAACGGCGTACTTGTCGCGGAGGTGATGCCACTCGACGTTGCAACGAGGGTATCCGTGCCTCTCGAGCTGATGGAGAGATTGGAGAAGGTCGCGACGCCATTGACCGTCGTGACGGTCAACGTACCCAAGAGCGTCCCCGAGCCCGTACTGATGGCGATCGCGACAGATGCGGGGGACGTCGTGACGACCGCTCCTGACGCGTCTTCGACGGACACGACCACGGAAGGTGTGATTGTGGAGCGGCGCGCGCTATTGGAAGGCTGGGTAGTGAAGACCAGATGGGTGGTGGGGCCGGTCGACGTGGGCGAGAAGCTTGAACTCGTTGATGGGGTGAGGCTGCCTGAGCTGACCATAAGCGTGTAATTCGTGCCCACGGTGCCCGCGAAGGTGCAATTCGCTACGTGCACGACACCCGAAACGGCGCTGAGTCCCGTGCAAGAGGCCAACGTGCCGCCCGAAGCACTCAGGCCGATTGTCGTTGACGCGTTAGTAACGACGTTGCCCGCCGAGTCCTCCACCTTCACCACCGGCTGGGTGGAAAAGGCGCCGCCCGAGACGTCCGATATTGGCTGCGTGGTAAAGACAAGCTGGTTGGCCGAACCAAAA
>DATCEX010000032.1:0-10029 GCA_036509795.1 Acidimicrobiales bacterium
ACATCGTCGTCGAGACGACGCCACTCGAACCGTTCACGGGGGCGCTCGGCATCGCGATCATCGGTGCGGCGTTGGGCGCTGGACGCAGTGTCGCGAGTGCCAACAAAGGTCCAGTCGCGCACGGACTTCGTGAACTGAGATCGTTGGCTGCGCGGCAGGGCTTGCAGTATCGATTCGAGTCGGCAGTGGCCGATGGTCTGCCGGTCTTTAGTTTGATCGAACGAGCACTCCCGTGTGTCGACGTCACTGCAGTGACGGGCATTTTGAATTCAACGAGTGGCGTCGTCCTCGATGCCCTCAGTGAAGGACGTCGTTTCACCGAAGGTATCGAGGAAGCAAAAGCCCTTGGCATCGTCGAAGACGACGGAGCGTACGACCTTGACGGCTGGGATGCCGCGATCAAGTTGTGCGCGCTGTCGGCAGCACTATGGGACAAACCGATCCTGGTAGAGGACGTCGAACGCGAGACCATTGGCGAGGACCTCGCCGCAATGGCTGTCGACGCACGCACGCGCGGGAAACGGCTCGTGAGCATGTCGACCCTTCGGTCGGATTCTGCCAGTGAACGCGTCCAGGCAACGGTGAAACTCATCGAGCTCGGCGCCGAGAGTGTGTTCTTTGCGCTCACCGGCACTTCCCTCGGCCTTCGCTTTGAAACCAGCCTGCTGCAACCGGTGACCATCAGTTGCAGTGAACCGCGACTGGCGGACACGGCCTACGGACTTCTCGCCGATGTCTTGCACATCGGACTCGGCGGTTCTTCCCGGTGCTAGCCATGGTCTCCACCAGTCCCATTGCGTTGACGAAATTCACTCAGCGAGTTTCGTTTAATGGAACGCGCGGAATCATCCCCGACGCGACTGAATCCAACTTTTCCTATAGGCGCGAAGGGCTACCATGGCCGAAGCGCCAACGAATGACTACGCACTGCAATTCTTTATCCACGTCCTATGGACTTGAGCAAGGAGCCCGGTAGATGACCGACAGGTCGAACGCTGAACAAATCGGAATTCTAAATTCGGTTTCGCGACGAAATTTTCTCAAGACCATCGCCGCTGGAAGCGCCGCCGTTGGTGGAGCGTCGGCGGCCGGCTCACTACTGGAAGGCGTTCCCTTCGCCGGCGCCGCGACTGCGAAACGCGGCGGCTCCTTGACCTTTGCCAGAACTGCGGACCCCCAGACGATCGATCCCAGCGCCGCAATTGACACCGAATCGATCTGGACGTGCCTCAGCCTGTACGAATGTCTTTACACCGTGACTCCTGACGGGCACGGGACTGCACCATGGCTCGCGACGAGCTATGGCATTTCCAAGGATCAGCGCGCCTGGACCTTTCATCTTCGCCCCGGCGTCAAGTTCTCGGATGGTCGGCCGCTCGATTCCGCGGACGTTCGCTTCACCCTTGAGCGAGCACTCAAAGGACCGAACGCCTATATCCTTTCGGCGGTCGACGCCATCGACACGCCGAATGCCTCAACGGTCGTGATTCACACAACGCACCCATGGGGCCCGCTGCTGGGTGACACGTCCATGTATTCGAACGCCATTCTGCCCGCAAACTTTCGAGGGGCGACGGCAGCGCAGTTCTTCCAGCACCCGATTGGGACCGGTCCCTTCGTACTCGAGTCCTGGACCAAGGGCCAGAAACTACAGATGAAGCGTAATCCCCACTATTGGCAGAAGGGCAAGCCGTATTTGGACTCGGCCACGTTCTTGACGGTGCCCGATGACAACACGCGTCTAGTCCAGTTAAAAGGTGGCCAAGCGGACATCATGGAGGGCACGCCGTACTCAAGCATCGCTTCGCTCAAAAGTACCCCGGGAATCGACGTCAATTTGTCGAAGTCATCCGCGGTGTCGTTCATCGTGATGAACGAAAAGAAGCCCCATTTCGCTGACGTTCACGTTCGTCGTGCAATCTCGTACGCGATCGATCGCGACTCAATCATCAAGGACGTGCTCTTCGGACACGGGACACCCGCCGCGTCGTTCTTCTCTCCAGCGTGGCCCTTCTATCAGGCAGCCACCCCAAAGCTTTGGTACAGCCCAACTACCGCGAAGCAGGAGATGGCCAAGTCGGCTTACCCGAAAGGCTTTGCGGCGACGTTCGCCGTCGCCGCGGGTGACTCCTTGAACGGCACGATCGCCCAGATCGTCCAATCGAACCTCAAAGCGATTGGCATCGATCTCGCAATTCAGTCCTATGATCCGAGCACCCTCGCCACTCTTCAGTCCACGGCTCACTACGACATGTCGCCAGGCTTGATGACCCTCGACATCGGCGACCCGGATGAGAACGTGCCCGCAGCGGCTGGCGGTGCCTACGGGGGAATCTTCTCCGCCTACTCGTGGTACAACAACGCCGAGGTCATTAAGTTGATTCATCAATCCGAACTGACGATTGCTACCACCGCGCGAGCCAAGATATACGGACAGATACAGACCATCGTGGCGAACGACTGCCCGTTCGCGATGCTGTACTACAGCCCTTACCCGTACTCGCAACAGTCCACCGTGCATGGTTTCAACGTCCCACCGACTGGCGCCTACCACCTCGAGGACGTCTGGCTCTCGTAAGCGATCGCGGTGCACGCTTAGCTCAACGCGGCGGGAACGGATCGAAGTTGGAAAGGGGAACTCGCGGTGACACGTGGCATGTACATAAGCAGACGCCTTGTGCTCATGCTCCCCACCGCGTTTGGGGTGACCCTAGTCACCTTTCTCATGATCCACCTGATTCCAGGCGATCCCGCGGTGACCATGCTCGGGATCCGTGCAACCCCCAAGGCGGTAGCCGCCCTTCATCGCGAGTGGGGTCTTAACAGGCCCCTGTACGAGCAGTACTGGCTCTTCCTGACCCGCATCGTGAAGGGCAATTTCGGTACGTCGCTCTTCTACAACACCTCGGCGACGGGGATCATCGTCTCTGCGTCGTTGGTCTCACTGTGGTTGATCGTGTACGCGGTCGTTATCTCGGTGGTGATCGCCGTGCCGCTCGCCGTGCTCGCGGCCACTCATCGCAACGGCGTCTCAGATCAGGCCGTGCGCGCCATTCCGCTTATCGGCATGGGAATGCCTTCAGCGTGGATCGCGATCATGCTGACCTTATTACTGGGTCTCAAGTTTCACGTCTTCCCGGTCGCCGGTCTCCAGGCGGGCGTCCTCGGGCATCTCAATTCACTGTTCCTTCCGAGCCTCACCCTTTCCTTAGGCATCGCCCCGCTATTAGTCCGCAGTCTGCGGTCGAGTCTGATCGACGCGTTCGACGCAGACTACGTGACCACGGCTCGTTCCAAGGGAATCCGGGAGTACCGGGTACTGATTCGCCACGCGATTCGAAACGCACTCGCGTCAAGTCTCAGCATTCTCGGTCTTCAGATTGCATTTCTCATCAGCGGGACACTCGTCGTTGAGACGGTATTCGCCCTTCCAGGCGTAGGCGCGTTGATGGTGAACTCCATCTATCGCCGCGACTTTCCAGTCGTGCAGGGAATTACCTTCTTGTTGGCGCTGGCGGTCATTCTGACGAACCTCGGTACTGACGTCGTCCACTCGATGCTTGACCCCAGAGTGAGGTTTGAATAGACGTGGCGCAAGAAACCTCTCTACCGATTGCGTTGACGTCGGACGATCTGCATCGTGGCCGCGACCCGAGGAGGTTCTCCTCCAATCTCACCGTGGGATCCTCCATCCTCTTCGTTATCGTCGGCCTTGCTCTCGCCGCGCCTCTCATCTCGAGCTATTCGCCGACGGCGCTCAACCCGAGCCAGGCATTACTGTCGCCGTCGCTGCACCACCTACTCGGAACCGATGAACTAGGTCGTGACGTGTGGACGCGACTCCTCTACGGAGCGCGCGTCGACCTCGAAATCGCGTTTTTCGCCGTACTCGCCTCGTTCGCCCTCGGCACGGTGGTGGGCTGTCTCGCCGGCTACTTCGGAGGGTGGGTTGACGTGCTCGCGATGCGGGCCGTCGACGTGATCCTGGCGTTTCCGTTCTTTGTCCTCGTCATTGCGCTGGTCTTCATTCTCGGGCCCGGAACGAAGAGCATCTACATTGCCATCATCGCCACCGACTGGGTGTCGTACACGTGGATCATCCGAAGAGAGATCATCAGTACGAAGCGGCACGAGTTCGTCCTCGCTGCCTTGGCTCTCGGCTACCGGCCCTTTCGAATCATCGTGCGCCACCTCATCCCCAACGTGATCACGCAGGCGATCGTGTACGCGATGTCCGACATCGTCTTCACGATCCTTACCATCGTCACCCTCGGCTTCTTGGGACTGGGCGTCCCGCCGCCGATCCCGGAGTGGGGCTCGATGATGTCAGACGGACAACAGTTCATCACTACCCACTGGCAGCTGGCGACGGTGCCCGGCATCGCGGTCGTCATCATCGGTATTGGGCTGTCGCTCTTCGGCGACGGCATCGCGGATGTCTTGCGAGTGGAGTGACGTGACCGACCTACTGCTCTCCGTGAAGAACCTTCGCGTCGAACTCTCAACGCGAAGAGAGATCGTGCACGCAGTGGAGAACGTGTCGTTCAATCTTCATGAAGGCCAGACGTTGGGAATCGTGGGCGAGTCGGGGTGCGGCAAGAGCATGCTGCTGCGCACGATTCTCGGGCTACTTCCCCGAGGGGGTCGTGTCACGGGCGGAGAGATCGAATTCAAAGGGACCAATCTCCTGTCGCTCGACAACAAGCAGATGCGTGATGTGCGGGGGCGCTCGATCGGCATGATCTTCCAGGAGCCGATGACGTCACTCAACCCGGTGATGCACGTTGGCGACCAGATCGCGGAAGGACCGATCGCGCACCTCGGCTTTTCGAAGAAAGCTGGTCGAAAGCGAGCGGTCGAGTTGATGCAACAAGTTGGCATCCCGGACGCGACGCGACGCTTCAGTGCGTACCCGAGCGAGCTCTCGGGTGGGATGCGCCAGCGCGTCATGATCGCCATCGCCCTCGCCTGCGAGCCGAAACTGCTCCTGTGCGACGAACCAACGACCGCACTCGACGTCACCATTCAAGATCAGATCTTGAAGCTGCTGCTCCAACTTCAAGAGTCGACCGGGATCAGCATGATCTTCGTGACGCACGACCTCGCCGTCGTCTCCCAGATCTGTCAGAACGTGGCAGTGATGTACGCAGCACAGCTCGTTGAGATCGGATCAGTTGCGTCAGTGCTGCCCGATCCAACGCACCCGTACACGCTGGGCCTCCTTCGAGCGGTACCCGATTTTGACAAGGTGAAGGAGATGCTCGATCCGATTCCGGGTATTCCGCCCAGTCTCGTGGAGCCGCCCGAGGGTTGTCGCTTTCGCCCCCGCTGCGAGTTCGCGCAAGAGGACTGCGCCACGGGTGACTTCCCTCTGCTGTTCAGCGAAGAGGGCCGTGCTACGGCGTGCATCCACTCGAATCTGTGCAGGGACGCGGCGCGCGCCGATCCGGTTATTGGCTCGAGGGTCGTTCACTGATCGAGACCGGTGCAGAATCGGTCCACGCGAAATGGCACGCCGCAGCGTGCACGCTGTCGTCGCCAGCGCCGGCGATGAGACCGGGTTCCCTTTCCAAGCAGATGCCTTCGGCGCGCGCACACCGGGGATTGAAGCGACAGCCCGTCGGCAGTCGAATCGGACTCGGCGGGTCGCCGAGCAGCGCCGGCGCTTCCGATTGGCGGCCCGGTGTCAAGCGCGGGATCGCGGTGAGGAGAGCTCGGGTATAGGGATGCTGCGGGTCGTCGATGACGCGTTCCGTCGGGCCCGTCTCGATGATTCGCCCGAGGTACATCACCATCGTTCGGTCGCAGACGTGGCGCACGACGGCCATGTTGTGGGCGATGAGAAGGAGCGTGAGGCCGAGGTCTTTGCGCAGTTCAGCGAGGAGATTGAGAACGGTCGCTTGGACGGAGACGTCGAGGGCGGAGACTGGTTCATCAGCGACCAGCAGCTCCGGTTCCACCGCCAAAGCGCGGGCGATGCTGACGCGCTGACGCTGGCCGCCCGAAAGCTGCCTCGGGTACGCGTTGGCGACACGCGAGCTCAAACGGACCAGGTCCAAGAGTTCCGTGCACCGACGTTCGGCGTCCGGGCGTGCGACAGCGTGATGCACGTGGAGCGCTTCCAACACTGTCTGACGGACCGTCATTCGCGGATTCAATGACGAATAGGGGTCTTGGAAGATAATCTGGGCAACGCGAGGGTTGGCGTTGCGCTGTCGCTTGTTGGCCACCACGGTAACTCCGTTGAGTCGTACCTCGCCGGCCGAACTCTTGTAGAGACCAACAATGCATCGACCTAGGGTGGATTTTCCGCACCCAGACTCGCCAACCAAACCAACCGACTCACCACGCGCAATCGTGAAATTGACGCCATCAACTGCGCGGACCGCCTCAATAGGCTTTCGTCGGACGACTGAGAGGGCCGAGCGTCGCAGCGGGAAATGCATCTCCAGTCCGCTGACCTCGAGAACGGGCGTTTCTGACAAAACTCAACTCCTGACGGGAACTTCCGCTTCACCCAAAATGCGTGCTGACACGTCGGCACGGCCGGACACAGAACTATCGCTTGCGGATCCGCTCTTCGTCAACCGCCACCCTACCATTGCGGATTCCACTTTTTGCTTTGTTGTCTACCCACTTCGGGCGTCGTGCGAGTAAGGCGAACGACATCCAGCTCGCCTCTTTGCGACCGAGCGCACCTCGACCTCGTCGAGCCTCACGACGCTCACTCGATGCTCAAGCGCTCAGTGCGCGAGAGCGAAGTGCCCGCTCGGCCACGTCTCGAAATTCGACCAGGACACGTTCCAGGCCGCGGTCGCGCTGTCGCGCCGCGAGGAATGAGTCGATCTGCTCGATGACTTCACGCGGAGGGGCCGTGGCCGGGAACAGCGCTTGACTAAGTACGACCCTGAAGTGGTCGCCGTGCGACGACCAGACGTCTTGGATCACGTCGAAATAGCGCCGAGCGTAGGGAGCAAGCAACGCTGCGTGTTCAGACTGCGTGAAGCCCTCAGCGACTTCGAGAACGCCTTGGACGCCGAGCGAGTCGGTCTCGGCCAGCATTTTCCACGCAGCCTCTTTGTGCTTGGCTTCCGGTAGAGCAGCCCGACACGTCGCCGCGCGGCGCTCGCCGGCGTCGGTGGGATCGCGAATCAGTTCGGTGTCGATGTCGGCGTCAGCTACCCTGCCGGTCGTCACGAGCCGACCGAGCAGCGTCCAGCGAAGTTCGGTATCGATGACGAGACCTGGCACCGTAGTGCTCGCGTCTAGAAGTGCGGCGACCAGCTCAACTTGCTCGTCGGACGTTGCGGTCCATCCCAAGAGTTCCGCCCAGGCCAGTTGATGATCGCTGCCGGGTTCCGCGGCGCCGAGCAGTCGCGCCGCTGCCGCGGCGAGTTGCTCCTTGAGCTTCGGGACTTCCTTCGGGTCGCCCAAGTGCGCGATGACCTGGGCGGTTTCGTGGTGCACGGTCTGCACGACAGCGACCGACGGTTCCGTCTCCATCGCGATCGACACCATCCCTACGAAGGCCGCGAGTGAGAGTTCGGCTTGGTTCACCATGTCGAGTGCCGCAACCCAGCACACGGCGCGCGCCAGTGGGTCCGTGATCTCACCGATCGATTGGGTCAACGTGTCCAGCGACCTCGCGTCGAAACGGACTGCCGCGAAGCCGAAATCGTCATCGTTAAGCACGAGAAGGTCAGGCTGTTTCTCGCCAACGAGTTCGCTGACGTCGGCGCGTGCGCTGGCAATCTCGACCATTACGCGACGAGTACGCACGAGCGCTCCATCGACCCGGTCATACAGACCTATCGATATCCGATGAGGTCGAAGTGTCGGTTGGCTCTCTGAAGCTTCCTGCAGCACTGCGAACGAGGTGAACGTACCCTGGTCGTCGACCTCGAATTCGCTCCGCAACGTGTTCGGGCCTGCGGCTTCCAGCCACGCCTTCGACCACGGCGACAGGCTCTTTCCCGAGCCGGCCTCCAGAGCCTCTAACAAGTCGGCGAGCGTCGTGTTGCCCCACGCGTGACGATCGAAGTAGCCCTTGATAGCAGTGAAGAAATTGTCCCTGCCAACGTAGGCGACCAACTGTTTGAGCACCGACGCGCCTTTGGCGTAGCTGATCCCGTCGAAGTTCGACTCCGCCTCCGTCACCGTTGCCACGTACGCAGCAATCGGATGCGTCGTCGGCAAGCGGTCTTGCATCAAACCCCACGTCTTGCGCGAGTACGCGAACGTCGCCCACGCGTCGGTGAAACGCGTCGCCTCCGCGCACGCCAGGGTCGCGCAGAACTCCGCGAACGACTCGTTGAGCCAAAGGTCGTCCCACCACTGCATCGTTACGAGATCCCCGAACCACATGTGTGCCATCTCGTGCAGAAGCGTGTTCGTGCGCCTCTCGTACATCAGGTCCGTCACCCGCGAGCCGAACAGGAGCTCCTCGGTGATGACCACGCAACCAACGTTCTCCACCGCGCTGTCGAACTCCGCGACGAAGACCTGGTCGTACTTGGCGAACGGGTAGTCAGTCCCGAAGAGTTCGGTGAAGAAGTCGAGCCCGCGCTTCGTAAGGTCGAACAGCTCCTCGGCGTCAAGGTAGTTGGCGAACGACGCTCGACAAGCCAAGGCGAGCGGAATGACTTGACCCGTGACGGAGGTGTGCGAGTCGCGTACCACCACGTACTCCCCCGCCACGACAGTGGTGAGGTACGTCGAGATACGTGGCGTCGGCGCAAAGTCCCGCACCGAAGTGCTGTCGGCTCGTGGTGTGGGCTCGGGAGTCGGCTGGTTCGAGAACACGGTCCAGTGCGCCGGCGCGCTGACGTGCAACGTGAACGCGGCCTTCAGGTCAGGCTGTTCGAAATTCGCGTACACCCTGCGCGCGTCGGCGGGCTCGAGGGCGGTGTACACGTACACCTTCCCGTCCGCCGAGTCGACGGATCGGTGCATCGCCGTGCCATCGTTGGCGTACGAGCAGTCGGCCGCGATCCGCACCTCGTTGTGCTCTAACAGACCGGACAAGGTGATTCGTCCGTTCGCCCAGGCGGTGACGGGATCAAGCACCACGCCGTTCACGACGATCTCGTACACGGCGTGCGCGACCAAGTCCACGTACGTGGACGCGCCGGGTGTCGCGCAGGAAAACGTGATCACGGAAACGGAGCCAAAGACCTCGTCGCCCCCCGTCAAATCCAAACTGACGTCATACGACACTGAGTTCACGAGCTTCGCCCGCTCGATGGTCTGATCACGGGTTATCTCTTCTACCGACATGTGGTACGTTCTTCCTTCTTTGGGTGAGGGGTGTGGCGCTCGAATCGACACTAGTCATCGTGCACGTGATGTCACCTTTCGGTAACGAAAAAGTCGCTGGCGAGTTCGATGCGCTTCTGACATGATGATGCCATGACCACATTCACCAGTCATCAAAATGGAATGCCTAGTTGGGTCGACGTCGCCGTCGAGACCGAAGAGCAAGATCATGACCTGCGCGCCTTTCTCACCGCGCTGTTCGACTGGACGTGGGATCTGGGCGGCCCCGAGACGAGTTTCTACTCAATGGCGTCGTCGAACGGTGCACCGGTCCTCGGGCTGGTTCGCGTCGAAGGCGCGCGTGGCGCGGCGACCACGTACTTCACGACGTCCGACATCACTGCGTCGATCGAACGGGCAACGGAACTTGGAGCGACCGTCATGATGCCGGCGACCCAGGTGATGGATCTAGGTCACATGGCGGTACTCACGGATCCCACGGGCGCGACCTTCGGCCTCTGGCAACCGGGGACCTTTCACGGCTTCGGCGTTCAGTACGAGCCGAACGCACCGGGTTGGTTCGATCACGCGTCGTCCGACCCTCAAAAGGCCGGTGAGTTTTACGCGGGCCTTACCGGATTCACGCTCACCAACATGGAAGGTGACATGAGGATCTTGCAGAACGGTGAGCAGTGGTTCGCGAGCGTATCCAACGGCCAGGAAGGCGACACCCCGCAGTGGAAGCCCATCTTCGTCGTCGACTCGCTGAAGCGA
>DATCEX010000033.1:0-54824 GCA_036509795.1 Acidimicrobiales bacterium
TCGCCGGCCGAGACGGTTATCTGCGCCCCCGGCTGATATTCGGTGCCGCTCCCGTCGGGCGCCGTATTCCAACCGATCATGGTGCTGCCACTCTTCGATAGGGAACTACCCGACGGGAGATTGGCAGAAGTACCGTACGTAACTGTGATAGGCGAAATTGAACCCGACCCAGAATTCGCTGAAAATAACAGTGTCTCTGTTTCAGGCTTCCACTGGGCATACAACGAGAGGTCAGCCACAAAGGAATAGATGGCCTGATCGGAAAATGCAGCCCCACTTCCATCTCGAGCGGTATTCCAATCCTCAAAGGTGTGATTGGGATAAACGATGTTGAGCGAAGCTTCTGAAGAAAGTGACTGCGGGGCATTGCCTGTTTGCACAGCATTAGTCAGATCCGTTCCTGACAAGTTCTCATAAAAAAGAACCGAGTGTGTGACTTGTATCCATTGTGCGTACAGATCAACGTCGGCCGTGAATGGATAAATCGCTTGATCGGAAAACGACGTACCACTTCCGTTCGGTTGTGTATTCCAGTCCTCAAAAAAATAGTTTGAATTCGAAAACCCCATTGTCGAAAATCCCTGTAGCGACGCCGAAGTGTTGTCAGTTTGCATAACTTCCAAGTTCGACCCTGGGGCATTGTTGTGAAATGTGACGGTCATTCCGGGGGGCGGCAATGCTGAAGCGGCAGACGACCATGCCACAACGCCTACAAACGAGATGGCGACCGCAACTATGGGGCGCCCTATTCGATTAAAGAATCGCAAAATCACGACACTCCCTCTACACGAAGCCAGTAAGAGTTCAATCCCGTGCGAACCCCCGGCACCCGTCAAGAAAAAACAACAGCCACGCACTAGGAGAAACACACAAAGCCTATTTACAACGGTTGCAATATAACAGACTCTCGCGCACTACTTCGCGGACTTGAATTTTCTCTGTCGCGCAACTTCGAAGGCTGCAACCGACACTGCGACGCCAGCATTCAAAGAGCTGATCTTTCCCAATTGGGGAATCGAAACAGTCACCTCACAGCGCTTCCGCGTTAGGGGCGCGAGCCCCTTTTCCTCGCCACCGACCACCAGTGCGACAGGAGTTGAACCCAAGTCCAAATCATACAAAGATGCCTTCGACTCACCGGCCAAACCAACGGTCAGAACGCCGGCCTTATTGAGCTGATCAATCGCAGTCGGAACCCCGCCAACATCGCAGAATGTCAAATACTCAATTGCACCGGCGGCTGTTTTCGTTACCGTCGGCGAAATTCGTGCCGAACGGTGGCGTGGCACGATGACTCCCGTCACTCCAGCGCCGTCGGCACTACGCAGCATCGCTCCGAGATTTCTTGGATCGGTGACTCCGTCGCATACCAACAAGAACGGGTAGGAGTGTTCCAGCAACGACTCGAGGCTCACGGTTTCAAGTCGCGACGCGAAGGCGAGCACGCCCTGGTGTCCCTCGGTACGGGCCTCCCGGTCGAGACGGGCCATCGAAATGACTTGTACCGGTACACGCTGGCGCTGCGCCTCTCGCTCGATAGCGTCGAGAATGTCCGACGGGTCTTGTGCTTCAGCGACGTAGATCTTTTGGATCGTCCGACGTCGAGCTTTAAGGAGTTCGAGCACGGCGTGACGACCCTCAACTTGTTCGCCGCCGAGGCCCTCTTTCTCGCGGCTCGGAGCGCGGCGCGGGCCGCCCACCTGGCCGCCGGTCATTGGACGGCCCCCTTGGCGAGACGGTCGACCCTGGGGTCCTCGGCGTGGCGCGGGACGGGGGCTCATGGTAACTCCTCGAGTAGGGCTATCGCCGTAGCGGCGATTCCTTGGGCGCGTCCCAACGCACCCAAACCCTCGGCCGTCGTTGCCTTGACCGAGACGACACAGCCCACCACAACCGAGAGCTCTTGGGACATCTCCGGCATGTACGCCGCGAGGCGAGGTCGTTCCGCCACGATGGTCACGTCAACCGAGATGGGACGCCAGCGATCGTCGTTCAGGCGACGCAGTACCTCGAGCAACATTGTTCGCGACGCAATACCCGAAAAATTCTCGTCGTCGTCGGGAAAGAGTCGGCCAATGTCACCGAGATTGGCCGCACCCAATAAGGCGTCGATGAGCGCGTGGACGACGACGTCGGCGTCGGAATGACCGGCGAGCCCGACCTCTCCCGGAAGATGAATCAAGCCCAACCACAATTCGCGAGTGGCGTCATCGCTAAAACGATGGACGTCAATACCTTGACCAATTCTCACGAATTCTCCTCGATCGACGAAACGACTCGCGATAAGTCGTCCGGTTCGGTGATCTTAAGATTGGAGACTTCGCCGGGCACCACGACAACCACGCCACCCGCCGCCTCCACCAGTGCGGCGTCGTCGGTGGCGTCGTCGAGGGCCTCGTGCGCACGTTCGAGGACGTCGCGTCGAAAGGCTTGGGGCGTTTGGACCGTCACCAGGTCGCGGCGATCGACTGTTCCCACGACGACGAGCTGGCCGTCTCGCGACACGACGCGCTTGACGGTATCGGTGACGGCCAGACCAGGAATTGCGGCGTCGGCGCCCGCGGTCACCGCGTCGACCACGGACTCGAACAGTCGTCCAGTTGCTAAAGGGCGCGCCGCGTCGTGGACAACGACGACGTCACTGGGCGGGAGGACTTCGAGTCCCGCGCGTACCGAGGCCGCTCGCGTGTCGCCGCCAGCGACGACGGCGTCGGCGCCTTCGTCCGCGCCGAGGTAATCCGCGGGGACGACGAGCACGACAAAATTAGCCACGGTGCGGGCGATGCGCACGCTACGCGCGGCGACGGTCTCGTCACCCAGGCGTGAGAACTGCTTGGGTCCGCCAAAGCGAACCCCGCGGCCGCCCGCCACGACAATGGCGGCGACCGACACGGCTAGGGCAGCACCGAGGCGAGCTTTTCCTCGGCCGCGTCAGTGTCAACGTTGAGGGCGAACGTGAGCTCCGAGACCAGGATCTGGCGCGCGCGGGTCAGCATGCGCTTCTCTCCCGCGGACAGACCCTTGTCCTTGTCACGAATCGACAGATTCCGTACAACTTCGGCGACTTGGTAGATGTCACCCGAACGCAACTTCTCAGAGTGGTTCTTGAATCGGCGCGACCAGTTCGTCGGCATGCGCGCTTCCTTCTTGCGCAACACGGCGAAGACCTCTTCGACCTCTTCGTCGTTGATCACTTCACGCAGTCCGACCGACTCCGCGTTCGCCACCGGCACCATCAAGATCAGGTCGGTGTAGGCGACCTTGAGCTTCAAATAGTCCTGCTTGACATCAAAGGCGGTCATCTTCTCGATCTTTTCAACGGTGCAGGCCCCGTGATGAGGGTAAACGAGACGGTCACCCTTCTTGTACTTGTGAGTGGCCATGACTCGGGTTCTCCTCAAAGAAACGTCGCGCGAGTGCGCTTAGGGGACTAGTTATTCTACCAAATTTTCGACCAAACGTGTCAGATGGCCTCTGTACGGCTGCGTGGGCGACAACTCGACTGTATCGACCACCTGCGAAGAAGTGCCCTCTCGTGCGTCGTCCCGGGAAGTTGCTGGCGTATCGGGGTGGTCGGTGGATCGCCCCATTCGTGTTCGTACCGACTCGGCCGTCCTCGTGAACGAACCTCCGGCCACCTTCGGCGACGAGATCACCTGTCGGTCGCTACCTCGCGCGCCAGTGAGATCGCGTCAGCGAGCGTCGCACACTGGTGCACGCTCACCCCGAGCACCTCGTCGAGATCACTGGCGCACGGCACCACGACCCGCGACGCTCCCAAGCGCTGGGCCTCGCGCACGCGGCGCGTCAGTCCGCTCACCGATCGAAGTTCTCCCGCGAGTCCGACTTCACCGACGGCCACCAGCGAGCGCGGGATCGAAAATCCCACAGCCGCCGACGCCACGGCCAACGCGAGGGCTAGATCAACTCCGGGTTCGGTCGCCGCAATACCCCCCGCCGTCGCACAAAAAACGTCTGACGCGCTGACGTCGATAGTGCAACGCGCCTCGAGTACCGCCAACATCAAGGACAGCCGCTGAGACGACACTTGGTGAGCGACCCGCCGCGGCGAACCCGAACTCGAAGCGACGAGCGCTTGGACCTCGACGAGAAAGGACCGCGAGCCGTCGTTGGTCACGGTGAAGACGACCCCCGGCACCTCGGGCGCCACCTGATGCAACGCCATTGCCGCGTCGGGGAGGTCGCGCAGTCCATCACTCAGCATCTCGAGTAATCCGACTTCGCCGGTGGGCCCGAAACGGTGCTTGAGGGCGCGCACCACGCGCAGGGTCCCGAAACGATCACCCTCGATACGCACCACGGTGTCCACGAGGTGTTCGAGCGCCCGCGGTCCCGCGAGCTCACCGTCCTTGGTGACGTGACCGACCAGAATCAACGCGGTGGACGTGGCCTTGGCCACGCCACAGAGTCGCTCGGCGGCGTGACGTACCTGGGGTACCGAACCGGCGACGCCGGCGAGATCGTCGTCACTCATCGCCGAGATGGAGTCGATCACGCACACGTCGGGGCGCCGTTGCTCAATCAGCGACACCGCCGTCGCGACCGACGTCGTGATGGCCACGTCGAGACCCTCGGGAACCTCGCCGAGGCGGCGAGCGCGCTGAGCGACTTGACCGGCCGACTCCTCGGCGCCGATGAGCAGCACCGAGGCGCTCGCGAGCGCCAGGGCGCGCAAACTCATCAGGGCCAGCGTGGACTTACCCACGCCGGGCTCGCCGAAGAGGAGGGTGGTCGAACCCGCGAGGAGGCCGCCGCCGAGCACGCGATCGAACTCGCCGACGCCGGTCGAGCGTCGTGACTCGCTTTCAGCGTCAAACGTGTGCAGGGCCACGGTGAGAGCGGGCGTCGCCATCGACGCGGCGCGACTAGTGGTCTTTTCTTCGTCGAGCGAGTTCCACGCCGCGCATCCCGGACAGCGCCCAACCCACCGTGGCGACGCCGTGCCGCATTCACGACAGACGTGCACGGAGTGGGTCTTCACGCGACTCACTCTAGAAGTCGGATGTGACGTCTACGCGCTGGGTGAGAGGCCCTCGAAGTCGACCGAGGGCGGGAGGCCCTCGACGCCGTCGAAGCTCAGAGTCGGTCCGTCGGCTCCGTCGACCACGTCGATGACAATGGTCTGGGGGGCGTGGAACTCCTTGAACAAGATCTTCTCGCTGAGGACGTCCTCGACGTAGGTCTGGATCGCGCGACGCAGCGGCCGCGCGCCCAACTCGGGGTCGTAGCCCTTGTCGGCCAGGTACGCCTGGGCCGCGGCCGAGAGTTCCAGCCCGAGACCCTGCACCGCCAACTGCTCGCGCAGTCGAGAGATGAACAGGTCGGCGATGGCGATGACTTCGTCCTTGGTCAACTCGTGAAAGACGATGGTGTCGTCGATACGGTTGAGGAATTCCGGACGGAAGTGGTTCTTCAGCGCCTGATGGACCTTCTCCTTCATCCGTTCGTGGCTGGCCAGGTCGGTCCCCTTGGTGAACCCAATGGTCTTTCGCAGGTCGGCCGTGCCGAGGTTGGAGGTCATGATCAAGATCGTGTTCTTGAAGTCGACGGCGCGTCCCTGCGCGTCGGTCAAGCGACCGTCCTCGAGGATCTGCAACAACGTATTGAAGACGTCGGGGTGGGCCTTTTCGACCTCGTCGAAGAGCACCACCGAGAACGGCTTGCGACGCACGGCCTCGGTGAGCTGTCCACCCTCGTCGTAGCCGACGTATCCGGGGGGCGAGCCCACCAATCGGCTGACTGAGTGCTTCTCCATGTATTCACTCATGTCGAGCTGGATCAACGCGTCCTGGTCGTCGAAGAGGAACTCGGCCAAGGTCTTGGCGAGTTCGGTCTTGCCGACACCGGTCGGGCCGAGGAAGATGAAGGAGCCACCGGGGCGCTTGGGGTCCTTCAACCCGGCGCGGGTGCGACGAATGGCGCGCGACAGGGCGACGATGGCCTCGTCTTGACCGATGATGCGCTTGTGGAGTTCGTCCTCCATGCGTAGCAACTTAGAAGTCTCCTCCTCGGTGAGGCGGTAGACCGGAATGCCGGTCCAGTTCGCGAGCACTTCGGCGATGGTCTCTTCGTCCACGAGGTCGAAGGTTTCGCCACCCGAGGCCTTGACCGACGCGTCGAGTTCGTCGCGCTTAGCGATCAGTTCGCGCTCTTGTTCCTCGAGGGCCTTGGCCTGTTCGAGGGCGCCCTTTTCCATGGCCGATTCCTTGTCGGCGCGCACGCGCGCGATGTCCTCGTCGAAGCGCTTGGCGGCGGGCGGTGCCGACATGCGACGAATGCGCAGACGACTTCCGGCCTCGTCGATGAGGTCGATCGCCTTGTCCGGCAAGAAGCGGTCCGAGATGTAGCGGTCGGCCAAGTTCGCCGCGGCGATGAGCGCCTGGTCGGTGATCTTGACGGCGTGGAACTCCTCGTAGACCTCGCGCAGTCCCTTCAAGATTTCGATGGTCATCGCGATCGAAGGCTGCTCCACCTTGACGGGCTGGAAGCGGCGCTCGAGGGCGGCGTCCTTTTCGATGTGCTTGCGGTACTCGTCGATCGTCGTGGCGCCCACGGTCTGCAACTCTCCGCGCGCCAACATGGGCTTGAGGATCGAGGCGGCGTCGATGGCGCCTTCGGCGGCACCGGCACCCACCAGGGTGTGGATCTCGTCGATGAACAAGATGATGTCACCGCGCGTGCGGATCTCCTTGAGGACCTTTTTCAGACGCTCTTCGAAGTCACCGCGGTAGCGGCTGCCCGCGACGAGCGCGCCGAGGTCCAACGTGTAAAGCTGCTTGTCGGCCAAGGTGACGGGTACCTGGTTGGCCACGATCTTCTGAGCGAGGCCCTCGACAATGGCCGTCTTGCCCACGCCGGGTTCGCCGATCAGCACGGGGTTGTTCTTCGTGCGACGCGACAGCACCTGCATGACGCGCTCGACTTCCTTGTCGCGTCCGACCAGTGGGTCGAGTTTGCCCTCGCGAGCGAACTGGGTGAGGTTGCGACCGAACTGGTCGAGAACGGCCGAGCCGCCCGAGGACTCCGAGTCGCTCTTGGAGCTCGTGGTCGAACTCGGACCGGCTTCCTTGCCGGCCTGTCCCGACATCATTTGGATGACTTGGGTGCGCACGCGCGCCATGTCGGCGCCGAGGTCGTTGAGCACCTGCGCGGCCACACCGTCGCCCTCGCGCACGAGCCCGAGCAGCATGTGCTCGGTGCCGATGTAGGAGTGGCCGAGTTGGAGTGCTTCGCGCAGACTCAACTCCAGCACCTTCTTCGCGCGCGGCGTGAACGGAGGTGATCCGGGGCTCGGGTTGGAGTTAGGGCCAATGGCCTCCTCCACCTTTTCGCGCACCACGTCAAAGGTCACGCCCAGGGCGTCGAGGGCCTTGGCGGCGACGCCTTCGCCCTCGCGAATGAGTCCCAGCAAGATGTGTTCGGTCCCGATGAACGCGTGGTTCAAGTCGCGTGCTTCTTCCTGTGCGAGAACCAACACTCGCCGGGCCCGGTCAGTAAATCGTTCGAACAATTGGAATCCTTTTCCGTACTTGTAAATGCAGTGTACCGGTGTACTCGCTACTACCAGTCTGTCCTTAATAGAGTCGTAAGATGCTCATCTAGAGTGTTGGCGTGAACCCCCACGAACGTCTACGGCTTCAATTGGTCGAGGCCGATCTGCAGCGGTTGGAATCTCTCCTGGCTGAGTCGGTTATTTTCGGCGACGAGTACCTCGATCAGGTCACCACACACCTTATCTACGCCGGCGGCAAACGCTTACGCCCCATCCTGGCCGTGACCTCGGCCACCATGGGTGAGCGCGTAGCGACGCGCGACGACCTTTTGGGGGGCGTGTCGGTCGAACTCATGCACCTCGCGTCGTTGTACCACGACGACGTGATGGACGAGGCCAAAATCCGACGCAACGTCGACAGCGTGAACGCGCGATACGGCAACTTGATCGCCATCGTGGGCGGCGACTACTTGATGGCGCGCTCCGCGGGTCTCGCGGCTGATCTCGGCGTCGAGGTCGCGGGTCTCATGGCCCACACACTCGCGTGGCTGACGCGCGGACAGGTCGCCGAAGTGCGCACAATTTTTTCGGTGGAGCGCACCGAGTCCGACTACTACGAGGCCATCGAAGGTAAGACCGCCGCGCTGATGTCGGCCAGTTGTCGCATCGGGGCCCTCACGGCCGGCCACGTGACGGAGACGCGCGACGCGCTCGCCGAATTTGGCCGTTGCTTCGGCATGGTGTACCAACTGCGCGACGACGTGCTCGACGTCATCGACGTGGACAACGAGTTGAGTAAACCCGCTGGCCAAGACCTCGTCGAGGGGATCTACAACCTGCCAACGCTGGTAGCCCTGAGCGACGAAACCCGCGGCGACGAGTTGCGTTCGCTCCTCGGCCACCCCCTGGACGACGACGAGCGCGAGCGCGCGCGCAAGTTGGTAGTGGCGAGCGGGGGCATCGAAGCCGCGATCACCGCCGCCCAGAGCTTTCTCGTCACGGCCGACGAGGCATTGGCGGTGGTGCCGAACGCCCGGTTGCGCGAGGGTCTGACGTCGTTTCTCGCCTCAATGCTCGAGGACTTCCCGGACTATTAGTCGCGCCGCGGCTTCAAGGTGGGAAACGCGATGACTTCGCGAATATTCGCCTCGTCGGCGATCAACATGGCCAGGCGGTCGACTCCGATTCCCAGACCGGCCGTCGGCGGCAGGCCCCACTCGAGGGCCTTGATGTAGTCCTCGTCGATACGCATCGCCTCGTCGTCACCGGCCGCGGCCAGTCGCGCCTGCTCCTCGAAGCGCCGACGTTGATCCACGGGATCGTTGAGCTCAGAAAAGCCATTGGACAACTCGCGCCCCGCGGCGTAGGACTCGAAACGCTCGGTTAGCTCCGCGTCGCCACGATGACGTCGGGCTAGTGGCGAGACCTCGACTGGATAGTCCGTCACGAAGATCGGGTCCCACAACGACTCCTCGCACGTCACCTCGAAGAGTTCGGCGAGGCAACGTCCCGCGCCCCAACTCTCGGGCACCGCCACGTCGCGCGCGCCGAGCAGTTCCACCAGTCGTTCGCGCGCCGTGTGCACCGACACGTCTTCACCGACCGCTTCGCTCGTCAGTTCAGCCATGGTGCGTCGGGGCCAGGGCGCGGCGAAGGAGAAGGTCCGCCCCTGGTAGGTCACTTCGGTCGTGCCGAGAACGTCGAGGGCCACGCCCGCCACCAATTCCTCGGTGAAGGCCATCATGTCCGCGTAGTTCCAGTAGGCCGCGTAGAGCTCGAGCATCGTGAATTCGGGGTTGTGGCGCGGGCTGACGCCTTCATTGCGAAACACGCGTCCGAGTTCGAACACCCGCTCGAAGCCTCCGACGACGAGGCGCTTGAGCCACAGTTCGGGCGCGATGCGTAAGAAGAACTCCGCGTCCAGGGCGTTGTGAAACGTAGTGAAGGGTCGCGCCGCCGCGCCGGTGGCGATGGCGTTGAGCATCGGAGTCTCGACCTCGGTGAAATCGGCGGCCCAGCACCGCTCGCGCATCGACCGCACGACCTGACTGCGACGCGTGAGCGACTGGCGAGAGGTGGCGTTGGCCCACAGGTCGGCCTCGCGGTGGCGGTAGCGCAGGTCGAAGTCACTGATGCCGGCCCACTTGTCGCCGAAGTTGTGCAAGGCCTCGGCGAGTTGGACCCACGACGCGACCTTGACGGAGAGTTCGCCCCGCTTGGTGCGCACGACTTCGCCGGTGACGCCAACCCAGTCACCCAGGTGCAGTTTGGTGAAGTCCTCGAAATCTGCGGCGGTCGTCGACAGGGCGAAGAGCTGGATCTCCCCACTCGAGTCACGCAAGGTGGCGAAGGCCAGTTTTCCCTGCGTCCGCATCAACATCACGCGTCCCGCCACGTTGACGACTACCCCGGACTCCTCACCGTCGACCAGGTGGGCGTACGTGTTCTGCAACGCTCCGGCGAAGGCGGTGTGGTCAAAGGTGTAGGGCGTGTTCACGTGCTGGCTCCTGAATGATTCCGTTCATGCACGATACGCAATCCGTGAAGGGTCAACCACGGTTCCACGTGCTGCACCGATTTCGTGTGCGGCGCGATCAGCCCGGCGAGCCCCCCGGTGGCGATGACGGTCGCCTCGCCGAGTTCCTCCACGATGCGCTCGACGACCCCGTCGACTTGGCCGGCGAAACCATAGAGGACCCCCGATTGGATGGACTCGACGGTGGAGCGACCAATCACCGAGCGCGGGCGCACCAGTTCCACCGAGCGCAGTGCCGACGCCTGGGAGTAGAGGGCCTCGAGCGAGATGGCGACGCCCGGCGCGATCGCGCCCCCGAGGTACTCCCCCTTCGCCGAGACGACGTCGAACACGGTCGCCGTTCCCATGTCGACGATGATGAGCGCCCCGGGGTAGAGGTCGTAGGCGCCGACCGCGTCGGCGATGCGGTCCGCGCCCACCTCGCGAGGATTGTCGTACAGGATCGGCATGCCCGACTTGGTCCCCGGCCCAATCACCGTGACGTCGAGATCGGAGAACCAGCGATTGGCCATGCGCCGTAATTGCGTGGTGACCGCCGGCGCGGACGAGGAGATCGCGATCGCGCTCACCGCGCTGCGCAGATCCAGACCCTCCAAGTCGAGCAACTGGGTGAGCATCATGGCGTGCTCGTCGGGCGTGCGCTCGGTGATGGTCGAAATGCGCCAGTGATAGGCCAACCCGTGCTCGCCGGTCGCCCGGGCGAAACCCATGGCGGCGGGTTGTTCGGGGCGAGGAGCACCGAAGAGTCCGATCACCGTCTCGGTGTTCCCCACGTCAATAGCTAAGAGCACGTCATCCTCCTGTGTCGTTCAGATCGAGCGCCGCGTTGTCAATGAGGCGCACCCCCTCGACGACACCGGCCACCACCGCGCGCGCCTCACCACGGGCATCGTCGTCGAGACTTTCGAGGCTCGCGACGTCCACGACGTCGGCGTACGCAACGTCGATCCCGGCGCGGCCCATGACGTCGGCCATAAGGTCGCGTCGTTGACTCGCCGTGCCGTGAGAGCGTTGAGCGCCCTCGAGCGCGCGATGTAATGACGTGGCGCTCACGCGGGCCGCCGGACTCAGTCGCGCGTTGCGACTCGACAGGGCCAGACCGTCGGGACCACGTTCAATCGCACACCCCACGATCTGGACGTCGAAGGCCAAGTCACGCACCATCCGGCGCACGACGACGAGCTGTTGGTAATCCTTTTCGCCGAAGTACGCGCGACAGGGCCCGGTGACGATAAGGAGTTTCGCCACCACGCTGGCGACCCCGTCGAAGTGACCGCGACGACCCTCACCCTCGAGTCGGTCGCCCAGTCCACTGACCGACACCGTCGTCAACGTAGGCGCGGGGTACTCCGGCCACATCTCTTGCAAGCTCGGAGTCACGAGGGCGTCGACGCGCGAATCGAGGGCGAGATCGGCGTCGGCTATCGGCGTGTGGGGATACGTCGCCAGGTCGCGGGCATCGGAGAACTGGCGAGGATTCACGAATGACGTCAGCACCACCACGTCACCGCTCTCTCGCGCGCGTCGCACCATCGACAGGTGTCCCTCGTGCAGGGCGCCCATGGTCGCGACGAGCCCGACGCGCCGTCCGTCGTCGCGGGCGCGTTGGGCGAAGTGACGCCAGTCGTCCAGGGTGGTTAGACGTTCCACGAGACCTCCACGGCACGCTCGACGATGGCCTGTGCTCGCTGGGCCAGCGCCGCGTACGTCGAGCGCTCCGCCTCAGGCACCGCCGCCAAATGCGCCTTGATCGTCGCGACGTCGCCACGCGCCACCGGACCAGTCAGGGCAGCCTGCGGACCGAGGGCGGCCACGTCGTCGAGTGCCTGACGTGCGAGGGGAAGGAAATCAGCTAAGTCGAGTCCGACCCCGTGGGCCAGAATCTCGACGTGCGCCATTAGCGCCACCACGTGATTGGCCGCCGCTACGGCCGTGGCGTGATAGAGCACTCGCCGTTCTTCGGACACCTCGACGACCCGGCCATCGAGACTCGCCACGACTTCGTACAAAAGTTCGTCACCGGCAACGGCGAAGACGCCGCCGTGCATTCGGGTCGCCCCCACCGACGGGTCCGTCAAGATCGCCAACGGGTGCAGCGAACCGACTCGCGGGTGCGCCCTCAACACGTCGCGACCGCGCGCGCCCGACAGGTGGGCGAGCACGGTGGGCGCGGAAAGAACGAGGCGCGCGGCGACCGCCGCGATGGCGTCGTCGGGGACGGCGAGGATCACGAGATCGAGCGACGCGTCGAACGCGACGGGTAGGTCGTCGTGGTGCACCAGTGTCACGTGGTGGCCAACGGCGCGCAGCGCCGCATCGAAGGAGGTGCCGGCGCGTCCCGCGCCGACAATCGCGATGTTCATAGAGGCCATCCGTTCCAGCCCCGAGGGTGCCGTTCGGTTTAGTGCAACGTCTCGAGTGTACCCAGAACCGTCACGCGACCGACGGCGCGGCGTAGCGCGTCCTCACTGACGAGGTCCTCGCGCAGTTCGCGCAGGGGCACCAGGACGAAGGCCCGTTCGTACATCCGAGGGTGCGGAATCGTCAATTCGGGTTCGTCCGAAACGACGCCGTCCACCCAGACAATGTCAACGTCGAGGGTGCGCGGACCCCAGTGGACCTCGCGAGTACGGTGCGCGGCCGTTTCGGCGTCGTGGGCGCGCGCCAACAATTCGTGCGGGGTCGCCGTGGTCGTGACCTCGAGCACCATGTTCCAAAAGTCGTCTTGCGCCACGCCCCCCACCGGCTCACTCTGGTACACCCGGGACGTTCGGTAATCTTCTGCGCGAGCCACGCTGGTCACGGCGAGCGTCAGGTTCTCGGCGCGACTGCCCAAGTTGGTTCCGAGTGAGAAGTACGCCCGCGTCACGACTCGCGAGAAAGAGTGCACGATACGCCGACGGTATCCACGTCCTGGGGGACCGGCGGACGAACCTTGTGCACGCGCACCCGCACCGATTGAATGAGAGTGTCGACGTCCAAGACCGCCTGCGCCGCGCGGTGCGCGAGGGTCTCGAGCAACAAGAACTTTCCCTCCACCGCGACGCGCTCGACGAGGCCCAGGACATCGGCGTAATTCGTCGTCGCCCCCACGTCGTCGCTCGTGGCGGCGTCACGAAAGGGTCGCACGAGATCGAGATCAAAGACCAATGGCTGGGTGCGCTCGCGTTCTTCGGGTAAGACCCCCACGACCGCGGTCACTCGCAGGCCGCGGATCTCAATGACGTCACTCACGGCTCCACGCCCGCCTCATAGTCGGGCAGACTCATGAGGATCTCACGACCCTCAGGGCCGAGGGACCGACGAAACAGGCGTTCGATGAGGGCGATCGACGCGGGACCCGTCTCGACCTTGCGCGACCAGACGAGGTAGCCCGCCAGAACTCCCAGCAGTCGGTCGGACACGTCGTCACTGTGCAACAAGACCGCGACGTGCAAGCGCATGGAATTCGCCAAGTCGAGGTAACACGCTTCGAGGACGTCGCGTTGTTGGGGTCCCCCGCGTAGCGCGTAGTGGCTGGCGCTCAAGCCGTGTTCGAGGTAGGCGTCCATGTTCTGCATCACCGGCAGGATCGACACCACGCGAGCGAATCCCTGGTGCTTGAGCCACAGCAGTTCTTCGTCGCGACGAACCCGTCGGTGCACGGCGGTCGAGCCACCGGGGCGCTCCGAGACCGCCAAGATGCCCTTGTAGACCCACGTGAAGCCGCGCGGCTCGATACCCGCGGCCCACTTGCCCCTCACGAGCCGACCTCCGCGACGGGTCGCGAAATAAGATCGCGTAGTTGCAGAGCCGCCGCCGCGTCGTGCACGCGGACCATGGCGACGCCCTGGAGCATCGCCCACGCTTCGGTGGCGATGGATCCTTCGAGTCGCTCATCGACGTCGAGTGGCTCACTGCCTAACTTTCCTAAGAAGCCCTTGCGACTCGTGCCCACCAGTACTCCGGCGCCGTAGCGACGCGCTAGTTCGACGATGTCGGCGCAGTGCGCGATCAGTTCGAGATTGTGTTCGAGCGACTTGCCAAAGCCAATGCCGGGGTCAAGCCAGAGCCGGGGCACCCGAGCCCGCGTGGCGCGTCGGGCCAGGGACTCGAGGGCGACCAGTACCTCGACGACGACGTCGTCGTAGTGCGGCGCGATCTGCATGGTCGGGGGTGTTCCCTGGGCGTGCATCGCCACGTAGCCGACCTGGAGTTCGCCGGCGAGCTCGACTAGTGAGCCCGACACGTCGTTGATGAGATCGGCACCGGCGACGACGGCGGCGCGAGCCACCCCGGCCTTGCGCGTGTCGATTGACACGGGACCCCACGGCGCCAACGCGCGCACGACGTCGAGCACGCGATCCATCTCTTCTTCAGCCGTCACGTCCTGGGCCCCGGGGCGCGTGGACTCGCCCCCCACGTCGACCACGTCACAGCCCAGCGCGAAGAGCTCACGACCGCGTTCGATCGCCTGGTCGCGCGCGTGCGTACGCGTCGCGGCAAAGAAGGAGTCGGGGGTGACGTTCACGATGCCCATGACCGAGGGGCTCGTGGCGTCGGGTCTCAACGCCACGAGGGCCTGCGTTGGTGGATGTACTGCAGAGCCTCGGCCCGGTAGGACGCGTCGTCACGGAACACACCACGCACGGCCGACGTCACGGTCGTGACGCCCGCCTTCTTCACGCCACGCATCGACATACAGAAATGTTCGGCCTCGATGACCACGATGGAACCACGCGGAGCCATGACTCGCTCCATGGCCTCGACGATTTGGGTGGTCATGCGCTCTTGGACCTGGAGTCGACGCGCGTACCCCTCGACCAGACGTGCCATCTTCGAGAGTCCGGTGATGCGACCCTCGAGGTCGGGTAGGTAGGCCACGTGCGCGAGGCCGGTGAAGGGCACCAAGTGGTGTTCGCACAACGAGGTGAAGGGGATGTCACGCACCATCACCATTTCGTCGTGACCCTCTTCGAAGGTGAGTTTCAGGTGTTCGCCCGGGTCGGTGTCGAAACCCTCGAAGAGTTCGGCGTACATGTCGGCGACGCGCCGGGGCGTCTCGCGCAGTCCGGCGCGCTGCGGGTCCTCGCCGATGGCGACCAGCAATTCGTGAATAAGTTCTTCGACCCGCCCCCGGTCGACCACGCCTAGACGCCGCCCACGAAGGTGTAAATCGCGTCGAGGTTGCGGTAGCGCTCGTTGACGTCCAGGCCGTAGCCCACCACGAAGTGGGCGGGAATAGTGAAACCGACGTACTTGAGCGACTGCTCCACGCGCTGTTCGCCTTCTTTCAGCAACAACGCGCACACTTCGAGACTGCGGGGACTACGCGCGCCGAGGTACTGGCGTAAGTAGTTGAGCGTCAGACCCGAGTCGACGACGTCTTCGACGATGAGCACGTCGCGATTGAGCAAGTCGACGTCGAGGTCCTTGACGATGCGCACGACGCCGCTCGTCTTGGTGGCGGCACCGTAGGAGGAGACGGCCATGAAGTCGATCTCGACGGGCAGCTCGATGGCGCGCATGAGGTCGCCCATGAAGTTGACCGCCCCCTTCAAGACGCACACCAGCAGGGGCGGACGCCCGGCGTAGTCCTGGGTGATCTGGCGTCCCAGTTCGCCGACCCGGTCGGCGATCTCCTTGGCCGAAACCACGACCTCGCCCAGGTCGCTCTGGGCCCAGTGAGCCGTGAAATCATCGGGAGAAGGAGAACCCATGCTTCGACAGCGTAGTGGAGTGTCTTATACCAACGTGAGGCGTTGATCGCGCCGCGAGAGTCGTCGACCACCGCTGAGTTCGCAGGCGACCACCGTTCCGCGCACGACGTCGAGGGACCGCGCGATCTCGTCGGCTGACGGGGCGTAGGTCTCCCCTTCGGGGGTGGTCGTGCTAAGACGCACCCGCAACCACCTCGTCAGCCGTGCCGGGGGCCACGTCACTAACTCGCGACAGTCGACGGCCGCGAGCTCTACTCCGACGTCCGCCGCCGCCAGGTCGTCGAGCCACGCGCGATCCTCGAACAGCACCCGAGCCTGACGAGCGAGCAGCGGCACGACGTCGCGTCCGGCCACGTCGTTCATGACGGGCAGGAGTTCGTGACGCACCCGATTGCGACGAAAGGCGGGCGAGTCATTGGTCTCGTCGTGACGCGCTACGAGGCCCGACGCCGCGACGTAGTGGTGCAACTCAGCGCGACGAAGGTGCCGCAGTGGTTTCGTGGCGTCGTGCACCATGGGGCTCAGTCCCTCGAGCCCCGCGCCGCGCAGCATGTTGAGCAGGACGGTCTCTGCCACGTCGTCCATGGTGTGGCCGGTCAAAGTGTGCGCGGGAAGCACTCGTCGACGCTGCGCGCGCGCGAGGGCCTCGACGTTTCCCGTCGGCGCGACCTGGACGTCGTGCAGACGATAGGGCAGCGCCAAGCGTTGGGCGACCTCGCGCACGAAGGAGGCGTCGTCGCCACTCGCGGAGCGAAGGTGGTGGTCGACGTGGTGCACGGTGACCTCGAGACCCCGCTCGAGGGCCAGCAACAACAACCCGAGCGAATCTGGCCCGCCCGAGACCGCCAGATCGACCGCCGCTCCGCGGGGCGGAAAGTCACAGTCCTCGAGGAGAGTCACGACGTTAGGTTACGCACGCGCGCCACGTGCCAGCACCGCGCGAACCAACGCGACTCACCCGGCCGCGACCACGTGAAGGACGTGTCGTCGCCTCGCGAGGTGCCGCGCCGCGTACAACCGTCCGACGCCGTAGACCCCGGCGCTGTACGTTCCGACGAAGAATCCCACGGGCCAATTCCACAGATACCCACTCGCGACGGCACACCACACGGTGAGTAGCGCAATACCCACCGACAGCGCCATAGCGACACCGGGTCGACTAGTGAAACTTCTCGCCGCGGCGGGCGGTCCAATCATCAAGGTGAAGATCAATAGAGCGCCCACTACCGGCACGGTCATCGTCGTCGCGCACGCCACCACGAGCAGGAACGCCGAGTCGACGACGCGCAGGCGAATCCCCTTGCTCACCGCGATCTCGGGCGCCACCGAGGCCAGAAGGAGGGGACGAAAGAGGACACCAACCATGATCACGCAGACGCCCCCCAGCACGGCGACCGGCAGGAGTTGGGAGGTACTGACCCCCAAGATCTCACCAAACAGGAGGGAGTAAATCTGCGGCTCGTACTGCGTGCTCTGACTGAGGAACGCGGCACCCAGGGCCAACATGAGAACGAGCGCCAACGCGGTGGCCACGTCGGGACGACTGCGTCGTCCGAGCGTCCCGATACCCAGCGCCGCCAACAGCGAGAACGCCCCCAGGCCCACCAACGGATTGACCCCGATCAGATTGGCGCCCGCGGCGCCCGCGAACGCACCGTTGGGGATGGCGTGGGCGGGAAAGGCGGACCCGCGCAGCACGACAAAAAAACCCACCACGCCGGCCACGACCGCGACCATGGTCGCGACCTCCCAGGCGTTGAGCATGAAACTCGTGAACACGTCGCTACGCCACCGTTCGAGGTTCTCGCAGCGGCGCCTCGGGCACCCGCAGTGCCGCGCCCCCGCGCGCGACCAACGCCCGACGACGAAAGACCGCCAGACCCGACACGAGGTACATGGCGACGACGACGACCACGACGAAGAAACTGACGGGCAGTCCCTGACTCGATGGTTCCCAGTCGTAGCTGTCGTAGGCGAGCAAGATCCCCAACCAGGTGGCCACGACGCCCAGGACGCAACTCACTACGACGGCCGCACGGACGCTACGCGTCACGCGAAGTGCCGCGGCGGCGGGACCAATGAGCAGCGCTGTCGACAAGATGGAGCCAATCGCCAGCGACGACAGTCCCACCGAGACCGACATCGCCAACATGAAAACAACGCCGATGGCTCGCGTGGGGATACCGCGCGCCGAGGCGACGTCGTAACTGAGCGAACTCAGCAGCAGGGGGCGCCAGATCGTGGCGACGACGATCAACACGCCCGCTCCCGCCAGGGCCGCCTCCGGCAACGTCGAGGGCGCGACCGAAAAGATCGATCCGAAGAGGATCTGTTGGGTCACCCCGGTGGAGGCACTCGACGTCGTGTCCAGGTACAAGTAGAGCGCCGAAATACCGGTCGCCGCTCCCAGGACGATGCCCGTCGCCACGTCACGACGGCGCGCGCGTTGCACTCCGATGAGTTCCATCGACCCGGCACCGACGACGGCGCCCCCGATGAATCCCGCGAGCGCGTTGATCCCAAAGAACGCTCCCACCGCCCCGCCGGAGGTCGCCACGTCGGTCAAGGCGTGTCCCGCGAAGGATTGACTACGAATTACCGTGAAGACGCCCACCACCGCGGACACCAGGGAGACAACCGCGCCCAGCTCCGCGGCGTTGCGCACTGGCACGCTGGAAAAGAATGCGGCTTCGAAGATGTAGTGCACCTTCAGTCCATTCGTAACGTGGGGTGACTGGCCAGATGGTCGGTGGCGTCGTCGGGTTCGGCCACGACCAGGACCCGACCGTGGAGTTGCAAGACGTCGACGTGATGTCCGTAGAGCGCGCTCAACACGTCGGTGCGCACCACCTCCTCGGTCGTGCCACTCGCCGCGCGCCCGCCGGTCACGTAGACGATCCGGTCCATGACCGGCAACAATGCGTTCATCTCGTGTGCGGACAACAAGATCGCCACGTCGTGGTGCGTCGAGACGCGGTGCAACAGGGCGACGATGTCCTGGGCGCTGCGCGGGTCGAGATTGGCGAGGGGCTCGTCAAGGAGTAACAGACCCGGCCGACTGATGAGGGCGTGGGCGATGAGCACCCGTTGTTGCTCGCCCCCCGAGAGGTCGCCCACACGGGCGTCGGCGAACGAGAGTGCGTCGACCGCCTCGAGCGTCTCGTGAACGCGTCGTAGGTCCTCGGCGGAACGTCGGCGCCACCCGTAGCGGTGGGCGTCAATCCCGAGCGCCACCAGGTCGCGCGCGCGTAGCGGCACGTCCGGGTCGAGAAGTACTTTTTGGGGCACGTAGCCGACCGACTGTCGACCGGTGCCGCGCGCCACGCCCCCGATACGGATCTCACCCGAACTCGGGCGCTGCAGCCCCAAGATGACGCGCAACAGGGTCGTCTTGCCGACGCCGTTGGATCCGATGAGACCCGTGAACTCACCCGGGTGGATTTCGAAGGACACGTGGTCCAACACGACGCGCGCGCCAAAGGACACCGAGATGTCGTCGACCTCGAGGACCGGCGTGGTGCGCGCGTCGCGGGGAAGGGCCATCACAGGTGTTCCGTCGACGTCCCGTGCTCGACGGCGGCCGAGAGTGCGTGCACCTCGGCGAGCATCCAGCTCTGGTAGTGATATCCCGTGGGCATGGTCTCGTAGACCCCCACGATGGGCACCCCGGCGCGACTGGCCGTGTCACGTATCGACTTGGTCAAGGAACTGACGACCTGCTGGTTGTAGCAGAAGACTTTGACCCGATGCCTGGTGAAGAGGGCGTCCTCTTGGGTGATGGCCTGGGGCGCGGGGTCCACCCCATTCATAATGTCAGCCTGGAAGACGAAGGGGGTAGCGATGCGCATGCCCATGGACTGGAGCACGTAGTTCGAGACCGGCTCGGTGACGGCCACGGACGTCCCCGCGTGCACCTTCTTGAAGGCGGCGATCGCCTGGAGCCACGGTCGCAGCGACGAGATGAACGTCGACAACTGCGCGTGGAAATACGTCGCGTGACTCGGCTGGATCTGGCTCAGCGCGCTCGCCATCGCGCGCGCCACGGGCGCCATGGTCGTCGGGTTGTACCAGAGGTGCGGGTTGGGCGTCGCGGTAGGAAGGCCCAAGACGTGTTGAACGACGATGACGTGACGCAACGAACTGGGCGACGCCGATTCCATGTTGTTCATGAAGTGGTCGTAGCCGACGCCGTTTTGCACGATGAGTTGGGCTTGGCTGACCTCTTGGGCGACGCGAGTACTGGCCTCGAAGGTGTGCGGGTCGGTGTTGGGATTGTTCAAGATCGACGACACGGATACGTAGCGCCCACCGATCTGGGCCAGCACGTCGGCGTATTCGTTTTCGGCGCCCACGGCGCGGATGATCCCCGAGGAACTACTCGGCGTGGCGGCGTTCGCCGCCACCGGCGCACCCGCCGTGGCGAGGAATACCGAAACGGCGCACAGGGTGCTACCGCCGGCGGCGTGGCGGCGAACGAGCGGACGACGCAGTCTCATAAAGTTTCCTTTTCTAGAATCATTCTCATTACCTTAACCGGAACCGTTCCAGCCAGCAAATCGTTCGCGACTACGCTGTGAGCGTGACCCTCACGCGAAACACCACCCAGCGCCGCGAGGTGATTCGCGCCCTCGAACGGGTCCAGGGCTTCGTGAGCGCCCAGGATTTGCACGACCTCATCGTGCGCGACGGGGGCGAAGTGGCGCTGGCCACCGTCTACAGCCAGCTCAAGAAACTCTCCGACGGCCACGTGGTCGACGTCGTGATGACCGATCGAGGCGAGGCGCTGTACCGACGCTGCGTGGACGACACCCACCACCACCACTTGGCCTGTCGCACCTGCGGCGCCACGGTGGAAGTCGACGCTCCCGAACTCGAACGCTGGGCGCACGACATTGGCAAACGCTTCGGGTACGCCGACTTGCGTCACGTCCTCGAGCTCAATGGAACGTGTCCCTCGTGTCACACCGGTTGAACCTCGTAGCCGAACGACGAGGTGATCTGCCAGTGCTCGCTCTCGACCAGCTACGCGACCTCGGCGTCGACGCGGTGGTGACGACGCGGCGCGGTGGCGTGAGCGTGGCGCCCTACGACGAACTCAACCTCGCGGTCCACGTCGGCGACGACGCCAGCAACGTGAAAGAGAATCGCCGTCGACTCTGCGTGGCCATGGGCGTGAGGACGTCGGCCCTCGTGATCGCGCACCAAGTCCACGGATCCGTGATACACGACGTTGATCAGTGGGAGGGCGGCGCTGTGACGGGTGACGCGCTGGTGAGCAGTCGCGACGACCTGGCCCTGTGCGTTCTCGTGGCCGACTGCGTGCCGTTGTTGTTCGTCGACCCCCACGGTCCGCGCTTCGCCGTCGCTCACGCGGGCTGGCGCGGGCTGGTCGAGGGCGTCATCGCCGCCACCGTGGCGCATTTCGCGTCGCCTGGTGAACTTCGCGTCGCGATCGGACCTCGTATCTCCCCCACTCGCTACCAGGTGGGTCCCGAGGTCGCCGCACTCTTCGCGTCGGTTCCGGGCGCGTTGCGCGACGACGAGGGCGACCGCAGCCGTCTCGACCTCGGCGTCGTGGCTCTCGAGTACGTGCTCGCGAGCGGCGTCTCAGCCGCGAACGTCCTGGTCTGTGACGAATCGACCGACGACGTCAGCACATTTTTTTCGGACCGTGCCGCGCGCCCAAGTGGACGATTCGGTCTCGTGGCGCGACGTTCGCCGTACGATTCTCGGGTGATAGGAGCATCGTGAACCGCGCCGAACACTTTCGTTACGTGGGCCTCGAAGTGAGTGACAATTCACTGGTCGGCTCCTGGGAACTCGATGGTCGACGCTTCGCGGAAGAAGTCACGTTCGAGAACGTTCCCTCGCTGCGACGCCCCGAGATCGTCGCCGTCGCCTACGTGTGGTACCTCCTCGCGGGATTGTCGTATTACAAGGCCGGTGCTCCCCTTCACGTCGACCTCGGCGCGACACCGGTGGGTGAGAAGAGTCGTGCGCTGCTGGCCAGCGCGCTACTGGACGGACTCGGCGAGTTCTCCTTTCGTAACTCCCTACCACTCGATGACGTCGTGATCACCGGCGGCGTGGCGTCGAGCACGCACGTCCCCGTCGACGATTCCTCCCGGGTACTCGTCCCCTTCGGCGGGGGCATTGACTCCGTCGTCACGCTCACCCACCTCGACCACTTGGACCGATCACTGTTCATCATGAGCCCCACCAGCGGACGCTTCGCTCCCCTCGAGGCGACCGCCGCCGTCTCGAAGCTCGACGTCGTTCGCGCGACCCGGCGTCTCGATCCCCAGATTCTTCGCGGCGACGACAACTTCTTCAATGGCCACGTGCCCGTGACGGCGATGGTGACGCTGCTCGCGGTGATTGGCGCTCTCGCCTCGGGCCACGGTGGCGTCGCAATGAGCAACGAACACTCCGCCTCGGCGCCCAACCTGCGGTGGCGCGGTCGCGACATCAACCACCAGTGGAGTAAATCATTAGCGGCCGAAACGCTTATCGCCGACGCGGTCGCCGAGCGCCTGGGTGATGAGTTCGTGGTCGCGAGTTACCTGCGTGACCGCAGCGAGTTGTGGGTCGCGCAACAGTTCGCGCGCTCCCGCGAGTACCACCACGTCTTTCGCAGTTGTAACCGGGCGTTCACCCAGGCGCAGGGATCGCGCGCGGTGAACTGGTGCGGAACGTGCGACAAGTGCCTCTTCATCAACTTGATCCTCGCGCCCTTCATCGATCGAGCGAGCTTGCGCGAAATCTTTCATGCCGAGCCGGTCGCGGATCCGCGACTGGACGCCACGCTGCGTTCACTGATCGGTCTGGGCCACGGCCACAAGCCCTTCGAGTGCGTCGGTGATCCCGACGAGAGCGCGGCAGCGCTCGAGTTCATCAGCGCCCTGCCCGAGTGGCGTGATGTTCCTCGCCTCGCCGAGTTGGCACGCCTTAGCGAGGCGGACCGCGACTTCACGGAATTGCTCGAACCTCAAGGGAGCAGCCGTGTCCCGGCCCACTGGCTTCGCTGATCTCATTGATCAGCGCGTGGGTATCTTCGGGTACGGCATCGAAGGTCACGCGACCGCTCGGCGACTGGCCAGCGTGACGTCGAACGTTGTGCTCGTCGACGACGAGGCGAACGACGGCGCGCTGGCCAGTGCCGACGGCGGTCTCGCCGCCCTGGCCACCTGCGACACCGTGCTCAAGAGCCCCGGCATCCCACGTCGACGCCCCGACGTGATCGACCTAGAAGACCGTGGCGTCGTCGTGACGTCGGCGCTGAACTTGTGGCTGCACGAAATTGACCTGAGCCGGGTGATCGCGGTGACCGGCACCAAGGGCAAGTCGACGACGACGTCACTCATCGCCTTCTTCTTGCGTTGTTGCGGCGAGGAGGCGCACGAGCTCGGCAATATCGGCCAACCACCCTACGACCCGGACGTCGACGTGACGACCGGATGGCTCGTACTGGAGGTCTCGAGTTTTCAATCGGTCGACATCACGATCGCACCGAGCATCGTCGTGGTCACCTCACTGAGTTCGGATCACTTGGACTGGCACGGGTCACTCGAGCGCTACCACGAGGACAAGTTGACGATCACCCGCGCCCCGGGCGAGCACGTCACCTTCTTGGCCGACGATCCCGCGCTCGAACGTGTACGGTCGCTCGCGGGTGGCCACCAGGTGGTCGTGGCCTCTGACGACACGGGACTCGCTGGTGCACTCGGGCTCCTGGGGGTGCACAACGACCACAACGTCGGTCTCGCCCTCGCGGCGTGCGCGCACGCGCTGGGGCGCTCGAGTGACGACGTTCGCGCAGCGGTCGCCGCGCGGGCGACAGAGTTCGTCGCCTTGCGCGGACGTCTGACGTTACTCACGACCATCGCGATCGACCACGGCGCTTCGGTGCGCTACGTCGACGACGGCCTGGCCACCGCTCCCCTGCCCACCATCGCTGCCCTCGACGTCTTTGACGTCGAGCCCTTGGCGCTGATTGCCGGTGGCTTCGATCGCGGCGTGGACTACCAACCTCTGGTGATCGCCTTAGGCGAACGTCGAACGCCCACGACGCTCGTGAGTATCGGTCCGGCCGGTGAACGCCTACGGGCTCTCCTCGACGCAGCCGACACTCGAGTGCACACCGTTCACGCGAACGACATGACCGCAGCAGTTCAACTCGCCGCAGCAGCGTTGCCCGCCGGCGGTGTGGTCCTCATGTCGCCCGCGGCGCCTAGTTTTGACGCCTACAAGAACTGGACCGAGCGCAGCGACGACTTCGCCCGTGCCGTGAGTGAGGTCACGCGCACCAAGATCGATTGAGGTTCGCGCGACCCCACGGCACGTTGCGTAGAAGCACGAAATCGTCGTCGTGGACTCCTCCACTGGGGAGATTGTTACCTGACCTCATGGCCCGCGACCTTCCTCTCAACGGCGACGAGGAGCACGAGTCAGATTCGCGAATAGCACGGTGCTTCACCAACCTCGACACCGGCTTCGAGGTATTCCTTGGTGGTCTCGTCAATATCATCTCACCAGAAGGCACCGTCAATCTGGTGAAGATTAGAGTCACGTCTCGCGGATGACCACCTCCACCACCGCACACGCCACCCCGCTTACAGTAAAGACTCAACAAGGAGAATAGATGTCCGACGTCCCCGAGAGCCCGCCGAGATACATTGACGACTCCTTAGGTCAACGCCGACTGCTCCGAAGCAAGTTGAACGACAATCTCAGCAAACTGCTCATTGCGGTGGTGTTGGCTGGCGGCATATTCTTCGGCACGGCGAGTGGCAGAGGGACCACTTCAATGGAGGTGGTTTCGGGCATCATTGGTGGTCTACTCCTCATCTCTGTGGCGTTCGTGCTCATCCGATTCTTCGTCAAGAGGTCCAGAATCATCGCTAAAACCAAGAAGCACGGACAGCGGTGATTCGTTGTTCCCCTCGGCAGGAGGTTTGGCGCAGAAGCCGAAGAACCGCCAGCCGACCGGTGCGGAGTCAAGCGGAGGCCAGTTTTCGCCCGCTCGCAAAATGCTCGGTGCAGTCGCGTCACGTATGCGAGCGAAAAGTTGGTGAAGCGCAGGCGCGGCGCCGAGAGCGGCAGTTACCGTGCTCTGTAGTGAGGAGGATCGGCGAATCACCGCGCACTGACTGGAGCCTGGGAGGAGATTCGAACTCCTGACCTGCGCATTACGAATGCGCTGCTCTACCGACTGAGCTACCCAGGCGCGACTAGAAAGACTACCCGATTCACCCCCGGTTCAGAGTCGAGCCAGTGAGAGCATCAGGTCGGCGAGCAGCAACGACTCGTCGATATTCGTTGACAATCGTTCGTTGGTCTCGACCAGGATGTCGAGGGCCTGGATCGACGAGGACACCCGATACGTGGCGCGCGAGTCGGTAGCGTCACTCGCGTCGGCCGTCTCGACCAGGGCATCCAACATGCGATCACGGTAGACCGACGAAAGAACGCTGAGGCCGAACCGGACCTCCTCCAGACGAAAACGCCGCTCCTCGCGCTTGAACTGCGCCTCGATCTCCTTACGGTTACTGACCGAGCGCAGCCCCACATCCTTGGCCTCGCGCGTTCGTCGCGCTAAGTCGTCGCCGTGCAGGGCTTCGAGTGGCGCCATGGCTGCGTCGATCGCGCTCGAAATCTCGGTCGCCAATTGCGTTGCTCCCGAAGCGGTGCCCTTCAAGCGGTCGGGCACCGACCGCCAGATTTCGAGTCGACGTCCGAGACCAGGGTCGCGTACCAACACGCGCGCCCGGGCCAGGTTGCCGCCGGCCGAGCGCGCCGCGGTAGCGGCCGCCTCGGGTGCGGCGCCGTCGCGACGCAGCACTTCTTCAAGATCCGCGTCACTCATCGCCTGAAAACTGATCTGCACGCACCGCGAGACAATAGTGTCCAAACTCTCGGGCACGTCCTCAGCCGTCAAGAGGAAAATCGTCCGAGTGGGGGGCTCCTCGAGGGACTTGAGCAGCGCCGGGGCCGATGGCGCGGCGCCGGTGACCGTCAGCTCAATGTCGTTCACGATCACGATGTGATAGCCCGCGCCCAAGGGGCGACGTCGACTGACGCGGTCGACGTCGCGCAAGTCGTCCACTCGCCACGACACGCCCGCACGCTCGGCCACGTAGACGTCCGCGTCAACACCGGCCAGGACTCGCCGGCACGACTCGCACGATCCACAACCCCACTCGGGACATTGCAGGGCCGCGGCGAAGGCGACCACCGCGTCACCCACGTTAGAGCCGCGCGGCCCGCTGAAGAGATAGGCGTGAACCGGGTTGCGTGCGTGCTGGCGTAACTCCGCGCCAGCGCGGGTCTGTCCGACCAGGGTGTCAAAGACGTCGCTCACCAGTCCAACTGGTCCAGTCGCTCGTCGATCACTACGGCGACGTCCTCGGGACGTGCGCGACCGTCCACCACGAACCAGTGCGCGACGTCGCGACGAGCAATCTCGAGGTACCCCTCGCGTACGCGCTCGTGGAACTCGGCGTCAGCCGACTCGAAACGATCTTCGGCGTTACGTGCGCGTCGTTCGTTGGCGGTAGCGATGTCGATGTCGATGAGCACGGTGAGGTCCGCGCGGCACCCTCCGATGGCCAGTTCCGTCGCGGCCTCGAGGTCCGAGAGATCTAGTCCTCGGCCGAACCCCTGGTACGCCAGGGTCGACGCCTCAAAACGATCGGCCACGACCGACGTGCCCGCACGCAGTGCGGGTTCGATCACCGTGGCGACGTGATGGGACCGGTCGGCCAACATCATCAAAGCCTCGGTGACGGGCCTCATGGGCGTGGAACCGTCGAGGAGCCAGCGGCGCAACTCGGCGCCCAGGGTGGTGTCGCCGGGCTCGAAGGCAAAGAGCGCCCCGCGCTGGGCGGCCACGCGTCGTGCCTGGGTGCTCTTACCACTGGCGTCAATCCCCTCGAAGACGACGAAGGTACCGCGAGTCACTATCCGCGGTCCGTGCTGGTCTTCGCCGTCAGGGCGGCGTTGGCCTTGGCTCCCTTGGCGGCGGCGGCGCGCTTGACGGCACCCGTCGCCTTCGTCGCCGACGTGGACTTCGTCGCCGTCGACTTCTTCGCCACCTTCTTGGTGGCTTTCTTCGCCGCCGGCTTCTTGGCGACGCGTGTGGAGGGTTCGGCGTTGCGCCGTTCCGCCAATAGCTCACAGGCACGGTCGAGCGTGATGGACTCGGGAGTATCGCCCAGTCGCAGCGTCGCATTGACTTCGCCATCGGTGACGTACAAGCCGAAACGACCCGAGCGCACCACGACGCGACGCTTGGTGACGGCGTCTTCTCCCAGGTCCTTTAGGGGGCCCGCCGCGGCCCGGCGTCCCCGCTGCTTAGGTTGGGCCAGCAGCGCGAGGGCGCTCGCCAGATCAACGGTGAAGATCTGATCCTCGTTCTCGAGTGAGCGCGTCTCCTTGCCCCACGTGAGGTAGGGCCCGTAGCGGCCGTTCTGGGCCAAGACCATCTCACCGTCGTCGGGGTGGGGACCGAGTTCGCGCGGCAGCGACAACAGTCGTTGGGCGTCGACCAACGTGACCGTCTCGGGCGACATCGTGGAAAAGAGCGAGGCGGTCTTGGGCTTGTCCTTGGGGTCGCTGACCTCGCCAACTTGTACGTAGGGACCGTAGCGACCCGCCTTCAGATAGATCGGCTGGCCACTCTCGTCGTCAAGGCCAAGTTCGCGGTCGTTGCTCGGCGCCGCCAAGAGTTCCAGAGCGTGTTCGACGCTCAGTGAGTCGGGCTCGGTGGCCTCGGGGATCGACACGCGATCCTCTCCATGCACCAGGTACGGGCCGTAGCGACCCGATCGCACCGAGACGGGTTGCCCGTCGGGAGCGGTACCCAGTTCGATCGAGTTGATCGCCGCGAAGTCGAAGTCGTGTTGCACGTGGGTCATGTGCTCGAGGCCGAGCTTGGCCAGTTCGGTCGTCGCGGACGGGTCCCCGAAGTAGAACCGGCGCAGCCACGGCTCGAGGTCCTGACGACCGTCGGCGATGTCGTCGAGCTGGTTCTCCATCTCGGCGGTGAACTGGTAGTCGACCAGGTCGGCGAAGTACGTCTGCAGGAGGTTGACCACCGCGAAGGCGCGAAACGCCGGCACCAGAGACTTGCCCTTCTTCCAGACGTAGCCCCGGCGATCGATCGTCTTCATCACGCTCGCGTACGTCGAGGGACGCCCGATACCGAGGTCCTCTAGTTTCTTGATCAACGTGGCTTCGGAGAATCGGTCGGGCGGCTGAGTGTCGTGACTCTTCATCGCCACGCTCGCGACCGCGACGCTGGCCCCTTCGTCCAGCGCCGGCAAGATTCGCTCCTGGTCGGCCAACTCGGCTTCGGGATCGTCGGTGCCCTCGACGTAGGCGCGGCGAAAACCGGGGAACTCAATGCGCAGACCCGTCGCGGTCAACCCCGCCTCCACGTCGCCGGTAAAGCCCGCGACGGCTCCTAAGGCCGCACGCATACGCACCCGGTCCTGGGTGAGGCGCGCGTCCACCATTTGTGAGGCAATGGTGCGCTTCCAGATGAGGTCGTACACCGCGAGTTCGTCGCCGCCGAGACTCGCCTGGGCGTCGTCGAGGGTGCGAAAGACCTCACCCGCCGGACGGATGGCCTCGTGGGCCTCCTGGGCGTTCTTGACCTTACGGTCGTAGCGCCGCGGCGCGTCGGCCACGTAATCGTCGCCGAACATCGACGCGGCCATGGAGCGCGCGGCGTGAATCGCCTCGTCCGACAGCGTCGTCGAGTCGGTACGCATGTAGGTGATCCAGCCCTGCTCGTAGAGCCGCTGGGCCGCGCGCATCGTGCGCTCGGGGTCAAATCGCATCTTGCGACTCGCCTCGATCTGCAACGAGGACGTCATGAAGGGTGCTTGGGGGCGCTGGGTGCGCGGCGTCGAGGTGACCGACGTCACGGTGACGTCGCTGCCAGTGAGTGCCTCAGCAATCGCGTGGGCCGACGATTCGCTCAGCACTTCGACCTTGGCCGACGAGTCCAGGACTCCCGACGCGTCGAAGTTCTTACCGGTGGCGAGCGCCGCGCCGTTGAGCGTATCGACCGTCGCCTCAAACGTCGTGGCGGCGTTCAGCGTGGCGGTGACGTCGAACCACGTTGCCGAGGTGAAGGCCATACGTTCGCGTTCGCGTTCGCACACCAAACGAATGGCGACCGATTGCACGCGCCCGGCCGAGCGCGCCTTGTCGACCGCGCGCCACAGCACCGGTGACACCTCGTAGCCCACGAGGCGGTCGAGGAAGCGGCGGCCCTCCTGGGCGTCCACCAGACGCAGGTCGAGGTCGCGCGTGTCGTTGACGGCGCGCGCGATGGCCGCCGGGGTGATCTCGTGAAAGACCATCCGCTTGACGGGGACCTTGGGGTTCAACACTTCCTGGAGGTGCCAGGCGATGGCCTCACCCTCGCGGTCTTCGTCGGTGGCGAGGTAGAGCTCGTCAACTTCTTTCAGGGCGGCTTTGAGCTCGCTGACAATCTTCTTGCGATCACTCGACACGACGTAGACCGGTTTGAAGTGGTCGTTGACGTTGATACCCAGTCGAGCCCACTTCTCACTCTTCACCGAGGCGGGAATGTCGGCCGCGCTCTGGGGTAGGTCGCGGATGTGGCCGATGGAGGGCTTGACGATGTAATCCGTTCCGAGCATGCCCTGAATCCGGGTCGCCTTCGCGACCGACTCCACTATCACGAGAGCTCGTGCCATCTTCACCACCTTTCCTCGGTACGTCCGTCAGTCGTACTACAAGATAAACAGCCGCGCGCGGTGCGTCGGCGATGCCTTCGCGGGTTTTAACAAATCGAGTATTTCTAACACTCGACAACGGTCGGCGCTGCGACCAGGATTAATCGTCGCTCGAGGGCGACGCCACAATTTCGTACTGGGGATTGAGGATAACGGCCTCACGTCGCGACGAAGTCACGGTCCCGCGTACCAGTAGTCGCGTCCCGCGCTCGATGCCCGGAACCACGGCGCGACCTTGGAAAATGAGGGCGATCGATCCCGTATTGTCCACGATCACGCAGCGCAGTTCATTGGCCCCGTTCTCGCGGGTGATCGTCATCGCGCGCACGCGTCCGGCAATCTCCACGAAGTTTCTCTCCTGCAGTCCCCCGATGGGCGCCGCGCCGCCCGAGCGCTCAGCCAACTTGACGTCGGCCAAGAGGTGCGAATCGGCGCGCACGCCACCGCGCACGACCACGTCGCTGATTGGTTCTTCGGTGAGGTCACCCTCGGCCAAACGTCGCCGACTCGCGCGATAGGGAATGATCGTCGCGGCCGTACGCGGGATCTGCATGACGGCGCCCGCCATCGCGTCGGCCGTGCGGTCGTGCAACAGACGTTGTAACCGCGAGACGAAGCCGCGCCGCGGCAAGATCACCATGCAGAACACGTCAGGGTCGCGCACGACGTCCGCGACGAGTTCGAGCGCCGCGCGGTCCAGTCGTCGGTCCTCACACTCCACGACCTCGAGGCCGACCGATTCCGACGCGGTGTTGGGCATGGCCCAGCGTTGCTCGAGTTCGCGCGTCACGATGGGGTCGATATCGAAGTGCACCGCGCGCACCGAATAAGCGTTGAGCGTGTTGCAGTACTGCAGAGCGCGTTCGGTGGCGAGGTCGTAGTGATCGACGAAGACGACCACCCGATTGGTGCGGATCTTCATGGTTTCTGACGTGGCGGTGGACTCGAAGGCGTGCTCCTCGCGGTCGTACTGCTTGTGAAAACGCAGCAGCGCGACGTACATGATGGGTCCGACCACCGCGATGATCCAGGCGCCCTGAGTGAACTTCGCGGTGATGAAGATCAGTACGACAATTGAGGTGACGGTAGCCGAGAGGCCGTTAATGAACACGCCGCGACGCCAGTGGGCATCCTTGTTGCGCCGGTGTCGCGCGACCATGCCCAGACCCGCCATGGTGAAGCCGGTAAAGACCCCGATGGCGTAGAGCGCGACGAGTGAGTTCACGTTGCCGTTGAAGATGAGGATCAACGAGAGTGACGCGACGCCGAGCAAGATGATGCCGTTGGAGAACGCCAGACGGTGACCGCGCTTGGTCAACTGGCGCGGCAGGTATTTGTCCGTGGCGACGTAGTTGGCCAGGAAGGGAAAGCCGTTAAAGGAAGTGTTGCCGCCGGTGTAGAGAATGAGCACCGTGGCGAACTGCACGAAGAGGAACGCGACGTGGCCACCCGACGAGGTCCCGAACACCGCCTGGACTTCTTGACTGACCACCGTCGGCGTGCCCGTCAGTCGCGGCAAGGCGTGGGTCCAGTGCGCCAGTAGCGCCGTGCCGGCGAGCAAGAACGCGAGGGTGCACGACATCACGATGAGGGTTTGGCGCGCGTGGACCGACTCGGGTCGCTTGAAGCTCGCCACGCCGTTAGAGATCGCTTCGAGTCCCGTCAATGACGAGCCCCCGTTGGCGTAGGCCTTCATCAGGAGGATGAAGGCCAGGCCCATCAAGGGACCCGATCCCTTGGCCCCCAAGTGCCCGTCGACCAGTTTGCCCGCCGCGGGAATGGCGACCGTGTGCAGGGTGCCGGCGAAGTACTTGTAGTAGCCAAAGATGATTGTCGAGCCGAGCGCCACGATGTAGAGGTACGTGGGGAGCGCGAAGTAGCTACCGGCTTCGCGCAGACCGCGTAGGTTCCCGAAGATGAGCAGCAACACCACGCCCACGGTGATCTTGAGCGCGTAGGGGGTCAGGCTCGGAAACGCACTGGTGAGGGCGTCGGTGCCGGCCGAACACTGCACCGCGACGGTGACGGTGTAGTCAATCAGCAAGGCGACTGCGGCGATTTGGGCGACGCGCGGTCCGAAGTTCTCGCGCGCGACGACGTAGGCGCCGCCCGCCTGGGTGTAGTACTTGATGACGTCCCAGTACGACAGGGTCACGAAGAGCAACACACCGATGATCACGAACATGATCGGCACGACCAGTGCGAAGGCGGCCAGACCAATCGCCGGCGTCATCTGGGTCAAGATCTCCTCGGTGCCGTAGGCCGAGGAAGAAATACAGTCCGGAGCGAGCACGCCCAGCGCGATGATGCGGCCCAAACGTTCACCGCTCAACTGTTCGCTGACGAAGGGGCGTCCCAGGACAATGCGCTTGATGCGGTACCCGAGGCCCTCGGGGTAGACCGCCGCCAAGTTGGCGTGCGAAGTCAGAACGGGCGAGTTTTTCGCGAGTTGTTTATCTGCTTCAGACACGCCGACAACCATAGACTCCAACGGACAAAAGGGCTGGCAGTTGCGGTTCGTCGACCAACTGTGGTGAGATGGGCGCGTGCATATCGTAGTTGTCGGCTGTGGCCGCGTGGGGTCCGGACTGGCGATGCAACTCTCCGACGAGGGTAATTCCGTGGTTGTGATTGACAAGGACCGCGACGCGTTTCGCCGCCTCGTGCACTTCAACGGGCGCACCATTCACGGCTCGGGATTCGACCGCGACGTCCTGGCCAAGGCCGAAGCCGGACAGGCCGACGCTCTCGCGGCGGTGACGCGCGGGGACAACACCAATATCCTGTGTGCGCGTATTGGACGCGACAACTACGGCATCAAGAACATCGTCGCGCGCATCTACGACCCCCAACGCGCGAGCATCTACATGAAACTCGGTATCCCCACGGTGGCCACCTCCCTGTGGACCACCCAGCAGGTCAAACGCTGGATCATTCCCGCCGACGATTCGGTCGAGTGGACCGACGGCACGGCCACCTTGCACTTGGTCGAGCGCATCGTGCCGGACCACCTCGCCGGCCAGGAGATCCGCCACTTCTCCGCCGGCGCGAACGTGCGCGTGGTGGGACTCATTCGCGGGAGTCACGGTCGCGTCGATATCGACGGTCTCTTCGCCCAAGAAGACGACGTCCTCGAGTTCCTGGTGACCACCGAGGGGCTCGGCCAACTCCACGACATGCTCGAGGTGCCCGCATGAGGATCGTCATCGCCGGTGGCGGATCGGTCGGTACCGCGATCGCCCTCGACCTCGTCGATCGTCACCACGAGGTGGCGTTAATGGAGCACACCTCCGAAGTCGCCGAGAGATTGCGCGGGATCTTGCACGGAGTGAACGTGGTGAACGCCGACGCCTGCGAGTACTCCTCACTATCGGCCGTAGATCTGCGTGGTTCGGACGTAATCATCGCCGCCACCGGCGATGACGAGGACAATCTGGTCATCAGTTGGCTGGCCAAGCAAGAATTCGGCGTGCCGCGCGTGATCGCGCGCATCAACAACTCGCGCAATGAATGGCTCTTCACCGAGACATGGGGGGTGGACGTCGCCGTGTCGACACCAGCGCTCATCACGTCGCTCGTGGACGAAGCCGTCGAAGTGGGTTCGATCATCAACTTGATGGACCTCGCCAGTGGTCGCATGCACTTAAAAGAAATCACTCTCGCCTCGGACGCCCCCGCCGTCGCTCACGGACAAACGCTCGACGAACTGCGACTCCCCGACAACGTGCGCGTGGTCGCGGTGGTGCGCAACGACCAGCCCATGGTACCGACGGGGACTACCCGATTCCTCGAGCACGACCACGTGGTGCTCATTACTCGCGGTGACGCCAAGGAATCATGCTCGTCAGCCTTCATCGGCTAACGGGCGACTCTCATCACTGACGAGACGCGACCTAGCATGGAATTCGTGCGCGCCGCATTCTTCGACCTCGACAAAACCGTCATCGCCAAAGCGTCGATGGTGGCGCTCGGGCCCGAATTTCACGCTCGTGGCCTGCTACGACGGCGCACGCTCGTTCGCGGGGTTTTCCTACAAATCTTGTTCCTACGTTTCGGCGCCAGCGAGGAGCGACTGGCCAAGATTCGTCGCTCCGTCTTGAAAATTACTAAGGGCTGGGACCACGACGAGGTACGCCTGCTCGTCGCCGAGACTCTCAACGAGATTATGGAGCCTCTGATCTATTCCGAGGCGCTGGATCTCATTCACCACCACCTCAGTGAAGGCGACGAGGTGTGGCTCGTCTCGACGTCCCCGGCCGAGATCGTCGAGCCCTTCGCCGAAATCCTGGGCATCACCGGTTCGATCTCGTCCAAGGCAATGATCGACGAAAACGGTAAGTTCACCGGCGAAATGGAGTTCTACGCGGTGGGCGAGAACAAGGCGATGGCAATGCGCGAGGTCGCTGACGATCGCGGTATCGACATGGACGAGTCCTTCGCCTACTCCGACTCCGAGACGGATATCCCAATGTTGCTCGCGGTGGGACACGCCTTCGCGGTCAACCCCGACCGCGCACTGACCAAGATGGCGCACGACAACGAATGGCCTATCTTGAGTTTCACGCACAAGGTGCGCCCCCACGACGGGCACCGGGGGCGCACGCCCTTCGTCGTCTCGGCCGCCGTCCTGGGAATCCTCGCCCTGGTGGGGCGCAGTCAGGCGCGGCGTTAGCGCGCCTCGGACCCCCTAAAGCGCCGGAACCACCATTCTGGCCTCTCGAATCTCCTGATCACATGCTATTGACGGTCGCCCCATCTCACGTTATATTCATCTACATGGTTAATCAACTAATAGGTTTAATAAAGTGAGCACGACGACCCTCAACGCGACGTTCTTGGCGCTATCGGATCCCACCCGCCGGGCCATGGTGTCACGCCTCGCCACGGGTCCCGCCACCGTCAATGAACTCGCCGGGCCTTTTGAGATCACCCTCCAAGCGGTATCGAAGCACCTGAAGGTGCTCGAAAGCGCAGGGATCGTAACGCGCGAGCGCTCGGCTCAACTTCGTCCGGCGCGCCTGGCCGGGTCCGCGCTAGAAGAAGCCAGCCGTTGGCTCGTCGACTATCGCGAATTTTTCACCGAGAGCTTCGAACGACTCGATGAACCGCTGATTGACCAATCAATACGAAGTACCGATGGAAGAAGAAACTCGTGACATTCGAGACTGACTTTGACGTACCCGCGGACCGCCAGGAGGTCACCATTACCAGGACCTTTGCGGCGTCACCCGAGCAGGTCTTCGCAGCCCACACCGACCCAGACTTGATCGCGCTCTGGTGGGGCCGCGATACCTGACGACGACGGTCGATCGACTCGACGCCGTGCCCGGAGGCGGGTGGCGCTACGTGCAGACGGCCGAGGACGGCGCGGTGTACGCCTTTCACGGCTTCTTCCACCTCGTCGATCCGCCACGGCGCATCGTGGCGACCTTCGAATACGAGCGCGCGCCGGGCCACGTCCAAATGAACGACCTCGTACTCGAGGCCCGTGGCGCCCACACCATCCTGGTGCAAAGGTCGGTTTTCGCAAGCCTGCACGATCGCGACGACATGGTGAACGCCGGAATGAGATCAGGCATCGACGACTCGATGAGCCGCCTCGACGAACTCTTCGCCCCCGCACGTACGTGAGACCGCTCGTTGTCCAGGAGTTTGTCACCCTCGACGGGGTGGTGCAGGCTCCCGGCGACGCCAGCGAATACTCCCACGGCGGATGGCAACTTCCGTTCATTGGCGACGAGCAGTTGGACATCATCACGCAACAGATCATGGATGCGGACGCCCTGGTACTGGGTCGACGAACGTACGAGATGTTCGCGGCCGCTTGGCCGAGCCGGACGGGACTGAGGGGTCTGGCCGAGCGGATGAATTCGATACCAAAATTCGTGGCCTCGGGTTCACTCACCCACGTGAGTTGGAACGCCACGTTGCTCTCCGGTGACGTCGCGACGGCGCTTCGCCAACTCACGGATCAAGCGGGTAACGGACTTCTGATCCTTGGCAGCACTACCCTGGTGAGGTACCTCGAGGCCCTGCAACTCATCGACGAGTACCGGTTGTGGATTCACCCGGTCGTCGTCGGAGACGGTGAGCGATTGTTTGACGCGAGCGGCGCACCCTCACACTGGCAACTGAGCGACTACACGGTCCTCCCCACGGGGGTGATCGTGACGACCTACCAGCGCGCCAACACTAACGAAGTGCAAGTGTCCTGACGAAATCTAGAGAGTCAGCAAGTCGCGTGCGCCGGTGTCGGAGGACGGGTGGCGCAGTTTGCTCATCGCGCGCGCTTCGATCTGACGAATTCGCTCGCGCGTCAGGTTCATCTCGGCACCCACGTCTTCGAGCGTGCGAATCTCACCGGCGCCGTCGAGACCAAAACGCATCCGCAAGATCTTCTGTTCGCGTTCGTCCAAGGGCTGCAGTAACTTCTCGATCGCGGCGGGCATCATCTTGACCGCGGCCACGTCAAAGGGCGACTCGGCCGAACGGTCCTCGACCACGTCACCGAGCTCGGCGTCGCCGTCCTCGCGCAACGGCTCGGACAAGGAGATGGGCTCGGAGCGAAAGCGCAACGCCTCGATGAGCTTGTCCTCGGGCATCTCGCACTCGTCACAGAGTTCCTTGATGGTCGGGGGACGTCCGAACTTGAGTTCCAGACGCGACTGGGCCTTTTGCACGCGCGCCAGGGTGTCACCAGCGTGCACCGGGAGTCGGATGGTGCGCCCGGTGTTGGCGATGCCACGAGTGATGGCCTGGCGGATCCACCACGTGGCGTAGGTGGAAAACTTGAAGCCCTTGCGCCAGTCGAACTTCTCGACGGCGTGCATCAAACCAAGGTTGCCCTCTTGGATGAGGTCCAACAGGGGCAGACCCGACGCCTGGTACTTCTTGGCGATAGACACGACAAGGCGCAAGTTGGACTGCACGAAGTCGCGCTCGGCTTGGTCACCACGGTGCACGGCGCGCTTGAGCGCCTGCTTCTTGGTGGGAGTGAGCTTGATCTTCTTGTCGTTCTCGGCGGCCTCGAGTTCAGCCTTGGCCTCGCGACCTTCCTCGATGGTCTGGGCCAGGTGCACTTCGTCGTCCTTGGTCAACAAGGTGTACTGACCAATGTCAGATAGGTACAGTCGAACGAGGTCTTCGTCGTCGCGGTCTACGCGGTCCTTGGCCATAACGCTCCTAAATACGTGTCGGGGAATTCCGGCAGTATTAGTTATACGGTGGTACGCAACCACGGGCCCTATTTAGTGCCTCGGACCAAGACTTTCGGTCATCCCGGCGGCGTCGAGGGTCTCGTAAATCGCCCGGGCCGACTCGGCCCAGGCGGGGTCGTCGAGCGGCTCCTCGTCGGTGACGACCGCCCCCACCGCGCGAACCTCACGCACCACCTGGTCCGAACCGCGACTCAAGATCTCACGGTGGCGTGGATCGGTCTCGGTCTCGAGGTAGTCGCGCAACGTGACCAGGAGTCGCGGACCGATGAGCATCGCCAGTGCGTAGAGTGCCAGAGCGCCCGAGTCGTCCTGGGCCAGGGCGTTGAGCAGCACCGTGTACACCACCGGTTCGACGACGACGTCGTCGTCGTCGCGCAGTTCCAGGGCCAAGGCGCCAAAGGCCCGACTCGCCTCGTGCAAGCGCACCACGAAGGCGTCGTGGGTGACGCGTGGTGCACCTTCACCCAACGCCTGGTACAACGCGTCGTAAATCGAGACCAGGTGACGACGCGCGGGCCAATCGCTCATGGCGTCTCCGGACGAAACGCGTTCGTGATAGGCATGCGCCGGTCGCGTCCGAAGGCTTTCTTCGAGATGCGCACTCCCGGAGGCATCTGACGACGCTTGTACTCACTGGCGTCGACCAGGCGAGTAATGCGCAACACCAGCGCCTCGTCGTGACCGGCGTCGATCATCTCCTGAGCCGTGGCGTCGTCTTCGACGTAGAGCTCGAGCAGCGGGTCGAGTTGTTCGTACGGCGGCAGAGATTGGTCGTCGCGCTGGTCCGGGCGCAGTTCCGCCGACGGCGCCTTGATCAACACGTCGAGGGGGATGGGCTCGGGGTCGCCCTGGGTCGCGGCGAGTTCGTTGCGGTAGCGACACAACTCGTACACGAGCGTCTTGGGCACGTCCTTGATGACGGCGAACCCGCCGGCCGAGTCGCCGTAGAGCGTAGAGAATCCCGTCGCCATTTCCGACTTGTTGCCCGTGGTGAGTACGATGGCGCCAGTCTGATTCGACACCGCCATCAACAAGACGCCGCGGATGCGCGATTGCAGGTTCTCCTCGGTCAGGCCGGCGAGCGGAGCGCGCAGCACCTCCTCGAGCATCTTCATGACCGTGGTGTGCGCCGCCTCGATCTCGATGGTGTCGATCTCGATGTCCAGACGCCGCGCCAGTTCGTACGCGTCGCGCATCGAGTGTTCCGAGGAGTAGCGCGAGGGCATCGCAAATCCGTGCACGGCGCGCGCGCCCACGGCGTCCACGGCGATCGCGGCGACGAGCGAGGAATCAACACCCCCCGATAATCCCAGGATGGCCGAGCGAAAGCCGTTCTTCCTGAGGTAGTCGCGCGTGCCCATGACGAGGGCGTCGTAGATCTCGGCCACCGGCGCGGCAGGTTCGGCAACGTGATTCACGTGCGGAGCCACGGCGAGTCGCTCGTCGCGGACGTACGTGCACTCGAGCGCCACTCCCGCACTCGATGCGCGAGCCTCCACCTCCACCACGAGGAGTTCCTCTTGAAATGCCGTGGCGCGCGCGATCACCCGACCGTCAGCATCGACGACGACGCTCTGCCCGTCAAACACCAGTTCATCTTGGCCGCCGACCAAGTTGACGTAGGCGATCGCACAACCCGTCTCGAAGGCGCGCTCGCGCAACATCGCTTCGCGGTCCCCGCGTCGTCCGCGCGCGAAGGGTGACGCGTTGGCCACGACGAGCAGCGTCGCGCCCTGCGCCGCCAATTCCGCCGCCGGACCTTGGAACGTCCAGACGTCCTCACAAATCAGCATGCCCACCGCGACACCCTCGACGTTGACGATGGTCCCCTCGCCGAGACCGGGGTGAAAATAGCGTTGCTCGTCAAAGACGTCGTAATTAGGCAGGAGTCGTTTCGTCGCGATCGGCCCCACTCCGGCGGCGGACACCGCCGCGAGAGCGTTGGCGATGTGCGGCGCGATCACGCGTCCCTCAGTCACCAGACGCGTCACGTCACGTCCGTCCATCGAGGGGGCCAACACCACGCCGCCGCCCTCGGCGAGCACAGTGCCCACGAGCATCGGTGGCGCGTTCTGGGCCCCCGCCAGTTCGTCGAGGGCGCGCCGCGCCGCGTCGCAAAAATCCTCTTTGAGGAGGAGATCTTCGGGCGGGTACCCGGTGAGGGCCAATTCGGGCGACACCACGAGGGACGCCCCGACGGCGGCGGCTTGCCTGCGCAAACGCTGAAGCGTCTCGACGTTTTGACCCAGTCCTCCGACCACCGCATTCATCTGGGCCAAGGCGATGCGAAGGACGGGCACGGACCGAGCCTACCGGCGACGTTCCACATTCTTCGGGGCGAAGGTTTACACAGGGTTAACAGAACGGGGGGTGGGGCTATGTTGCTCTCCGGCAAACTGGAGTGTCGCGTGAACCACGTGCCGATTTCGTAAGGAGCGATTATGTCGTATCAGGCTGAATACATCTGGATTGACGGGACCGAACCGACTCACGAACTGCGCTCCAAGACGCGCATCATCGCGGACGGCAAGAAGCCAATCATTTGGGGCTTCGACGGATCGTCCACCAACCAGGCGACGGGACACTTCTCGGACTGCGTGTTGGTACCGGTGTACACCTGCAAGGACCCGCTGCGCGGACCCAAGGACATCCTCGTCATGTGCGAGGTCCTCAACGCCGACATGACGCCGCACGCGACCAACACGCGCCACGCCGCGGCCATCGCGGCCAAGAAGTACGCCAGTTACGAGCCCCGCTTCGGCATCGAGCAGGAGTACACCTTCTTCCAGGACGGGCGCCCCTACGGCTGGCCCGAAGATGGCTTCCCCGCTCCCCAAGGCCCCTACTACTGCGGCGTCGGTGGCTCGAAGATGCCCGGACGCGACATCGTCGAAGCTCACACACTGGCCTGCATCGAGGCCGGCATCTCCATCGAGGGCACCAACGCCGAAGTGATGATGGGTCAGTGGGAGTTCCAGTTGGGCGTGCTCGACACCTTGGCGATCGGCGACCAGATTTGGGTCGCGCGCTGGTTGCTCAAGCGCATCGCCGAGGAGTTCGACGTCGAGGTCTCCTTCGACGCCAAGCCAGTCAAGGGTGACTGGAACGGCGCGGGGGCCCACACCAACTTCTCCACCAACCAGATGCGCGCCGAGGGTGGCTGGGGCGCCATCATCGCCGGCTGCGAGGCCATCGGTACCCGCGTGAAAGAGCACATCACGAACTACGGCGTGGGTATCGAAGAACGCCTCACCGGCGCTCACGAGACGGCGCACTACACCAAGTTCTCCTACGGCGTCTCGGACCGCGGTTCGTCAGTCCGTATCCCCGGCGGCGTGGCGCGCGAGAAGAAGGGCTACCTCGAGGACCGTCGCCCCAACGCCAACATGGACCCCTACATCGTGGCGCGCTTGATGGTCGAGACGGTCTGTGGCGCCGCCGCGGCCAAGGCGCCCGCCAAAAAGGCGGCGGCCAAGAAGACTCCGGCGAAAAAGACCGTAACCAAGAAGGCTCCGGCCAAGAAAGCGGTCGCCAAGAAGGTCGTCGCTAAGAAGACCGTCGCCGCGAGGTAATCCCCCCAGGGAAAAGAATGTAAAGACCCGCCGCCGGTGAGGCGGCGGGTCTTTACATTCGCACCGCTTCCTCCTCTTTGGATCCCCTCCCAGAAGGTGCGAGAATGACATTCATGCAAAGCCAGGCACAATACGTCCTTCGCACCGTGGAAGAACGGGGTGTGCGATTCGTTCAGCTCTGGTTCACCGACGTCCTAGGTCGTCACAAGGCCTTTCACGTGACCCCAGCCGAACTCGAGGACGCCCTCGACCAGGGCATGACCTTCGACGGATCGGCCATCGACGGTTTCTCGCGCACCTCGGAGTCCGACGTCCTGGCCCGACCCGACCTGACCACCTTCCAACTCCTGCCGTGGTACGAAGAGGGTACCGGCATCGCCCGAGTGTTCTGTGACATCGTGAACATTGACGGCACGCCCTTTGACGGCTGCCCGCGCCAACAGTTGCGCCGCGTCCTCGACGGCGCGCGCGAACAGGGCTACAACTTTTACGTCGCCCCCGAAATCGAGTACTTCTACTTCTCGGGCGTCGACCAGAACGGCCGACCCGAGCCGATCGATCGTGGTAGCTACTTCGATCTCACCACCGACGACGTGGCGAGCCAACTTCGCCGACGTACGGTGCTCATCCTCGAAGAGATGGGCATCGGCGTCGAGCACGCCCAGCACGAGGACGCACCCGGTCAGCACGAGATCGACCTGCGCTACACCGACGCCCTCACGATGGCCGACACCGTGATGTCGGTGCGCCACGTAGTCAAAGAACTCGCTCGCCAGGTCGGCGTATCGGCGAGTTTCATGCCCAAACCTCTCGTCGGCGTCCAGGGATCGGGGATGCACACGCACCTGTCGCTGTGGCACGACGACGCGAACGCGTTCATTGGCGAGGGTCCCTACGGCCTGAGTGAGGTGGCGATGAAGTTTATGGCCGGACTGCTTCACCACGCACCCGAGATCACCGCCATCACCAACCAGTGGGTCAACTCCTACAAGCGGTTGATGCCCGGCGCCGAGGCGCCCGTGGGTGTGGAGTGGGCCCGCTTCAACGCAGCCGCCCTGGTACGCGTGCCTTCGGTCAAACCCGCGCGCATCGATTCGACGCGACTCGAGTACCGCTCGCCGGATCCCGCAGCCAACCCCTACCTGGCCTTCGCCGTCATCCTCGCCGCCGGCCTTCGTGGCGTCAACGGCGACTACGAGTTGCCCAAGGAGGGCGAACGCGTCGCGGGATTGCCCCAGTCACTGGGCGAGGCCGTCGAATTGATGTCGACCTCTGAATTGCTCTTGGAAACCATTGGCGAGCACCAAGTGGAATGGTTCTTGCGCAACAAGCGCTCCGAGTGGGACGCCTACCGCGCCCAGGTGACACCTTTCGAACTCGAAAGGTACCTCCCCCTCTTGTGAGTGACGTCGTCCTGTGCGTTCCCTCGTGCGAAGGGCCTATCCGCAAGGCCTGTGACGTGACCGGTGTGACGCCCGTCGTGGCTGCGACCGGGCGCCTGAACGAGATTGCTGCCCTCGAGCCCGCCGAGGGATTCGCCGGCGCGGTGATCAACGCCTCGGCGTTCCCCTTCACCGAGTCCATGAACCTCTGTCGCCAACTGCGTAGTCGCGAACGTGCGAGCGGACCGGTCATCTTGCTACTCGACCACTACCAACTCGACGATTTGACGTTCCGCGAGGACCTCTTCGACGACTTCGTGGTGGGTCCCTTCGACGTCTCGGAGCTGGCCACGCGACTGCGCCACCGTCTGCGTCGTTCGGGCAACGACACGGTGGCGCCGCGAATCGACCACGGCGGTCTCTCGATGAACTTAGAGACCTACCAGGCCACCATCGCCGGACGGGTCATGGACCTCACCTACATGGAGTACGAGCTCCTGCGCTTTCTCGCCACCAACCCGAATCGGGTCTTCACCCGCGAGACGTTGCTGAGTCGCGTGTGGGGCTACGAGTATTACGGCGGCGCACGCACGGTGGACGTGCACGTGCGACGTCTGCGGGCCAAGTTGGGCGAGGAGCACGCCCACTTGATTCAGACGGTGCGCTCCGTCGGATACAAATTCGGCACGTCGAACGAGTTCGACATCAACTGAGGGGGGCGAAGGCCCACAGTTCGGCTTCGGCGCGCGCACCCAACGGGAGCCCCGCGATTTGAATCGTCGAACGCGTCGGACGCGGTTCCGCGAAGGCCTCCATCCAGACTTCGTTGCACGCCGTGAAGTCGGCCAGGTCCATCAAGAACAAGGTGCCCTTGACGACTTGGCTCATGGTGGCGCCGTGTCGATTCAAAAGACCTTCGGCATTCTTCAGCGCTTGGCGCAATTCTTCGGGCGCGCCGCCCGCGATGATCGTCGGCGTATCGGCTTCGGGCACCATGCCCAACTGGCCAGAGAGGATGACGAAGTCACCAGCGCGCGTGGCCGGAGAGTACGGCCCAATCGACATGGACACGGATCAGCTAAAGGAGTTGCCGCACCCGCAGGTGCGCGTGGCGTTGGGATTAGTGATGTGAAATCCCGCGCCCTGCAGACCGTCGGCGAAGTCCAGCGTCGAACCAGTCAAGAGGTCGGCACTCGCCTCGTCGACTACCACCTTGACGCCGGAAAATTCGCTGACAATATCGTCGTCGCCAAATTCGGAGTCGAAGAACATGTCGTAGTTGAACCCCGAGCACCCGCCTGGCTTGACGGCCACACGTAGCGCGAGTGTCTCATCGGTCTCTTCACCGGCAATCAACTCGGCGACCTTCGTGATGGCCGCGGCAGTCAGCGAGATGGGCTCCGCGTTCTTCTTCTTGAGCGAAACGGTGGTCGTGGTCGCGTTGGACATGCAACTCCTTTGACAAGTGCTGTACCCATGGTAGCGGTGCTCACGCCCGATAGCGACGGTAAAAAAGCCGGTAGCGTCACCTTGTGGAACTGGAACAACGAATTCTCGAGCGTTTGAACCTAGTGCGAGACCCCGAACTCGGGGCCTCCATTGTGGAGTTGGGCATGGTGGGCGACGTCCGTGTCGTCGGTGGGGTTGCCCACGTCGAAGTGGCGCTGACGACGGCCAGTTGCCCGTTACGCGGCGATATTGAACGCGACGTCCGCGACGCCGTGGTGGAGATCGAAGGCGTTGACGAGGTCATTCTCACCATGGGCGTCCTCGACCCTCAAGCGAAGGCGGCGCTGATGAAGACCGCGCGTGCCCTGGCTCAAGCCCGCGCTCCCCACACCACCGTCCCGCGACGCGCACCGGTGCTGATGATCGCGTCGGGCAAAGGCGGCGTCGGAAAATCGTCCATCACCGCGAACGTGGCCGTCGCCCTCGCACGTACCGGACTTCGTGTCGGAGTGCTCGACGCCGACATTTGGGGCTTTTCGCTGGCTCGACTCCTCAACATCACGGGCGACGTCGAAGTTCGCCAGGGCAAGATGGTGCCCCTCGAACGACCGTGCGGCGCCGGGTCGCTCGCGCTGTTATCGATGGGCCACCTCGCCGACGAGAAGCAGGCGCTCTTGTGGCGCGGTCTCGTAGTGCAAAAGGCCGTCGCGCAATTCATCGAGGACGCGGACTGGTCCAACATCGACGTCATGATCATTGACACGCCTCCGGGCACCGGCGACATCGTGATGACGCTGGCACGTCTGCTCCCCCACATGGGCCAGGTCGTCGTGACGACACCCTCGCGCGCGGCCCAGCACGTCGCGGCGCGCGCCGCGGATTTCGCGCGCAAGTCACATATCCGACTACTGGGCATCATCGAAAACATGAGCGGTTTCGCCTGCGAGTGCGGCAGCGTCCACGCGCCACTGGGTGTCGGGGGCGGCCGCGATTTAGCCCACGAACTGGGCGTCGAACTCCTGGCACAGATTCCGCTGCGCAGTGACGTCGCCGACGGCGGCGACGACGGCCTGCCCGTCGCGTTGTACGAAGAAGAGGGCGGACCCTTTGCGACCTTGGCCGAACAGCTCTGGGCGCTGACCCCCTCTCTCGTGCCGGCCGGTTGTACCGCGCGTCTCCTCGACGTTCTCGACCACGCGGTGGCGAACGTCGAGTCGTGATCTTCGTTCGTCGTTACCGGATCCTCGGGCGTGACGATGACCCTCGTTTCCCCATGGTTCTTGCGCCAGTAGCGCACTATCAGAGCGAAACAATATAAGAATTCCTGGCAGTTAATTTCCATTGTGAATCAGTGTCGTCATGGTGGCCGGCCGAGGCGATTTATGGTCGAAGTCAAGGGCAAGATAAGAAGGCACTGAAGGAGTTGTGTGCTGGACTCCACTAAGTTTGTGGGATAGTCAGCACCAAGGAGCATTGTGGCCAAGTCCGTTTCCGCCTCTAAGTCACCCTCAGCGTCGTCGAAGCCTGCGGTGGGTGGACGACCGCCGGGGCTCTTCACCTGGGTCGCAGTTGGCGTGGTCCTGGTCATCGTCCTCGCCCTGGTCATCGTCAAGGTGACCAAAAACTCGCCGACGTCATCGAACTCGGGAGCATTCCAAGCCACGAGTGCGGCGATGGTCAGCGAACTCACCACTATTCCCGCCTCAGTCTTTAATACGGTGGGCGTGACCTCGAGTGTCTTTCAAGTGACGCCGCCCTTGCAGATCAAGAATCAGCCAGCGCTGACCGACGCCGTCGCGGGTAAGGCGTTGCCCGAGGTCTTGTACGTGGGAGCTGAGTACTGTCCATTCTGTGCCGCCCAGCGATGGTCGACCATCATCGCCCTCAGTCGCTTCGGCACCTGGAAGGGACTCGGCGACACGACGAGTTCCTCCGTCGACCAATACGCCAGCACGCCGACGTTCACCTTCTTGAAGGCGAGCTACACCTCGACCTACCTCGTCTTTAAAGGCATCGAGCGCTACAGCAACGTGACCGACCCGAACAACGCGTTCTACTACCCGTTGATGTCGATCTCGAAGGCCGAGAACGCCAACCTCTCGAAGTACGACGTCTCCAAGTACTTCGGCTTCCCGGCGACCGACGACGGTTCGATCCCCTACATCTCGATGGGCAACAAGTTCTTCGTGGCCGGCGCGAGTTACACCCCGGCGCTCTTTGAGGGCGAGACGAGAGACGCGGTCGCTTCCAATCTGTCGTCACCCTCGAGTCCCATCACCGCCGCCATCATCGCGTCGGCGAACTACCAGACCGCCGCGTTGTGCAACTTGACCAAGGGACAACCGGGTTCGGTGTGCACCTCACCGGGTGTCATAGCCGCGAAGACCGCACTCAAGATCTAAATGTCGCGCACGCTGTCCCCAGTGCCGCGGTGGGCGATCTACGTCTCGTGGACACTCAGCCTCATTGGCGTGACGCTAGCGACGTACCTCACGATTGGCCACTTCGAGAGCAAGACGTTCCTCGCGTGCCCCGACACCGGCCTCATCAATTGCGCCAAGGTCACCACGTCGGCCCAGTCGCACTTCCTAGGCGTCCCCGTGGCCCTGCTGGGACTGGGTAACTTCGTCGTCTTGGCGGTACTCAACTCACCGTGGCTCTGGCGCGCCAAGAACTACTGGATCCACGTCACGCGTTTCGCCCTGGCCATTGTGTCGATGGCCTTCGTGCTGTGGTTGCTCTACGCCGAGTTGATCATCATTGACAACATTTGTTTGTACTGCACCGGCGTGCACGTCGTGACCTTCGCCCTCTTCGTCGTGCTGGTACGCGTGTGCCCGATCCAGTTGGGCTGGTCGCGCCCGCGCTTAGCGACGCAGTAACGCCCGCCGTTCGATCTCGGTCAAGCCCCCCCAAATTCCGTAGGACTCGCGCTGGGCGAGGGCCGTGCTCAGGCAATCGTCACGCACGTCGCAGTCGGCGCAGAGTTGCTTGGCCTGTCGCTCGCGACGCGAACGCACCTCTTTGGATTCCATAACGTCGGGAGAAAAAAAGAGCAAATTCTCGATGCCTCGACACGCGGCCCCATCGGTCCACTCGGCCTTCTGTAGTGCCATCGTCAACCCCTCGCTTCACCGGACTCTCGCAGACTACCCACCTATGTCACCAAAGGCAAAATCGCGGACCCGGACGGTATTTGCGGCCTTGCTACGCTGACAACGTGGCCAACGTTCTCCTCGCTAGCGATGTTCCCTCCCTACGCCAAGAGTTGCGCGCGATGCTCGAGGGTCCCGACCTCTTCATCGACGAGGCGGCGACCGGACCCGAGGTCTTGCGTATCGCCCGACAGGGGGGCATCGACCTCGTCATTGCGGACTTGCAAATGGGATCGATGGGGGCCATGGCCATCTGCATGGAGCTGCGACACGACGAGTCGTACTTGCCGGGCGACCCCGTCTCGGTACTGATGTTGCTCGATCGACGTGCTGACGTCTTCTTGGCGCGACGAAGTGGCGCCGATGGTTTCCTCGTCAAGCCTCTTGACCCGCAGCGAGTGCGCGCCGCCGTTCGCACGGTGCTCGGCGGCGGAGAGTACGAAGACGAGTTCCTTCGTCCCGCTACGGTGCGCGCCGGCTCCGAGTAATGAAGGACCAGCCCCCCAGGTCGGGCGTCGCGCGGTTCCGCGCGAAAATGGTGGGTGGCCGAGGTGAAACCCACGTTTCCCCTGAAGCGGCCACCATTCATGCGCGCGTCGACCAGCTCAGTGAACTCGAACTTCGTGACGTGATGACCCCGCGCGTCGACGTCGTCTTTCTCACCATCCCCGTAACGCCCGAGGCGATTGCCGAGGCGGTGCGCGACACCGGACACTCGTGTTTTCCCGTGGTTCACGGTGATCTCGACGAGGTCGAGGGCGTCCTGTTCGTCAACGATCTCTTTCGCTCCACCACCGTCAAGCGAGCGATCGGCGTCTCGCTGCCGTCAGCCAATGAAATTTCGCGAAAGATTCGCCGACCCCTCATGTTGCCCGAGACCCTCGATCTTCTCGAGAGCCTCAAGGAGATGAGAGAACAGCGCCGGACCTTCGCGCTCGTGCTCGACGAACACGGTGGTGTCGCAGGAGTCATCTCGATTCGCGACATTCTCGAGCAACTCGTGGGCGACCTCAGTGACGAATTCGACGAGGACGACGAACCGACCATCGTGAAGATTCGTCCGGGACGATGGTTGGTCGACGGTCAGACTCACGTGGACCGCGTCGAAGAAGCGCTCGACCTCGTCATCCCCGAAGGCGAATACGTGACTATCGCGGGCTACATCTTGGACCTCGCGGGCGAAATCCCTACGGCCGGCTCGGTCTACACCCAAGGAGACTGGAGTTTTCGAGTCCAGTCGGTCTCCAAACGTCGGATTAGTGAGATCGTGGCGGAGTACCACGAGCCAATTATCCCGCCGGAAGCGGTCGAATAGTCCTTTGTGCCGCGCCACGACGGGCGACTAGGATTGTCTGGCTGCGGGGTAACTCGCCGCGGGCTGTAGCGCAGCTTGGTAGCGCGCTGCGTTCGGGACGCAGAGGTCCCGGGTTCAAATCCCGGCAGCCCGACCACGTAGTTCCTGAAGTAAATAGAAGTTCTGGCCCCCATCGTCTAGCGGCCTAGGACACCACCCTTTCAAGGTGGCGGCACGGGTTCGAATCCCGTTGGGGGTGCGAAATTATTCCTAATCAATAGTAATTTCTGAGGTCCGAGAATCTACTTCGAAAGTCCCGTTTAGACGCTCTTTTGAGGACCGTAGCGCCCACAGAGTGCCCAAAGCGGCCTCTAATTGATCGAGGCGGAGTTTTTGGAGATCTCGTGCTCCTCGTCCGCGAACATCTAAGAGGTCGCAAAGCCGGATTATTGGTCGATTTTTCTCTGACTTTGAATTATTTGGGTCACGGAGATTCTCACGTTGTCGCCACCACCTTTCACGGGTGGCGCACTTTGTGTCGCAAGTCAGTCGCTAATCAAGTCAGAGAGATTCCGTTTCAGGATATAAGCCTTGACTTTTAGAAGTCATGACTTATACTGTAAGTGTGTGGGAAATCGAACTCACCGATCGAGCGACCGAATGGCTGCTCTCACTGGACCAAAAGGACCGGACCGTAATCGAGGGTTCGATTGACCTTCTGGAGAAACTCTGACCCAAACTGGGACGACCCGCAGTGGATTCGCTCAAGTCTTTGCGGCACCCCAACATGAAAGAGTTTCGCTCCGTCGCCGGAAACCTCCGTGCGCTGTTCTGTTTCGACCTTCGCCGCACGGCGATAGTGCTGCTGGGCGGTGAAAAGAGAAGTGACTCGGTCGGTTGGTATGACCGAAACATCTCGTGGGGCGACGAATTGTATGACGAATATCTCTACGAGATATGTAAGGAAGGTTTGATCTGATGCCCAAGTCGACTCCATGGCGCGAAGTGCGCAAGCGCCTTGATATTGATGAGCAGGCGGTTGCGCGAGAGCGGCTACGTTTGCGCCTGGCGATCCTGCGCGAACAACTTGGCAAGAGCCAAATCGAACTCGCTGCCCTCCTCGGTACTTCACAGCCGAACGTGCCGCAACTTGAACGAAGTGAGGATCTTCAGTTGTCATCGATTGCGAGATATGTTCACGCGCTCGGTGGCCAACTCCAGGTGAACGCCGTGGTGGGCAATACGACCTATCGTCTGATTGACGATGTGGATGAGTCAGTACCTGCGAAGTCCTGAGCGGACGACCCGAACGAGCTCTCGAGATCCGTCGCTCGCGGTGAGAGAATGACTCCTAGTATTTAATTCTTGCCACAAAAAAATGTTGGATCGAATGCAGAAGGGCTACCCGCCAATTAATTGGAGGCACCTTCCGGCGCGCTCTATTGCGAGGTTCACGAGGAGGTCGGGCATCGAACGTTCAAGGACGACCACATCCGGGGCCTTCGCTGCCTCGGCAAAGGCCCCTGGGAGGAGCGTTCCCAGCGCTCGGACCCGGTCAAGCAGAGCATCCGAATCTAGGCCCAACTCCCTCGCGGCTTCGGGCCAGGTGTTGCGCTCAGGGAAGATCCGGTAGTCGCCCCCGATCTTCATGGCAAGCCGGAGCTTCTTCTCATGTGCGCCGTAGGGCAGTGCTGAGGCAATGTCATAGAGAGGAGCGAAACGAACCTCATCACCTGCGAGAAGCAAGGAATAATTCTTCGCGTGACCATCAGTCCCAGCAATGAGCCAGTTCCAAATCAGTGCGTCAGCGAACCGCCATACCGCCTCATCGGCTGTTCGGGGAGCCATGGCGCGCCTTAGGAGACTGGCGATTACTGCTGGACTGGGTCCCCCATCATTCTGGTACTTCTCGGTTGGAGGAATTCCGAGCGCTTGACAGAGGTCTTCCTGATGGACCCGGACGATCGACTCTCCTTGAACACTGCGGTCATATCGATCAACCACGACAGCCGAATCATTACCAAATCGAGACACTCTAGTGCGGGCTGCAACGAGTCCCACCCGACGAGCCGCGTTGAGGCATAAGTGCTCGTTGAGATCGTGGTCGTCAAAGCCTGCGACTGCTGGTTTCAGGATGTGCGTGGTCGGCGTGGACCCAGAAGGTTCGCCCCAACGGCCGTCCATGTACAACAGAGCGGTCTTAGCTTGCGCTCCGGCCAAACTGAATTGGCCGGTGAATTCGCGGCCAAGCCAATTAGTCGAGTCTTCGCGGAGTTCCTTAAGACGGGATGCCACTTCGTCATCGGTGAGCCATTCGACGCCTCCAGACCGGCGAAGGACGCGATCCAACTGATCTGGTTGGGCGAACCGGACAGCCCCAGCACAGTCTTCGCCAATCTGCGTCGACAGGAGGGCAAACGGTGAGCGCGAAACATGAAATCGCCGTGTCCAGCGAGCCAAGACCTGTTCGTTATCTGGAAGAAGACCCCAAAGCCACGGCGTGATGACGCTGTCAGGGTGAACCTGCACTTGGACGGGCATGGACAACGAGAGTGGGGTCGAGCCATCACGAGCTCTGTAGGTATCGTCGTACGTAAATCGAAGCTTTCCTCCCGGTAGTTTTTCGATCGTTCCAGCGAGGACGTCCTCCAAGATGACCTGTAGCACGTCTGCCATCAATCTCGGTATCCCTCAAGAAGCGAATCCAAATCCACCACTGGCCCCTTAAACGCGTCGCTAAGGTTGCGAGGAGTCGGGGTTTTCTTGACACCCTTGAAAACATCACTGAGGTTGCGGGATGAAGAAATATCCATCTTTAGGTCCAGGGCACCCAGGAGACGGAGAACCATACCGAAATTGACAGAACGCTTGCCAGCCTCGACTGTTGCAATCCAAACTCGAGAAACCCCGGCACTCTCCGCCAGATCGGCTTGGCTGAGTCCAAGATCGTGTCGACGACCCCGAACCGTCGCCGCAAGGTCGAGAGCAGAGTTAATTTTCATGGGCACCCCCTTTTGTAAACGTATGGCGACAAATCTATTGTGTTTGCGAACAATGACAAGAAAGCCGTGTATATGAACGTTTACAATAATAATATGTAAACTATCGTTTACGCAATATACCGTTACGGTGCACAAGTCGCGCAACTCATTGCTTGTTAATCTCGAAATGAGCACGAAAACAAGGCGTAGTCAATTTACTGTACGAATCCCAGAGCCACGGTAGGCAAGACTCCGCTTCTCGCTGATGCCCATATAGCGCCCGAAAAGCGAGTCCGAACAGATATCCAGTAACTAAATGACATTTGACCAGCTATGAAAGCTTACGCTTTTCATAGCGCCTTCCAACCTTTCAAGGTGCCGGCACGGGTTCGAATCCCGTTGGAGGTGCGACGTTAATCCTGATTAACTTAGATTTCCGCTAAGAGGGAAATTAGGGCGGAAACGCCCAATTCAATGCAAAATCGGGCACGTTAGCGCCCGCAGAGTGCCCACGTTCGCCTTTAAATGGCTCGTGGAGACCTCCGAGAGATAGTTCATTTCTGGGGCATAGCACTCGAGGCGGTCGAGCAGTCCCATAATTTGGCATTTTTCTGTTGCCACCGAGGCCGCGTGACCATAATTGGGGTCGCTCCCACGCCACCACCCTTCTCGGGAGGTGTTTACTGGGATCTTCTTCGCATTGACAGACTGTCAACCGTCAGCAAGGCCGTCATCATGCAACAATTTCGGAGAAAAAACTCAGCCCTCGTAGACCTCTCGGCGATGGCCCATACGAAGTACTAGAACGAGGAGTCGCCCTTCATGTATTTCGTAGATGACTCGATAGTCGCCAGTCCGGACCCTCCACTCGCCCGCACCACCAACAAGGCGCGTTGCAGCTGGGGGCCGTGGATTTTCGGCCAGTAACTCAAGGACTGCTTGAATTCGACGACGAATATCCGGAGCAAATTTGCGAAGCTGGCGAGTTGCCGATGGCGAAAGAACGACCTGGTAGATCATGCCAAACCGAGGTCGACCTTCACCTGCTCCCACGGAATCGGCGCTTCACCGGTGGCCCGCATCTCGGCTCGGGCCTCCTCTGCAGCGCGGATATCCGCCATATCTTCGGCCAGTGCCAAAATCCCGTCGAGATCATCAGCGTCGATGACGGCGGCGACTCGATGGCCCCGCCTCGTGAGATAGACCGGTTCATGTTCGGCACGAGCCTGATCGATAATCGTTGCCAGTTGTCGTCTTGCTTCTGTGATGTTGAGCGATTCAGTGGTACTCATGTACATAGCGTACACGAAAGGTGCTATTTGTACATTACCAACGAATTCTCGCTCGCCACTATTGCGCGGGGTCGAATTACCTCGCTACCAGATCTCTGGTTCTCGGCCGGAGCGTTGTCGGACCTTCTGGAGTGAAGCATTGACTTCGATGAGATTGAATGCGGTGCGATCGAAGGTGTCGCCGTCGTTCCAGCGCACGTAGTTCTCATGCTCTTCGTGCTGGGGGTCTGCCAGCGCCTCGAGGAAGTACTCAAAGCCACCGGGCCCACCAGAGTCCTCGGGCGGGCAGGCGTTTTCGCCAGCAAGGCAGACGGCGAACTTGAGAGCGTGGGGTGAGCGGAGCTCGGCCTCGACGGTGATGGTGTGCTCCCAGCCGTCGCCGAAGTCATACTCATATGTGAATTGCTGTCGTCCGCGTAGAGCCTGAAGAACCGTCACGGTCTGCTCGTCGACTTCGCCCTCGGGATATTCGTCGAAGCACATTCCATAGCGCGCGTCGCCGACGCTGAAGGCGTGCAGGTGCGAGTTGGTCCAACCCATGGCGGCCTGAATCATGTCGTGCAGTCGCGACATTCGCACGCTCGTCGGCACGAGGATCTGTCGCCAGATGGTGGGCACAACCTCATCCAGTTCGACGCGCAACTGGAGGGTCAAGTGTTCAGGGGGCGTGGGCATGGACTCTCCGCGAAATCGATAGTCGGTGATTTGAGAGATTGTTCCTTCAAGTCTGTTCGGATTCTAAGTGAACAGAGCGGAATTACCGCGATCACTGACCCACCCCTATTGACTCGTTCTCTGTCGACCTCGTGAGCGTGAGCACCCGGGATTTACGACAGCACCCCAGTTCCCCAAGTCCACATCGAAGTCGCACCAGAACAGTTCCATCGACATCGAACCTGTCCCGAGCGTTGCGTTTCTGACTTCGCCGCATGTGGCTTGGCCCCCCCTACAACACTGTACGGTGGTTGCCGGAATGAAGTCGACTGCATTTCCAACTCGCGAGGACGCAACCATGGCGTCGCGAATGCATGCCTACCACCCGGAAATAATTCCACTTCATGTCGCCATCGTGTTAGCCCAAGATCCTTTAGGGCTCTCTGGAGGCGATTATCGTGTCCCCGAAGATGCGCTCCGTACTCTCGCGTCAAATCTTTGAGAGGAACCCCTCGATTTGGCATATATCAGTTGCGTCATAATTGCTCGTAAGGTGCCCAAGATACGCAAACGCGATGATCAGATGCCGAGAATATACTTTTGACCAGTGGTGATCAGGGCGACGTTGACACTCCATTTTCTTCGGTCACGCAAAGCCCGTCTCTACGATGCGAGCCCTGGTTGTGTCACGAGTCTGGACGAGAGACCAGAAGGTCTCAGCGATCTCAGTCGGCTCAATTGCCGTTTGGGTTGACATCGCCGTCCCCTTTACGGATCCGGCGATCATGACCTCACCTACATAGATGTCGAATTCGCGCAGACGCTCGGCGAGAATACCAACGAGTTTTGACTTCGCGGCGTTCTCCAGCGCCACCCCGTCAGCACCAAGTAACGACGAAAACTTATCTGCTTGTGAAGTGTGCTCACCGAACGCTCCGTTGGCGACCAGGATCGCCGCACCCGGGTTAGATTTCAGATCCTCAAGTACTTCCTGCACGCAGGTAAGCAAGCCGCTAATCCCGATGTCGAACACTCGCTCGATTTTTTCGGGATTCGTTAACAGGACATTGGAAACACTGCCGCTTCGAAAGGCGGTCCAAAGAACAGCGGATACGCTCCCAAGTTCGTTTCGAATTGCCTCAATGGTCGATCGGACCCTCGACGGTTCGCCGGCGTCAGAAACGTACGCAGACGCTTCGACGCCACGGGCCCTTAAGTGGGCAACTCCATCGGCAAGCCGATCCGCGCTTCGTCCGACCAACGCCAAGGTGAAGCCCTCACGCCCAAATCGCTCTGCGGTCGCCTGTGATATTCCTGGACCAAAACCAAAGATGATCAGTACACCCATGATCGCACCTGCCTCCAACCTGCACTAGGAGACTGTTGAATAACGCGAGATTGGTGCGTATTCTCAGGGTTGCAAGTCCGGGACATGTCTGAATCGAAGCGCCGATGTGAAGAGGGTCGAAGTCGGCCACCCTGGTGGGCAGTGCCCGTGAAGTGGTCCCTTTATTGACGACCTGGACTTGCGCTGTCTTAAGTGGTGGCCAGTTGCCAACCCGCGTCGTGGATGAGTCCTAGAGTGACCAGCCGTCTCAAGTTGATGGCGCCGACCCGGGTGCTGAGTCCCATCTGGTTCCTCTTGACGCCGCGGAATCTGACTCGGCGGTAGTGGTCCCTCACGAGCCACGCAATCGATCTTTCGACCATCGGACGATACTTTCGATAGTCCGAAATGAAGTCGCCGTCGCGCCAGGCGCGTCGCGACTCGACGAGTTGGGCGTCGTGAAGCGAGAGGGTGAAGTGGCGTCCGTGGCGGGCCGTCGTGCAACGAGAGCGCAGGGGGCAGTTCGCGCATCGCGCACCGAAATTGACGTTGCGCTTGGCGGTCATCGCGACGATGTGACCGGCCGGACAGGTGACGGTCGCGCGGTCCTCGTCGACGACGAAGTCGTCGCGCTCCAAGCCGCCCGCAACCGCGCTCGTGCTCGGGTGGGGTTTGATGGCGCGTTGATGACCGCCGCGTCCGAGCGCCGCCAGGGTCTCGCCCGAGCCGTAGGCGGAGTCGGCGAGGACCTGGAGACCGGGCTCCTCATCTTTCAGCAATTCGACGCCCGTGGGTCCGTCGGGAGTACTCGCGGAGGTGAGTCGGGCGCCGGTGATCAGACCGGTCTCGGGCTCGACCACCAGGTGCGCCTTGAAACCGTCGCGGTAGACACTGCGCGACTTGTGCATGTGACGCGCCTCGGGATCGACCACCGAGATCACGCGGTCTTTCGCCACTGCGCGCACGATGCGCCAGTGACCCTCG
>DATCEX010000034.1:0-77910 GCA_036509795.1 Acidimicrobiales bacterium
AAAGAACACGACCGGAGCGTTGAACGAGGACGCCCACACGAAGCTCTCCAGGACGTCGCCCTGGCTCGAGGCGCCGTCACCAAAGAAGGTCAAGACGGCCTCCTCGGCGCCGTCGCGTTGCACGCCCATGGCGTAGCCCACGGCGTTGAGTACCTGATTACCCAGGACGATGGTCGGCATGTGGTGTCGATGCTTTTGGGGGTCCCATCCGCCGTTACTCACTGCTCGAAACAGTCGCAGCACGGCCTCGGGGGGCACGCCGCGACACCAGGCGATGCCGTGCTCACGATACGTCGGAAACGTGAAGTCCATCGGGGCCAAGGCGCGACCTGCGCCGATCTGCGCACCCTCTTGTCCCTGGATCGGAGCCCACAAAGCGAGCTGACCTTGGCGTTGTAGTGACGTCGACTCGTTGCAGAGTCGTCGAACGATGACCATGTCGCGGTACATCGAAAGGATCTGTTCGCCCGACAAAGTACTGGTGTAGTCGGGGTGTGTCACCCGCTCACCTTCTGGTGTCAATAGCTGGACCAGTTCCTCGTCGATCATCAACGCTCCTTCGAGTCCCATCCCGAAACACCCTACCCTCGTAGCATGTGAGAGTGCCGAGGCTCTTCGTGGACTGGAGTCCGTTCAAAAGCAATCGTAACTTCCGTTTGCTCATCGTCGGCCAGTTATTTTCGCTACTGGGAAGTAACGTCACCCTCGTCGCGGTTCCGTATCAGGTCTACCGCGAGACTCACTCCAGCCTCTGGGTGGGACTGGCCAGTCTCTTTCAAATTCCCTTTCTCATCGTCGGCTCGTTGTGGGGCGGCGCCTTCGGCGATCGCTTCGATCGACGAGCCATGATGATCATCGGCACACTCGCCTCAGCACTCACCAGTCTCGGACTCGGTCTCAACGCCCTGGACACCCACTCCAACTTCACGCTTCTATTGACGCTCGCAGCGCTCAGCGCCGGTGCCGGAGGCTTCGCTGCTCCGATTCGCTTCGCGGCAATCGCGGGAATGCTGCACGAAGAACAATTGATCAGCGCCTATTCGCTCAATCAGATCATCACCAACATCTCCACGGTGGCGGGGCCTTCTCTCGCTGGAATCCTTCTCGCCTCATTAAGTCTCTCGTCGTGCTACTTCGTCGACGCCCTCACGTTCCTCATCTTGGCGGTCGCTACGCTGTTCATGACGCACCTGGCCCCACCGACTGGGCGCGCCGGCGTCGCGCTCTTCGCCGCAATCGGCGACGGTTTTCGCTACGTGCGTCACCACGCGATGGCCCAAGCCATCTATGTAGCCGACCTCAACGCCAACGTGTTTGGACTCCCGCGCGCACTTTTTCCCGCCCTCGCGCTCACCGTGTACCACGGTGGTCCGCGTACCCTAGGACTGCTCTACGCCGCGCCCGGCATCGGCGCTCTGGTGATGGCCGTCTTCGCGGGATGGATCAATCGCGTCGAGCGTAGAGGTCGCACGGTGATCGTGGTGATCGTGGTGTGGGGCGCGGCCATGGCGGCCTTTGGCGTCGTGCACTTGTTGTGGTTCGGCATCCTCGTCCTGGCCGTCGCTGGTTCGATGGACATGATCTCGACGGTGTTGCGCGCCACGATCTTGCAACTCGCGATCACCGACGAATTCCGCAGCCGCATCCTGTCCATTCAGACGGCGGTGACGACGGGCGGACCTCGCCTCGGTGACGCCGAAGCGGGTGCCATGGCGAGTCTCTCCTCCACTGAATTTTCTATCGTTTCGGGCGGCGTCGCGTGCATCGTCGGCGTCGCCCTGCTGGCGTGGCGTCGTCCAACGTTCTGGAACGAGCGCGTCTAACGAGTCCGCAGCGATACGGACGTCTGACGAGCGTTGGTGACCGCGGCCAACTGTCCGCAGGCCGCGTCGATGGAGCGCCCTCGGGTATTGCGCACGGTGACGTTGATGCCTCGGGCTTCGAGCCCGTCGCGAAACTCGTGCACGCGCTCAGTGCGCGAACCCCTCACCAGGTAGCCCGGCGTGGGGTTGAGAGGAATCAGGTTGACGTGGGCCCGTAAGTCCCCGGCGTAACTCGCCAGTTCGTCGATTGCCCGATCGGTGTCATTCACTCCGTCGATGAGGGCCCATTCGAAACTAAGCCGACGTGACGTCGTAGCGAGCCATTTCTCACACGCCTCGTAGAGCCGTTCGAGGGGGTAGCGCCGATTGAGCGGCACGAGTGAGTTACGCGTCTCGTTGTTCGCCGCGTGCAGGCTCACCGCCAGCGTCAACGGCAGCCCCTCACCAGCCAGTCGTTCGATCGCCGGCGCCACGCCCACCGTCGAGACGGTGAGGTGACGCGCCGACATTCCGCGGTACTCGTGCAAGCGCTTAACGACGCCCACCGTCACGGGGTAGTTCGCCAGTGGTTCGCCCATCCCCATGAACACCACGTTCGACAGGCGCCGCGGCGCGGCGGCGCGCACAGCGAACATGACCTGCTCGATCACTTCGCCGATACCGAGTTGGCGGGTGAAGCCGGCCTGGCCGGTGGCGCAGAACGTGCAGCCCATGGCACATCCCGCTTGGGAGGAGACGCACACGGTCACGCGATCGACGTAACTCATCAGCACGGTTTCGATGGTGGCGCCGTCGTGGAGTCGAAACACCCACTTGCGCGTCGCCCCGCGGTCACTCGTGACGTCGTTGACGACCTCCAGGGCCGCCGGAAAGTCGTGGACGAGGCGGGTGCGCAACGTCTTGGGCACAGTGGTGATCTCGGCTACGTCGAGGCCCTCGTCCCAGAGTCCGCGCCACACCTGGCGCGCACGAAAACTGGGCTCGTCGCTCAAGTACTCGCTGAGCCCCGCAGTATCTAATTCGTAGACGGAGGGCACCCCACCACGCTAGGGCACCGCCGACGTCTCGCCTTCAACGCGTTCACCTCGCGCTTTTCTGCTTGACTCGAAGTGACGCAAAATAAAAGGAGTGCCATGGAATTAGATAAGACGTCCGCGCTGGTGACGGGCGGAGCATCGGGACTGGGTGAGGCGACCGTGCGCGCTCTCGCCGCGCGCGGCGCGCACGTGGTGGTCGTGGATCTCAACGAGGCCAAGGGGCGCGCCGTCGCCGACTCCGTGGGTGGCGTCTACGCCCCCTGCGACGTCACCAACGCCGACCAGGTCGTGGCCGCCATCGCCGCGGCGACGACTCTCGCTCCCCTGTGGAGTGTGGTGAACTGCGCCGGCATCGCCTGGGCCCAGCGCACCATCGGCAAGGACGGCGAGTACGGCTCTGCCCACGACCTCGACGTATATCGCAAGATCATCGAGGTCAACTTGGTGGGCACCTTCAACGTGTGTCGCCTGAGCGCGACGCAGATGAGTCACAATACTCCCGACGACGACGGGTGTCGTGGCGCGATCGTCAACACCGCGTCGGTGGCCGCCGAGGACGGCCAAATCGGTCAAGTGGCCTACTCGTCGTCCAAGGGCGGCATCGTGGGTCTCACGTTGCCGCTGGCGCGCGACTTGGCCGCCGTCGGGGTGCGCGCCAACTGCATCTTGCCGGGACTCATCGATACGCCGATCTACGACTTCGCGCCGGACTCGACCGAGTTCAAGACGCGACTCGGCCAGGCCGTCTTGTTCCCGAAGCGACTGGGCTTCGCCACCGAGTTCGCATCGCTGGCGGTGGAGCTGCTCGCCAACAGTTACATGAACGCCGAATGCGTCCGCCTCGACGCCGGGATCAGAATGCAACCCAAATGACTCATCCCGCGACGTCGCGGCGCACGTACAGCCACAGACCCACGACGCCCACGACGACGCCCACGAGACTGATCCAGGTCAGACCCCCGAGATCAAAGGGTTGCGTGGGAACCCCGCGTAAGTAGTGGAAGGGTTCGATCTGCAGTAGGAACGCCGGCCACTTGAGAATCGGGCCCAGTGCCTGCACGACGTAGGTGACCAGTACGTAGACCGCACCGACGGCGAAGGCCACTCGCGGCGCGCGCGCCACCAACAAGAGCGTACCCCCCACTATGAACGGGACGATGGCGAGGGTGCTCCCGACCGCCTCGATCACCGTGAGCAGCGACATCGACGTTCCACTGATGCGCACCCCCGCCCACATCGCGAGGGTCGTCGTTGCCGCGACGCACGTCACCGCGAGGAGGGCGCTCGCCACCACGCTCACCAGCCACGTCGCGCGTCGCGGACCCGTGGCGAAGGCGACCTCCAGGCGACCCTTCACTTCGTCGCTCGCGGCCGAGGAGATCCACGAGATCACCAGGATCGCGAAGGCCACCGACATGACCACCGACGACAGTGCGATGAAGCCCACCGCCGTCACCATCTCGCCGAAGCCGAACCGGTCCAGCAACGCCACGTAACTGGGATCGGTCTGGGCCAACGACACGAGCGAGTGCGTCAAGTACCCCAAGATGGCGCCGAACGCGGCCAGGCCAATCGTCCACCAGCGCCAGACGCTGGAGCGCTCGCGCCAGGCGAACGTCCAACTGGAGCCCAGGAGGAAACGCCGCGGCGCTGACGAGTCCGCGTGAGTGAAGAGCGCTCCTCCGACGTCGCGAAAGTGCTGCAACCACCAGACGACGCCGGCCACGAGCACCGGTGCAGCGAGAGCGAGTAGAAGCGCCTTCGCGTCACTGGGCTGAAACGCACCGACCTTCTCCACCCACCCGAAGAACGTCGCGTCGCGTAGCCATTCGCTCGACGCGCCGGCGTCGGCGATCACGCGTAAAAAGAACGCGAGGATGATCACGACCAGGCACGCCTGGCTCGCGCTGCGCCGCGGGGCGGCGACCTGCGCCGCCAAGAGCCCGATGACCGCCCCCGACCAGGCGACCGCCACAACACCGAGGCCAAAATACAGTGATCCCCGCGGCGTCTGGGCGCCAGCGAGCATGACCAGCGTCGAGGCGACTCCCACTACCGTTCCGGCCTCGGCGAGCACGAGCGTCGTCGTTCGAAGCACCGCCGCCCGGCGTCGTCGCCCGAGGACCAACACGTCCCACGACCCGTCGTCCTCGCCCGCGCGCGTGACGCGCGTCGCGCACAGCGCCGCCCACACCGCCACGGTCAAGAGCAAGAAGGTGCCCAAGCGCCACACGACGAAGACCCCACCATTGTCAAGACTCGCCACCCGTCCGTAGAGGGCCGCGACCGCTGAATTGCGCACCAGCGGGGCGAGTCCCGCCATGCCCGTCGCGCCGCCACTGGCCACGAAAGATCGCAGACCGACCTCGATGACCCCGGCGACGAGGACGGTCACCACGAGGGTGCTGGTGCGGATCTCGCGCCACACCACGGCGTGCACCGAGGTGACGGGACGACTCACGACGGCGGCGACTCGTCGTAGTAGCTGAGAAAGATCTCCTCGAGTGACGCCTCTCGACTGCGCACGGCCGTGACGTCGGCGCGCGATAACGCCCCAAAGAACGCGGCCGGCGAGCCCACCACGCGCACGCGCACGCCGTCGGGAAGAGACTCGACGTGCGCCACACCACTGACCGCGCGTAAATCTCCCGCCTCGCCGATGACGTCGAATTCCACTCCGACGCGCGTCTGCAATTCCCCGACGTCGGCGACGGTGACCAGTTGGCCCGAGCGGATCATGGCGACGCGACTACAGAGGTGTTCCACTTCGCTCAACATGTGCGAGCTCAGTACGACGGCCTGACCGCGGTCACGCGCCTCGACGATGCACTCACGAAAGACCCTCTCCATCAAGGGATCCAGCCCCGACGTGGGTTCATCGAGCAACAGCACGTCGGCGCGCGTCGCGAACGCGCCGATCAGGGCGACCTTCTGGCGATTTCCCTTGGAGTACGCCCGCAGGCGCTTGCGGGTGTCGAGCTCGAAGCGCTCGACCAACTCGCTCGCGTAGATCGCGTCGGTACTGCCGTGCAGCGACGCCAGCAACGTCAACGTCTCGGCGCCCGTCAATTGCGGCCACAGGGCGACGTCACCGGGCACGTAGGCCACTTTCGCGCGCGCCTCGTCGGACCCAGCGAGGTGCCCCAGCACTCGCACCGATCCCGCGGTGGGACGTAGGAGGCCGAGGGCCAAGCGCAACGTGGTCGATTTGCCCGCGCCGTTGGGACCGAGGAAACCCAGGACCTCGCCCGCCTCCAGCGTCAGAGTCACGTGATCAACGGCGCGGGTCTCTCCGTAATCCTTCACCAGGTCGTTAATGTCCAGAGCGTGTGGGGTCACCAGTTGAAGTTACCGTGCGCGGTCTTGGGCTCAAAAACAATCGACCGGCGCGCTACACCAGAGCGATATCGCGCAAGGACCGCGCAATCTCGTGTTCACTGGCACTGAGCGTCGTCTCCTTGACGGGTGACACCAGCGCCCAGTGTCGTCCGACCGGGCAGTACTGATAGCGAAACCACCCCAGTCGCACGGACTTCAGGGACACTCCCGGCACCCACAAGGTGGTAAAGAGATGTCCCGCGCGGCATCGAACCACCGTGCGCCCACCCATGCCGCAGTACCCCCGACGACGCGCGACGACGGTGGCGACGACGTAGAACACCACGACGCTCAGCAACGTCATACGACGAACGGATCGCGAACCCGCGCAGCGACTCATCGATTGACTCCTTCGGTCACGCCCATTCTTCTCGGGCGTCACCGACAGGCTATCGATTCGACACGAGTCCAGTGAGTCACGGCGAACTTAGGCGGCGATGGCGTTGAGCTCGGCGACGTCTTCGTCGCTCAGCGTCACTGATGCACCCACGACGTTCTCGCGCAAGTGCGCCACCGAGGAAGTACCCGGTATCAGCAAGATATTGGGCGAGCGCTGTAGCAACCACGCGAGGGCCACCGCCATCGGCGTGGCGCTCAGTCGGGCAGCAACGAGTGACAATTCGTCGGACTGCAGCGGTGAGAAACCGCCCAGGGGAAAGTAGGGAACGTAAGCGATGTGCTGAGCGGCCAGTGCGTCGATCAACTCGTCGTCATCCCTATTGGCGATGTTGTAGAAATTCTGTACGCACACCACGGGCGCAATACTCTGGGCTTCGGCGATCTGCTCGGCGGAGACGGTGCTGACGCCGAGGTGGCGAATCAAACCTTCTCGTTGCAGTTCGGCCAGGGTCGTAAATTGATCGGCGAGTGAGCCTTTCTCGGGGATACTGAAGCCCCCCACGCGCAAATTGACGATGTCGAGCGTGTCCAGTCCCAAGTTCTCGAGGTTGTCGTAAACCGCTTGGCGAAGCTCGTCGGGCGTTCTCGCGTGGGGCCACCCACCTTGTTCGTCACGTCGCGCTCCGACTTTGGTGACTAGATGCAACGAGTCGGGATACGGGTGTAATGCTTCCTTGATGATCTGGTTGGTGACGTGGGGGCCATAAAAATCACTGGTGTCGATGTGATTGATGCCGAAGTTCACCACCTCGGACAACACCGCGAGCGCTTCGTCGTGGTCGCTCGGCGGACCAAAGACTCCCGGACCGGCGAGCTGCATCGCCCCGTAACCCATTCGCGTCACCGTGACACCGTCGGCGATGTCGTACGAACCGCCTGGTAATTGCTGTTGCGTCATGTTGTTATATCTCTCTGTCGGGCCGGTTCACTCCAGATCCGACTCGATGAGTGCGCACACTACGGGCGCGTGAGTCGTCGGAACCAGCACCGTCAAGCCTACCGGGCGTCGCAAATTCTCACGACCGACGTGACTCAGGTCCTGCCCGTGAGAAACGGGCCAAGAGCATTACCGATTTGACGACGGCGCGCTCAATCAGTCGCGCCGAACGTTGGTGCGATCAATTCCCATTGTCGTGGCCGTGGCCGTGGCCTGGTCCACCCGTTACGCCAGTTGGGCCGGTCGCACCGGTTACACCCGTTACACCCGATGTCGGACCTAAGGTGTTGGTCCCGAGCGCGGTGGCGACGCCGTTGAACGACGTAGTTAGAGCGCCAATGGTCGATGCTCCGATAATCTGTCCCGCCTGAACAGCTTGATCGAACTGTTGAACAAGTTGATCGTACTGCTGGACCTGCTGTTGTGGCGAGGTGAGAGGTGCGGTACTGAGCAGCGGACGAAGTTGATTGGTGAGTTGTTGACCCACTTGGGGTGCGATGGTGCCGTTCGTAACGCCCGCAGAAATTGCGGAGTTGAGCGCCACGGCGGCCGACGCAACGCGAGATAGCGGAACGGTTGATGTCGTACTGGTGGTCGTGGTGGTAGTGACGGTCGACGACAAGGTCGTCGCGCTCGCTCCGTTCGCGCCTTTGTGTGGCGGACGCGAACCCGAGAAGACCCCTCCGATAGCGAGCCCAACGACGAGTCCCGCCGCCGCGATTCCCAAAGCAAAGACTTGCACCCCTCGGCGAGTGACCCGACCCGCGGTGCCTCGATGACGTCGACGGGCGTCCGCCGCCACTACGGACGGAAAGTGCGACGTCACCGGCTCAAAAGCACTGGTGTCGTAGACGAAGGGCAGAGTCATATTCCCGTCGCCGGGCCTTGACGACATCGGGGAGAGGGCCACCGTCAGATCGTCGGGTCGAGCGAGCGCCCCGAGTTGCCGTGCCGCCTCCTGAGCGTCAATGCGACCCGCGGAAGAGCGCCCCGTCATGGACGACAGTGTGCTGCGCCACTTCTCGTCGAGACCATCGGGAATTGTTGGGTCGCGGTGCAGTCGCGCTCCCGTAATTTCTGAGGGCGTGCCCTCGAAAGCGCGACGCCCGCTTAAACACTCAATGAGGACGAGACCGAGCGCGTACACGTCGGCGCTGGGACCCACGGGTGTTCCTTGAATCTGCTCTGGCGACAGATACGCGGGAGTTCCCAGTGTCAGGCCCGTCACGGTCAAACCCGTCGTATCGGCCAGACGTGCGATTCCAAAATCAGCGAGATGCGCGTCACCCTGGCGGTCGATGAGGATGTTTGCCGGCTTGACGTCGCGGTGCACAATCCCCGCGTCGTGAACGTAGGCGAGCGCCGACGCAATGCGAGTGCCGACCTTCGCGGTCTCCTCGCTCGAGAGTGGTCCGGCACTCAGACGTTGGGCGAGATTGGGTCCGTCGATCAAATCCATCACGAGATAGGGACGCGTGTTGAGATCCCCCGCATCAAGAATACGAACGAGGTAGGGGTGCGCGAGACGTACGAGGGTGTGGATCTCGGCCTCAAAGCGCGACGCGTCGGCGCCGTGACCGTCACTCAGAATTTTCACCGCCACGGGCCGATTGAGTCGAAGATCGAGCGCGCGGTACACGGCGCCCATACCACCACGTCCGATGACCTGCTCCAGGCGATAGCGGCCGTCGAGGGGCTCCGCCGGGAGCACTTCGAGGGCGATCGTCTCCGTCGCCACGGGATTCTTTGGCGAACTTGGCACTAGGACAATGTTAGGCCCGACCCCGAGATTCTCCTACGAGAACTTCGGCGTGAAGCGTGTGATTAAGGTGAGAATCAAGGGAAAAGTCCGGTGATTCGCGCAGTTCGGGCCCATCGTCACTTCGGCGACAACGTCAACTCACAACACAGCGGTTCTGCGCCGTCGCGACGCCGAGTGCCTGGCGCACGACAAAAAATCTGATTTTTACGCGCACGCGACGCGTCGCGCGTCGCGCTATTGAACCACTGAGTTGGGTGGGCTGAAATATCGCCCGTGAGAAGACGAGTGTCCACACTGACTCCATACTTTTCTCCTACACGCCTCCGTGGTTGCGACGTCACAGTGACGCGATCGCCCACACCGTATGATCGTCCGAGACACACCACGTGAACCTACTTCGCCAGTCATCTTTACTACGAGCGACTCTCTCACGACGTCCGGCACGGCCGTCACACTGTAGGGTGCCTGATGAGGTGCAGTACTGCTGAACGGCGCTATCGCAAGGGGAACACAGATGGCCGCAATCACTCTTGAGGACATCACCAAGGTCTATCCCAACGGCTTCGAGGCCGTGCACAAATTGAGCCTCGACGTCGCCGACGGAGAATTCATGGTGCTCGTCGGTCCGTCGGGTTGTGGCAAGACGACCGCCCTGCGAATGGTCGCGGGACTCGAAGACATCTCCGACGGGACTCTGCACATTGGTGATCGCGTGATGAACGAGGTCTCCGCGCGCGATCGCGACATCGCCATGGTGTTTCAGAACTACGCCCTCTACCCGCACATGACGGTGGCCGAGAATATCGGCTTCGCCCTCAAACTCAAGGGGCTACCCGCCAGCGAAATCAAGAAGAAGGTCGACGAGGCGGGTTCGCTGCTGGGCCTGACCGAGAGCCTCGATCGCAAACCCGGTCAACTCTCGGGCGGACAGCGCCAGCGCGTGGCCATGGGCCGGGCCATCGTGCGAGAACCGGTCGCGTTCTTGATGGATGAACCTCTCTCCAACCTCGACGCGAAACTCCGGGTGCAGATGAGAGCCGAGGTAGCTCGTATCCAACGACGTCTCGCCGTGGCGACCTTGTACGTGACGCACGATCAGGTGGAGGCCATGACAATGGGCGACCGCGTCGCCGTCATCAGCGCCGGGGTACTGCAGCAATGCGACGTCCCCCAGTTCCTCTACGACCACCCGAGCAACCTGTTCGTCGCGAGCTTCCTGGGTTCTCCCGGCATGAACCTGTTCGAGGGCGCGTTGAGCGAGGACGGCAGTGCCGTCCTCATCGGGTCGCAACGGGTCGAGCTTCCCGAAACGGTGCACGAGTCAAAACCAGGACTACGCCGATACTCGAACGAACTCGTGGTGGTGGGTCTTCGACCCGAGGACCTCATCTTGTCCGGGGAGAATGCTCAAATTGAGGCGGGAAGCGCCGCGTTCGAGTGTGACGTCGAACTCGTGGAAGCGCTCGGTTCGGAGTTGCTCGTTCACTTCGTGAGCGACGCTCGCGCCGTACGAGTCTCCGAAGTGGAGAACGACGATTCGCACGGCCTCGATCAGGGGACCCTCACCAAGGGGGGCGAGGGCGTCGCTCGGGTCCAGGCGCGAACCCTCATTAGTAGCGGTACGCGCGCGCACTTCTTCGTCGATCCCCATCGACTCCACTTCTTTGACACGCGGACGCACGCGGCGATCTACGACTGACGCGACGTGCGCTCACTGCTTGACCGCACCCTCCAGCCGACCGCGCACGAGGTAGCGCTGGAACACGAAGAAGAGCACCGCGATGGGAATCGTCGTCACTAGCGCGGCTCCCAGTTTGAGCGGAAACTGGTTGCCGGCGGAGAGCCCCCCGCCGACGATATTAGCTAGGCCCGTCGTCAGCGTAAAATACTTCGGCGAGGTGGTGGCCACTGTGAAGAAAGCGAACTGGTTCCACGCTCCCTGGAACGAGATGATCGTGAGGGTGATGAGACCCGGGCGGACAATGGGAAGCACGATCCGCCACCACGTCGTGAAGATACCCGCGCCGTCCATACGCGCCGCCTCCTCGAGCGAGACCGGCACCTGGAGGAAGAACTGGCGCATCATGAATATCCCCGTGGCCGAAACACTGATCGGCAGGATCATCCCCTGATAGGTGTTGAACAGACCCAGTTGTTTGAGCATGAGAAATTGTGGAATCAACAACACGACGCTCGGGACGGCCAGGGTCGCAATCACCAGACCAAGGATGAGACGTCGACCCCTGAACTCCAGACGCGCGAGGGCGTACCCCGCGAGACTTGCCAGAAAAACGCTCGCGATCGTGATGATGGTGGCGACGAACGCGCTGTTAAAGAGCCAGCGAGGAATATCGGTGACCCCGTTGTTTTGTATGCCGAAGATCTGATCCCAAGCCGAGAGGGTCGCGGGGTGCGGGACGAGCGATAGTCCATTCGCACTCGCGTCGCCGTCGGTCTTGAAAGAGTTCGCGATCTCGATGACGAAGGGCGCCAGGTAGATCAGGGCGAAGACAATGAGCATGGCGTAGGCGATGAGACGAAGGTATCTTGACCGGTATCGATTGATCATTTGGTGAGATCCTCCTTCACGAACTTGCGTTGCAGGATGGTCAACACGACGATGAGAGCAAAGAGCATGAAGGCGATCGCCGCGCCCTCGCCGAAGGCGAAGTCCGAAAAGCTCACCTGGTAGGCGAGAAACGCCGGGGTGACCATCGTCGGATTGTTCGGTCCGGTCAGGAAGCTCTGGTCGAAAACCTGCCACGTGCCGATGAACCCGAGCGTGGCCACGAGTACCACCATGGGTCGCAACATCGGCAGCGTCACGTAGCGAAACTTCTGCCACGACGTGGCCCCGTCCATCTCACTGGCCTCCTCGGCCTCCTCCGAGATGTTCTGTAACGCCGCCAGGAAGAAGAGCATGAAGGTCCCCGACGTCGTCCAGATGGCGAGGATGATGATCACGCACATTCCGAACGACGGACCCGCGAGCCAGTTCCACAACGACAGTCCGAGTATCTGGAAGTTGGCCCACGAGGGCGGGTTGTGGACGCCCAGCGACGACAAGATGGTGGTGAAGATTCCGCTCTGGTCGTAGATCCAGTTGGGGCCCGTGATCCCGAACAGACTGAGAATTCGATTCACCGCCCCGGTTCCGGAAAACAGGAAGATGAAGACCGTCGTGATCGCGACCGAACTGGTCACCGACGGGAAGTAGAAGGCCGTACGAAAGAAGCTCTTGCCCTTGAGGAACTTGTTGTTCACCAAGATCGCCAGCCAGAGCGACAACGCCGTCTGCAGTGGGACGACGAAGATCACGTAGTAGAAGTTGTTGCGCACCGCAGTGCCAAAGTTCAATTGGCTCAGGCCCGGCTTGGTGAGAATCGCCTTGTAGTTGCGTAGTCCCACGAAGTGCACGGCGCTCGAGAACGGACTCGTGATACCGGACCAGTTCGTGAAACTGATGTACAGGGCGAGGAAGATGGGGATGACGAGGAAAATCACGAGAATCGCCAAGGCCGGCGACACGAAGATCCAACCGTAAAGGTTCTGGCCACGCTTGGCCGCGCTACGGCGACGCTTCGTGCGCGGCGCAGAACCCGACGTCCGCGAACCCCTGGCGTCGGATTGTACGGGGTCGTCACCGAGGGGCACCGTCGCCATGTGCACGTACCTCGCTTTCAGGTCTCACCGCCCCGAGCGCGCTGGGGACGACGATGTCGGACGACGTTGAGGGGACGATCTTCCGGGAGCGTCGACGTTCGTCGACGCTCCCGGAAGATCGCGATCAACTACGGGTGGAGGAGAGCTTGCGCATTCGATTGCAGGTTATTGAGCATCGTTACCGGATTGGACGATCCAGTCGCGAGACCGGCCACCTGACTGTCGAAGGCCGCTTGCACGGTGGGGAATCCGACGGTCCCCACTTGCGACGTCGCGTATTTCGCGCCCTGCACGAAGGCAGACACCGAGGGGTTCGCCTTGGCGTAGGCCTCGGACGTCGTGATGCGTGCGGGGAGCACACCAAAGGCGTCCGCGAAACGCATCTCCTGAGCTGAGGAACTGAGGTACTTGACGAAGTTCACGGCCGCGGCGCTGTACTTCGTTTGAGCCGCGATGCCCCAGCAGTTGGTGAACGTCAACGTTCCCTTGATTCCCGTCGGGCCCGCCGGGAGCGGAACCGCTTCCCAACTGATCTTGGGATACGTGGACGTCATCGAGCCGATGATCCAGTTCCCCTCGGTCGCCATGGCGGCCTTGCCCAGGCCGAACGCTTCACCGGCCCAGCCGGAACTCTGCTGGGGTGGGAAGGCGAGGACTCCCTGCTTGGCCAAGGACTGCACGTACTTCAGCGCGGCAACGTTGTTGGCCGAGTTGAAGGTGAATTTCGTTCCTGCCTTGTTCATGTAGGAGCCGCCATTCTCGGCGAAGAAGGCGCCCACGCGGTCCAAAGTGTTGCCGATGTCCAGACCAACGACACCCGCCGACTTATTGGTCAACTTCTTGGCGTCGGACAACAACTTCGCCCACGTGGTGGGGATGTCGGCCTTGGTCAACCCCGCCGCGTTCCACATGGTGGTGTTGATCTCCAGCGCGAGGTTGGAGAAGTCCTTGGGCACGCAGTACCACGTCTTGTTGTAGGTGTACGCCTTCACCAAAGCCGGGTAGAACGCGCTCGCGGACGCCGCCCTGCTCGCGTACCCCAGCAGGTCGTTCTGCTTGGCGAACGTTTCCAACTGGCTCGACGAGAGGTAGAAGACGTCCGGAGGGCTGCCACCCGCGAAGCCCTCGGCGAGTTGCTGAGTGAAGTTCGACGCGTTGATGACGTTGACCTTGTTACCGCTCAACTTGCCCCACGCGGCGGCGGCGGCGTTCACGGACTTGGTCTCCGCGGTCCCCGACGAGCCAAACATGAGGTTGAGCGTGATCCCCTTGGTCTTACCGCTCAGCGTGATCGGACTGGAATGGGAGGAACTGGCTGACGCGATGGTGCCGCCAACGAGGGGTACCAGCAACGCAGTGGTGAGCGCCACTATTCCTACGGACTTTCGTTTCTTCATTGGACTTCGCTCCCTATTTCATTAACTTCTCAGGCGTTTGCTGAGAACTCTGGTCGAGGTAACTGCGTCACGCCAACCGACCTCGTCGGTGTCGATGCGGGTTCCCTTTCAGACTTGTGCAATTCCGTGTCGCCCGGTGGGGCGCCACTACTCGCGCGCACGACCAACCGTGGCGAGAGCAAGATGCGCGACGGTCGCGGACTGTTGTCGGATAATTCGGCGAGAAGCGCCCCCACCAGTTCCCCGGCGACGGCCACAATGGGTTGGCGCACACTGGACAGGCCGGGGCGAAGCAACGAGGCGATCGGGCTGTCGTCGAAACCAATGATGCAGAGGTCCTGACCGGGCAGCAATCCTCGGTCCTCGACGGCGCGCACGGCACCCACCGCCATCGAATCACTCACGCACACCAGACCCGTGGGGGGCTCGGGGGCGTCCAGTAACTTCCCCGTGAGCGCGCGCCCCGAGGCAATGCCGTCCTCGGCGCGCGCGACGAGCCCCTTCGTCGAAAGACCATGGTTGCGCATCGCGGAGGCCCAGCCCTGGTATCGGTCGTCTCCCACGCCCTTGTCCTTGGTGAGCCCCAGAAAACCGATTCTGGAGTGTCCGAGATCCGCCAGGTGGGCCACCGCGTCCGCCGTGCCGCTCGCGCCGTCCACGTCGACCCACGAGTGAGGAGCGTTCGGCGCACCCCAGGGTCGACCGAAGGCGACGAAAGTGGCCCGGCGCTCGTGGAGCCAGGCGGGACGCGGGTCCAGGTAGTGCGTGTTCGTGAGGACGAAACCATCGACCGCGCGGCGGCGCAAGAGGTCGTCGAACACCTCGATCTCTTCGTCGTCCGTGGAGGCCGCGTAGGTGAGGACGTCGTAACTGCTCGAGCGCGCAGCCGCGCAGATCGCGTGGAACCACCCATCCAACACTCCACCCGTGCCGCCATGGTTGCTCGGCAGCAGCCGACATCCGATGACGTTGGTGGCGTCAATTCGTAGCGAACGAGCCGCTTGACTCGGCCGGTACCCCAACTCGTCAATCGCCTTCAGAGCCTTGTGCAGTGTCTCGGGGCGAAGACGATCAGGGGCATTGATCGCGTTGGAGATCGTCTGACGCGAGAACCCCGAGTGACGCGCGACGGTCTCGATGGTCGCACGCTTCGCGCCCACCGCTGGCAAGCGCCGGACCACGCCACCGCCTCGAACTCCCCCCGACTCGGGCATACGTCCCCCCTGGTTCGCCGTCAAAGTGACTACTGACGTCTGCTCAAAATATTACATATGAACGTTCAAAAATGCTAGCGTGAAATGTGACAATCTCTTCCGAAAAGTGGGGGCTTGCACGGTGACGACTCATTAATGACGGAAACTGCACCTCTCTCCACCGATTCCGTGGCCAGTGGACCACGACAGCCGCCGCTGCACCACTTGATTTCCGCGGTGCGCGCGCCCGCGTTCTCGCTGTCAGATCACGATGGTCAAATCCGGGCCGTTGGAGCCCAGGGTCTCTTCGTGCAGGACGTTCGAGTAGTGAGCGAACTCATGGTGACGGTGAACGGCGAGGAGCCGACGCCACTGGGCTTTGACATTGAGGGTGGGAGCCATAATCGATTCGAGGCGTGCGCGTTCAACGTCGGCGGGGCGACACCCGACCCCGTCGTTTTTCTCACTCGCCGACGCACGGTGACCTCGAACGGGATGACCGAGGAGATCGCACTCTCCTCGCTCGCCCGCGAGAACGTGAGCTTGCAGCTTCGCCTGCGGCTCTCCAGTGACATGTGCTCGATCGCGGCGGTGAAGTCGGGTCTTGCGACCACTCCCCAGCGCGCCGTCACTCAGGGATCACGGCTGTGCTGGGGCGACGCCACGACGGGGAGGGTGGAGACTTCCGTGACGCCCGAGGCTGACCGCGTCGATCCGCTCGATAGCAGTTACGCCTGGAACCTCACCCTCGCACCGAGTTCCGCGCAGACGTTTCTTCTCTCGGTGCAGCATCACGGAGGAGTTCCACCCGTCGTCGTCCCACTCTCGTATGACCCCCTCATCAACGACCGTCCCGGAGGGCGAGCGTCGGTGGAAGCGAGCGATCCCCGCGTGGCGCGGCTGTTCGATCGCGGTATCACTGATTTGGCCAGTCTGGCCATGACAACCCCGTCATCCTCCGGCGACGCCTTTATCGCCGCCGGCGCACCGTGGTACCTCACGTTGTTCGGCCGCGACTCGATTTGGGCCGCTCGCATGTTGCTGCCCCTGGGGACCGACGTGGCCTTGGGCACGTTGCGAACGCTCGCGCGACGTCAAGGAAACAAGATTGACCCCGTCACCAACGAAGAGCCCGGCAAGATAATCCACGAACTGCGTCCAGAGACGCGGCACCCTGACGGCGTCGACACGGACGCGCTGGCGCGTACGACGCCGACACTGCCTCCCGCCTACTACGGCACGGTGGATGCCACGCCGCTGTGGGTGTGCCTCCTGCACGACGCGTGGCGCTGGGGTCTCGCGGAGTCCGAGGTCGAGAAACTCCTCACACCGATGGAACGCTGTCTCGATTGGATCGCCGACTTCGGATGCGGTACTCGATCCTTCGTCAGTTACGTCGACGAGTCCGGTCACGGTCTGACGAACCAGGGCTGGAAAGACTCCTCCGACGGAGTCCAATTCCGTGATGGTCGTATTGCCGACGCGCCGATCGCTCTATGCGAAGCCCAGGGCTACGCCTACGAGGCGGCGATGCACGGCGCCGATCTGCTGGAGGCCTTCGACCGCCCGCGAGCCGAGCACTGGCGCGAGTTCGCCGACCAACTCGCCCGGCGTTTTCGAGAGGCCTTCTGGGTGCAGGACGCTGATGGTCCCTACCCCGCGATCGCGCTCGACGCACACGGTACGCCGGTCGACTCCTTGAGTTCCAACATCGGTCATCTTCTCGCCACCGGCTTGTTGAGCGCCGAGGAATCGCAACTCGTGGCGCGTCGACTTGGCGAGTCCGACCTCAATAGCGGCTTCGGATTGCGCACCCTGGCGGCGTCGTCGAAGGGGTACAACCCGCTCAGCTATCACTGCGGCTCCGTGTGGGCTCACGACACCGCCATCGCCATTACGGGTCTACGCACAGTTCCCGGTCCCGTTGCCGAGAGAGCGGCGGCCTCCTTGATCGAGGGGCTACTCGCGGCCGGTGCGCACTTCGAGTACCGACTGCCGGAACTGTACGCGGGCGATACTCGGTCGACGCAGTCCGGCCCGCGTACCTACCCTGCGGCCTGCCACCCCCAAGCGTGGGCCGCCGGCGCCGCCGTCTCCATCGTATCGGCCGTCGTCGGCATCCGACCCGACGTTCCGCGCGGAACCGTGGCCTTCACTCCGCTCCCGAGCCACGATGACCTCTCGGTGAGCGGCATTCGCCTGTCCGGCGACAGTGTGACCTTTCAGCCCAATGATGGTGGGTCGGCGCACATCAGCGGACTCCCACCGGGGCCACTCCTCATCCCTTGAGTGAACTGGCGCAGTCCCCTAGTGCGTCTCAAGGAAGATGCCAGAGTCCGGTCGAATCGTGGTCGATACGTTCGTCCGTCGCTACGAGGTCACGACATCAAAAATTGCTGGAGTCGGCCACGTTGTCGAATCGGGCGAACTCGCCGCGCCACGTGAGGTGCGCCGTACGCGTCGGTCCATTTCGATTCTTACCGACGATGATCTCGGCTTCGGACTTCTTGTCGTTGGGTACTTCCCCATACTGCTCCGCGCGATACAAGAACAGCACGACGTCGGCGTCTTGTTCCAGCGAACCCGATTCTCGCAGGTCGCTCATCATCGGTCGCTTATCGGCGCGTTCTTCGAGCTTTCGCGACAACTGCGACAAGGCAATGACCGGGCACCCGAGTTCTCGGGCCAGGATCTTGAGGGACCGGCTCATCTCCGACACTTCCACTTGGCGATTCTCCGAGCGACCGCGCGAACTCATGAGTTGCAGGTAGTCGATGATCACCACGCCCAGGTCACCGTTTTGTTGCTTGATGCGTCGCGCGCGTGATCGCACGTCCATCACGGTGAGACTCGGATTGTCGTCGATGAAGACCTTGGCGGATTGCAAGTACCCGAACGCGTCCTGGGCGCGATTCCAGTCGGCGTCACTGAGGTCACCCGTGCGCAACTTGGAGGAGTCGATACGCGCCGTCGACGCGAGGATGCGCTCGGCGAGTTCTTGGCGGCTCATCTCGAGGGAGAAAAACAAGGCCGGTCGATTGACGACCGCGCCCACGTGCGTGAGAATCCCCAACGCGAACGCCGTCTTACCCATCGCGGGCCGCGCGCCTACGATGGTCAACGAGTGCGGCTGCAGGCCCTGGAGCACTAGGTCGAGCGACCGGTACCCGGTCTCGAGCCCGTTGAATTGCCCGCGCGTCTCGCCGCGTTCTTCCAAGATGTTGGCCTCGGCCACGAGCAAGCGCTGCAGGGGTGAGACGGTGTCGATCCGATTGGTGTCACCAATCCGGTTGATCTTGCGTTCCGCGTCGTCGATGAGGCCCACCACGTCGTCGGTCGCCACGTACGAGTCGTCCACGATCTCTCCGGCCACGGCGATCAGGCGCCGCTGTTGGGCCTTTTCGTGCACGACTTCGGCGTAGTGGCGCGCGTTGGCCGCCGAGGGCGTGTTCATCTGCAGTGACGACAACAATCCGACTTCGACGGCGGCGGCGCCCTGCTCTTGAAGTTTGGCCTGCACCGTGACGTAGTCCACTGGCTCGCCCGCGTTCGCCAGCGCCATGATCGCCGAGAAGATCTGCGCGTGCAGGGGACGATAGAAGTCTTCGGGTTCAATCGTTTCGTACGCAATGGAGACGGCTTCGGGCGACAACAACATGGCACCGATGAGGGATTCCTCCATCTCGATGGCGTTGGGAGGAACTCGTCCAGCCGAGGGAGGCGAAACGGCGCGGCGGGAGTCGGAATCAAGTTGCGTCATGAGATATCAACGGTCGCGCACTTTGCCTGTGGCTCGCAAGAACAACAACGTGGGGAAATCCCTGTGGGTAACCGCATGGCACCATGATGACAAGTCCGTGTCACACTCAAACAAAAATGAGGCCGGGGCGCGCAGCCCCGGCCTCATCACAAGTCGCGTTGCGTTACTTCGCGACGACGTCCACCTTGATGGTCGCGATGACTCCTTCAAAGAGTCGCGCCGACACGGTGGCCGGTCCGGTCTCCTTGAGGTGCTCATCCATAATGATCGCGTGACGGTCCAACGAGATGTTGGTGGCACTGCGCAGCGCATTCACGATGTCGGACTCGGTCACCGAACCAAAGAGTCGACCGTTCGTCCCCGCGCGCGCGGCCACGGTCACCGTCGCCTGCTCGATCACGGTGCGCTGAGTCTCGGCGGCGGTACGGCTCTGCGCGTCGCGTAGATCGCGCGCACGACGCATCGAGGCGGCCTGTAGCTCCATCGAGTCGTTGGCGGCGAGTCCGGCGCCCGTCGGCAAGAGGAAGTTGCGCGCGTAGCCCGACTTCACCTCGACGATGTCGCCGCGTCGTCCCACCCCGCGGACGTCACTTCGTAGGAGGACCTTCATTCGCCCACCTCCGCAACCACCACGTCAGTCGTCACGGTGTCGTCGGGTACCTCAGAGACGGCGGCCTCGACGGGAGTGGAGCGCTCGCCGGAATCACGGTCGGGACGCGGACCGCGCGGACCGCGATCGTCACGACCACGACCACCGCGGCGTTCGGTGACGGTGCGCTGCGTGTAGGGCAGCAGCGCCAACTCGCGCGCAGTCTTGATCGAGTCGGTCACGTCGCGCTGGTGCTGTTGGCAGTTGCCCGACACCTTGCGGCCGCGGATCTTTCCGCGATCCGAGATGTACTTGCGTAACTGGGCGATGTCCTTGTAGTCAACCGAGCCGACGCCGTGCTGACAGAAGGAGCAGGGCTTCTTCTTCGCCCCGCGACGAGTGTCGATCTTGGGTGCCCTTTTGGGCAGGGTGGGCATATTCTTACGGGGCATTAGAAGGGCTCCTCATCAAAGGCGTAGGTAGTGGGTTCAGTGGTGCGTGCGGGTGCGGGACGATCGGCGTAGCCGGAGCCGGAGCCGGACCCCGAACCAGCGCCTTCGCCACGCGGGGTGCGGGTGACCACGGCGGTCGCCCAACGTAACGACGGGGCGATCTCGTCGGCCACGATCTCAAAGGCGTTGCGCTTCTCACCGCTCTCGGTCTCCCAGGAGCGCTGCTCCATGCGACCGGTCACGACGATGCGCGAACCCTTAGAGAGCGACGATGCCGCGTTCTCGGCCATGGATCCGTAGCCCGAGACGTCGAAGAAGGAGGTCTTCTCTTCCCACTCCTGGGTTTGACGGTTCTGCCAGCGGCGGCTCACGGCGACCGAGAGTCGCAACGCGGCCTGACCCGAGTTCAGAAATTTCAGTTCGGGGTCGCGGGTCACGTTGCCCACGACGGTGATGGTGTTGTCAGCCATTAGTTCTCCTTAGTCGCGAAGCGTCCGAACCTACGCCTGGGCCGTGACACGGCTGGCTTTGGCTCGCTCGTTGCGTCGAAGAATCTTGAAGCGCAGGACCTCGTCGGAGAGGGTGAGGATTCGATCCAGTTCGTCGACCGTGGTCGACTCGCCGTTGAACTCCACGAGGACGTAGTAGCCCTCCTTGCGCTTGTTGATCTCGTACGCCAAGGGACGCTTGCCCCAACGGTCGATGGTTCCCGGCGTTCCCGCGTTAGTGCGAATCGTCTCCAGGGCCCGGTCGAGCGCCACCTGGATCGACTGGGCGTCGACGTTCGTATCGAACACAATCATGGTTTCGTAAGGCCTCATGGCCACTTTCCTTTCCCTCTGGTCCGGACTAGTCCGGGCTCTGCGGAAAACAGAGCAGGGTGTGTGATACTTCCCCGCGCTTGCGGGAACGGAAAGTCTAGCCCACGCCCGTAAAAATGGCTAGTCGAGCAATTCCTCGGGCGTGTCGTAGGACTCGGCGTCGCTGGGAAACGTTCCGTTGCGGACGTCACGGGCGTACGCAGCCACCGCGTTGGTGATCACGTCACCCACCTCGGCGTAGCGCCGCACGAATTTCGGCGGCTGACGTTTAGTGAGTCCCAGAAGGTCGTGCAGGACCAAGACCTGACCATCGGTGTCGGGGCCCGCGCCGATGCCAACGGTGGGGATGTCGAGCGCCTCGGTCAGCTGGGTGCCCACCAGGCGCGGCACCCCTTCGACGACGAGGCAGTAGATTCCCTCACTCTGCAAAATGAGGGCATCCTCGAGGAGCAACTTGGCGGCGTCACGAGTCTTGGCCTGGACTCTGTAGCCCCCCATCGCTAACACACTCTGGGGCGTCAGACCCAAGTGACCCATGACGGGAATCTCGGCGTCGAGCAGCGCACGCACGACGTCGCGACGAACGGCGCCGCCCTCAAGTTTGACGCTCTGGGCTCCGGCACGAATGAGTTCACCCGCGTTGGCCACCGCGGCGTCGATCCCCACGTGGTAACTCAGCCACGGCAGGTCGGCCACGACATGTGCCGACGGTTTCGCTGCGGCGACGGCGCGGACATGGTGGGCCATATCAGCCGTCGTGACGTGCAGGGTGTCCTCGTGGCCCAGCACGACATTGGCCAGTGAGTCGCCCACGAGCAATACGTCCACTCCGGCCGCGTCGGCGTAGCGTGCGGTCGGTTCGTCGTAGGCGGTGACCATCACCAGGGGTGCGGCGCCGAGACGGCGCTTGCGCTTGCGCAACGAGGGCACGCTCGTGGTCATTGACCGCTCCGACTCTGCTTGGCGACGACGCGACGAACGGGACGTCCACCGGCGGACCATTTGCGAACCAGGTGGTGGAACGAACAGCCGGTGCACACCTCCACCGCGTAGCACTGCACCGGGTCGGCGCGTCGCTCGAGTTTGAGCAAGTCCACGCGCGAGGTCGGACACGTCCCGCCCGAGGGCAGCCGGGCACCAAAGACGTAGGTCACTTCGACGAGTTCCACGTCAGCGCACACCGGACAGGTCTCGCCCGTGGAGCGTCCGATGTTCTTCGCGGCGCGCAACAATTCGGGGTGCGCGTCGCAGACGTCGCTGGCTCGTAGGGTACCCGCGGCGATCTTGGCCAACAGGGCGTGACGGACAAGTCCGAACTCAACGACGGCTCCGTCGGCCGTGGAAGTACGAAAACTCGAATCCATTACGGCTGACACTACCAATCTCGGTCCAGGACCGGCCTTATCGTCATCATCTCGTCATTATGTCATCGCCGATATATCGAAATGATATGATGTTTCGCATGTTGGATATCGCGATCTTGGGCCTACTGATGGACCGGGACCACCACGGCTACGAGATCCGCACGCAAGTTCGCGACCGTCTGGCCGTGTCCGCCAACATCTCTTTCGGATCGATCTACCCGGCTCTCAACCGTCTCGAACGCCGCGGATTCGTCGAGGCGGTCGTACCGCGCGAAGCCCGCGGCAACGCGCTGTCCACCGGATCGCTCTCGGGCGAACGAGCCTCGTTGCGCGCGCTGCGCACCACCTCGGGGATCGGTCGCCGTTCGCGCAAGGTCTATCGCATCACCGAACACGGCCGCGAAGAATTCGTCTCGCTGCTGGCCGACCCCGCCACGCTGGACGACTCGCGCAACTTCTCGCTACGCATGGCCCTGGCGAAATACCTCACCCCTTCGCTACGCGTCACGCTCCTCGAGCGTCGCCGCACCGATCTTGTGGAGCGCCGGGCAGAAATGCTGACGGGCTCTCGCAATGAACAGCTCGACACCTACGCCCGCAGCGTCATGACGCACGCGGCCAAGGGAGTCGAGTTGGACCTCGAGTGGATCGACACCCTGTTGTCCACCGAACGAAATAATCAGCAAGATTTCGCTCCCGAAGCGAAGTAGGAAAGGAGAGCCATGGAAAAAATTCGCGTGGCCATCGCCGGAGTCGGAAACTGCTCCAGCTCGCTCATCCAAGGTGTGACGTACTACAAGGACGCGAAGGCCGGTGACAACGTACCCGGATTGATGCACGTCGTCTTGGGCGAGTACCACGTCAGCGACCTCGAATTCGTGGCGGCCTTTGATGTCGACGCCTCCAAGGTCGGTAGCGACCTTGGTAAGGCCATCGAGGGCGGTCAGAACAACACGATCAAGTTCGCCGACGTCCCACCGCTCGGCGTGACCGTGCAGCGTGGTCCGACGATGGACGGTCTCAACAAGTACTACCGCGCGGTCATCGACGAATCGCCCGCCGAACCAGTGGACGTCGCCCAGGTCCTGCGCGACGCACGCGCCGAAGTTCTGGTTTCGTATCTTCCTGTGGGTTCCGAAGACGCGCAGCGTTACTACGCCCAGGCCGCTATCGACGCGGGTTGTGCCTTCGTGAACGCCATTCCCGTGTTCATCGCGTCGGACCCCGTGTGGGCCAAGAAGTTCGCCGACGCCGGCGTGCCGATCATCGGTGACGACATCAAGAGCCAGGTCGGCGCCACCATCGTGCACCGCGTATTGGCACGACTCTTCGAAGACCGCGGTCTCGCCCTGGATCACACCTACCAACTCAACGTCGGTGGCAACATGGACTTTAAGAACATGCTCGACCGTGAGCGTCTCGAGTCGAAGAAGGTCTCCAAGACCCAGGCGGTGACGTCGCAGATCGAGAACTACGTGATGGACGCCGACGACGTGCACATCGGACCCAGCGACCACGTGCCGTGGCTCAAGGACCGCAAGTGGGCCTACATCCGTATGGAGGGTCGAAACTTCGGCGACGTCCCCCTCAACGTCGAGCTCAAGCTCGAGGTCTGGGACTCACCCAACTCGGCGGGCGTCATCATCGACGCGGTGCGCTGCGCCAAGATCGCCCTGGACCGCGGCATCGGTGGACCGATCCTCGGGCCGAGCGCGTACTTCATGAAGTCGCCGCCCGTCCAGTTCCACGACGACATCGCGCACAACATGATCGAAGAGTTCGCCGACGGTGGTGCGAACCCCGTCTGGCCTTAAGCCTTTCCTCTGCTGACCCTCGCTCCGCCCACCGCGGGGCGAGGGTCGTTTACTGCTGCTCGTTCCACCATTCACGGAGTCGATGCGTGGCCTCGGTCCTGGTGACCTCGCCCTCCTCGCGTCGGATCTCCATGAGGAACTTCATCGCGCGTCCTACTACCGGACCCGGACGTAGTTCCAACAGCTGCATCACCTCGGTGCCGTCGAGCGCCGGGCGCTGGTTGTCGAGGTCCTCTTGCTCGCGTAACTCGGCGATGCGCTCTTCGAGTTCGTCCATGCGACGCGACAGTTCGGCGGCTTTTCGCCAGTTGCGCGTCGTACAGTCACAGCGCGTCAGTTCATTGAGCTCGTCCAACAGTGCGCCCGCGTCGTTGACGTAGCGACGAACCGCGGAGTCACTCCACCCCAATTTGTAGGTGTGAAAACGAAGGTGGAGCTCAACGAGGGTACTCACGTCGTCGATCATCGTGTTGGAGTACTTCAGCGCCGTCATGCGCTTGCGGGTCATCTTCGCGCCGACGACCTCGTGGAAACGAAACGTGACGCCCTCTTGGGTGATGGCGCGCGTCGGAGGTTTCCCGATGTCGTGAAACAGCGCGGCCAGGCGTAAAGTGAGCTGGGGCGACGTCTTGTCGACCACCGCCCACGTGTGTTTCAAGACGTCCTTGTGGTGGTGAATCGGATCTTGTTCGAGTTGCAACTTCGGCAGTTCGGGAAAGAAGTAGTCGGCGAGTCCCGTACGGACGATGAAGTCCAGTCCGATCGAGGGCTGTTCGGTCACCAGCAACAAGTCCAGTTCGCCGCGGACGCGCTCTTCGGACACGATCACCAGTTTCTCCGCGCACGTCACAACGGAGGCTTCGAGCGCCGGATCGATCGCGAGGTGGAACCGTGCCGCGAATCGTGCGGCACGCAACATCCGCAGGGGATCGTCGCGAAAGAGCACCTCGGGGTCGATGGGGGTTCGCAGTACCCGGTCGTGCAGGTCCGCGAAGCCTCCGAAATAGTCGAAGAAGGTCTGGACCCCTTCGGGTTGAGCCACGAGATTCACGACGTCCAGTGCCAGCGCGTTCATGGTGAAGTCGCGACGACTCAAGTCGGCCTGGAGAGAATCACCCCACGTCACCGAGGGTTTTCGCGAGTGGTCCACGTACTCCTCGGAGCGAAACGTCGTCACCTCGACCTTGAGTCCGTTCGCACGAAGGACGCCACCAATGGTCCCGAAACTGCGCCCCTGCTCCCACAGACCACCGCACAACGGCGTCATCAGGCGGGCAATGTCGTCGGGTCGCGCATTCGTGGTGAAGTCGATCTCGAAATCGTCCCCGGGGTCAATTCCTAATATCGCGTCACGAATCGACCCCCCTACCGCGTACAGGTGGAAGCCCGCGGCATCGAAGGCGCTCGCGAGTGGCGCCGCCCACTGAGCCAGGCGCGCGAGTCGTTGGGGGAAGTCATCGAATGCAGTCACTGCGAATGAAGGGTAGTGGGAGACGGTGTGCGGTCGCCGTCGCAGGTAGCCTAGGTCAGCATGTTCCACCGATTTTCGACCTGGTGGCGGGCGCTTAGCGTCGTACTCCTCGGCCTCGCGACGGTGACGTGGCCCTCGGCCGCGCAGGCTGAATCGACGACGACGTTCTCCGTCGTTTCCGAGAGCGCCGTCGCCAACATGTCGACGGCCGGGACGTCGAACTTCCAACTCAATCTCACCGTCCCCGCGGTGACCACCGACAACGTAGTGCTCAGCCTCTATCCCCAGGTGGTGTATCGATCGGAGGTCGCCGCGATCATCGCGGGAACCGGGACCTCGGCCGCCCCTATTGCCACGACCGGCGTCATCACTCCCACGTGCGCGGTCGGTACGGCCCTCAACCTCGACATCTCCTTGTTCAGCGCCAGTTCGACGGGCAACAGTCATCGCTGCGGCACCCAGCCACTGCACCTGCGGCTCCCCTGCCAGGTAACGAGTTGTGACGGGGTGTATCCGCTCTCGATCGCCGTCACCATCAACCACGTCCGCCACGAGGAGTGGTCCCTCCTCGCGGTACACGCCTCGCCCGTGACGCTGCCCCTCAGCGTGGACTTCGTTCCCGTCGTTGATCCGTCGTCGTGGGCCAACGCCAAATTGGCGGAAGCCAATTTCGGGGTCTTCGCCAAGTACCCCACGATTCCCCTCACGTTGGCGGTCGACTACCGGCCACTGGCCAACGCCTTGCTAAGTACGTCGAGCCAGAAGTGGAAGACCGACCTGTCGCGGGCTCTGGCGAGTTCCCAACATCACTCCATCGTCGCGCCGTCACCCCTCATTGACGTCGCGGGACTCGCCGCCAACGGTTTCTCCAGCGAGGTATTGCGTCAACTCAACCTCGCCAAGGGATACCTGCACACGATCACGGGTCGCACTACCGACACCCCGGTCTTCGTCTCGAGTCCCACGTCGCCAGCGGACCTCGTCGCCCTCGCGCACGCGGAAGTGAGTGACGCCGTCGTGCCCGATAACGCGCTCAGTGTTCCCCCGTCCAATACCCTCGCCTGGGGGGCGCCCTTTGACGTGAGCGGCGTGAGCGGCGTCACCGCACTGTCGACCGACGGAGAATTGACGCAATTGGCGAGTAACTCATCGATCGAACCAGGCCGGCGCGCCGCGTTGACCCTGGCGACGCTGGCCTTTTTGCACTTCGAAGCCCCCAACGCCTCGGCGCTGCGCACCGTGATCGTGCCGATCAACGTGGGCCAGGTCTCACCGCACTACTTCGACGACCTTCTCGCGGCCAGCCCTTCGAACCCCTTCATCACCGTCAACGCACTGGCACCCTCGTTCAACTCGTCGCTGGTGGGAACCAACGACAGTCCCGTCACCCGCGACCTCACTCCCACCGGAGTGTCGGTGTGGTCGAGCAACAACGTCAACACCTTGAACTCACTCATCCGACGCACCAATTCGTTCCTCAATTCCGTCGCGTCGCCCTCGGAGAGCGTGGCCCTGGAGACCAGCCAAGCCCTCGCGGAACAAACCGGTACTCCCGCGGCCCGTGAAGGCGTATTGCAGTCCGCCTCGTCGTACCTCAATACGCAGTTGAGTAGCTTTCGCATCGATGGTTCGACCATCACGTTGACCGGCTCGGGCACCAATCTGCCGATCACCGTCTTCAGTTCCGCGCACTACCCCGTGACCTTATTGCTGCACCTCATCACCAATCAGTTGACCTTCCCTAAGGGCGGGAACCCCGTCGCGGTCACCATCAATACGCCCACGACGCCCATCCCCATCCACGCCACGGGCCATCTCGGTGGCGGATTCACCCTGCAACTCCGGCTCACGACGTCCGATGACCAGTTGATCCTCGCCCAGTCGACCATCCAGGTGCGCGTCGCGGGTAACTCCGTCGTCGGGTACATCTTGAGCGGCGCTTCACTGATCGTTCTCGCCTGGTGGTGGTTACGGACGTATCGTCGCAAGTCGCGGGGACGACACGCTCGATGACGCGAAGCGCCTCGCACGGCGGACGCGTCCTTTCCATGGCGGGCGGCACGGCCGCGTCGCGCCTGACCGGTCTCTTTCGCGTCCTGGTATTGGCCTGGGTGCTGGGGTTCACTCCCCTGGCCGACTCCTTCAACCTGGCCAACACGATTCCCAACATGCTCTTCGACCTCGTCATCGGCGGCGTACTGAGTGCCACGTTCATCCCGGTCGTCGTGGAGCGCCTGTCGATCGACGGTGAGCGGCGCGCGTGGCGATCCATCTCGACGGTGGTCACGGTCGCGGTCGTCGCGTTAGCCGTCTCGTCGGTGCTGGCGTGGGTGTGCGCGCCGTGGATCATCGACGGTTTCACCTTCTTGCAGCACGCCAAGACGACCTCAGCACTGCGGACACTGCACTCTCAGCGCCGCGTGGCCACCGAATTCTTGCGCTGGTTCGTGCCCCAGATCTTCTTTTACGGCGTAATCGGTATCGCCACGGCGCTGTTGAATGTACGCCGCAAGTTCGCGATCGGCTCGTGGGCCCCGGTGGCCAACAACGTTATTTGCATGCTGGTGCTGGTCTGGTTCCACTTGGTAGACCCCACCCCCAGCATCAATTCCGTGTCCGACAGTCGCGACCTCTTGTGGTTGGGACTGGGAACGACCGCAGGGGTCGCGGTGCAGTTCCTCGTGATGTGGCCGTCGCTCGTGCGAAGTGACCTCGGGCGTCTGCGTTTCCGCTTCGACGTCCACGATCCGGCCCTGCGCTCGATCGGACGACTCGGTTCGTGGACTCTCATGATGGTGATCACCAACCAGGCCTCGCTCTACGTCATTCTCGCCTTCGCCTTCGGGGTGGGCGGCAGTGGACCCGTCAGTGCGTACACCTACGGGTGGTCCTTCATGCAGATGCCCTACGCCGTCGTCGTGGTCTCGGTACTGGGCGTTCTCACCCCGCAGCTCGCGGAGTTCGCCACCCGGGGTGACTTTCAATCCCTCTCGGAGCGTCTCAGCTTTGGGCTGCGACAATCGCTGGTCATCATCATTCCGTGCACCGTGACGCTCATCATCCTCGCCCAACCACTGGTGGGCATTTTGTTGAACCACCTCGACGCCAGCACCCAACTTCCGGCAGGGACGGTCCTCGCCATCTTGGCGGCGGGACTACCCGGCTTCACGATCTTTCAGCTCTGTGTGCGCGGCCTGCAAGCAATGCAGCGCGCGGTCGACGTCTTCGCCCTCTACGCGTTGGAAAATGCCGTCACCATTGCGTTGTGCGTGGTGATCGGACGGCACTCACTCGCCGGACTCACCGCCAGCGTTTCGATCGCCTACGCGTTAGCCGCGGTGGTGGCGCTCATCGTCCTCGCGACTCGCCAGGTCTCGGTGGCCGCGACGATTTGGAGCGTCCACGTGCGTCGCAGTGTCTTCGCGTCCTTGGCAATGGGAATCGTCATGGCCGCGGCGTACGCCACCCCTTCGTGGAGTCGCGGACTGGGACTCGTGGCACGCGGCGTCTTCGCCGCGGTGCTAGGCGCCGCGACGTACGTCTTATTCGTGGTGGTGGCCCAACGCGATTCTGGTCCGGTACGTCGAAAGGTGCAAGGCTAGGAACCGACCCGGGGGGAACGATGGCCAAGATTCGTGTCGTCTGCGACAGCGCAAGCGACCTGCCCCAGAGCGAGCTCGAGCGACTCGAGATCGACATGGTCTCACTCAGTATTCGCTTCGGCGACGACGAATTCGTCGACCGCGTCACGCTCTCCACGGAGGAATTCTGGCGACGGTGCGCTCAGTCGCGCACCCTGCCCGAGACGTCGGCGCCGGCACCGGGCGCCTTTCGCGACGCCTACGAGAAGGCCGCGAACGAGGGGTGCGACGGTGTAATCGTGGTGACGCTCTCGGCGGCGTTGTCGGGCACCTACCAAGCGGCGGTCGTCGCGCGCGACGCCGTGGCCGAACTCATTGATGTTCGCGTCATCGACTCCACGGCCGTCTCGATGGCCCAAGGACTCTTGGCCATCGACATCGCGGAACGCGCGGCGCAGGGAACCTCGCTCGACGAACTCGAGCAACTCGCCCGGGGACTCGTGTCGCGCGTGGGCATCGTAGGCATGCTCGACACCCTGGACCATTTGATCAAGGGGGGCCGAGTGGGTGGCGCGAAGGCCCTCATCGGTCAAGTTCTCTCGATTAAGCCGCTCCTGGAACTGCGCGACGGCGTGGTGGCCGAGTCGGGACGCCAGCGAACCGCCGCACGAGCAATGGCGTCGCTCGCCGCGACGGCACGCTCGCACGCTCCCCTTCGCCGCTTCGCGCTGATCCACGCCCAATCCACCCAAGTCGCGAATTTGAGCGCGATGGTAATCGACGTCGCCACTGAATTTCCGATGCTGATCGCCGACATGGGACCCACCGTCGGCACCCACGGCGGACCGGGGTTGATCGCTTTGGCGTGGCTTGAGGCGCCGCCCGGCGATCGCCACTAAGTTTTAGACGTGAGCGATGGGCCCCACCAGCACGAACCTGACGTAGTCGACACGCTCTTTGGTTATTTCGATCGTCTGATGGACCTCGTCCACGACCGCGTGATGCGTCCCATTATGCTCGCCGGGCGCTTCCTCGCCTACGGATTCATTTTGTTACTCCTCGCGTTGATCGTACTAATCGCTCTGATCATCGCCATTATTCGTCTCTCTACTGTCTATCTCTTCGCCCACCACGTGTGGATCACGTACTTGGTGGTGGCGGCAATCTCCATCGGTGTCGGTCTCTTCATTTGGCGAAAGCGACGCCCCGTCTCACTGAGGAAGTAATGACTCACACCCGCGTTCTTATTATTGGCTCCGGCCCCGCTGGCCTCACCGCGGCCATCTACGCCGGTCGAGCCCAGCTCAGTCCCATCGTGATCGAGGGTGAACCGTCCTCGACGACCGACCAGCCGGGCGGTCAGTTGATGCTGACCACCGACATCGAAAACTTTCCTGGCTTTCCCGAGGCCCTCACCGGCCCCGAGCTCATGGCGCGCATGCGAGCGCAGGCCGAGCGTTTCGGCGCGCAACTACGCGTGACCAAGGTGCAAAAGATCGACACCACCGTGCGACCCTTTCGCGCGTGGCTGAGCGACGACAGCGAACCGAGCATCACCGCCGACACCGTCATTCTCGCGACGGGAGCCCAGTCGCTCATGATGAACGTGCCCGGTGAGGAGCGACTCCTCAGTCACGGACTCTCGACGTGCGCCACGTGCGACGGATTCTTCTTTCGTGGTCACGACATCGCCGTCGTCGGTGGAGGAGACTCCGCCATGGAAGAAGCGTTGTTCTTGACCCGCTTCGCGTCGACGGTGACCATCGTGCACCGACGCGACTCGCTTCGCGCCTCCAAGATCATGCAGGAGCGCGCGTTCGCCAACGACAAGATCCGCTTCGTTTGGAACGCCCAAGCGCTGGAGGTACTCGGCGACGATCGCGTCAGTGGACTGCGCGTACGCGACACGCTCACCAATGAGGAGCGGGTGCTCGAGGTCACCGGTATCTTCGTCGCGATTGGCCACATCCCCAATACCACTCTGGTGAAGGATCAACTCGACCTGGAGGACAACGGATACGTCCGCACGGGAATTGGTTCATTCACGTCGATCGACGGACTCTTCGCCGCCGGCGACGTCCAAGACCACGTGTATCGCCAAGCCGTCACATCCGCCGGCTCGGGCTGCATCGCCGCAATCGACGCCGAACGCTGGCTCGAAGCGCAAGGCCTCTAACGTTCGCTCGCAAAAATTGCGTTCTATCTGGAGAAGGCGTCAAAAACTACATCCGACACCGATCCGTCACGCCTGTCGAGTCAACCTTGTACACGGCCACCTCGTGCATTGTCGTCCCGCGCACTGATTGGAGAACATCGTGGCCTCGGTCACCGCTCAATTAAACGGCGCCCGAATTACCCAAGTTGTTCAGATCGTGTGCTGAGCCATTTGTGACGCCCCGCGATGTGTTACAGGTGTACCCAATACTGGGCGCAGTGGCCTCGCTTCCGACCGTTCCACCCCTCTCGCACACGGGAAACGTACTGTCGCGGTCGGTCACGTTCCAGTTCGCTCTCGACCCCAACGACGAGCAGAGGGTTCTTTTTGACAAGTGCGCGGGTGCCCGCCGCTTCACTGTAAACCACCACCTAGCGCGTGTGATAGCCAACCTGCACACCATGTCGTTCGAGCGAGAAGAGAGTCCACTAGGCGAACGTGTGTCGGACACAATCACCCCCTTAGTCTCGTGGTCCGCTTTCTCGTTCATCAACGAGTTCAACGCTTGGAAGAATGGACAGTCTGACGACTCACCAGTCAACAAGGATGGCAGTCGGGGCCTGGCCTGGCGCCACGAGTTGCCAAAGGACGTCTTCGAGTGTGCTTCAGTGGACGCCGCAACGGCGCTCGAGAAATTCACCACATCGCGACGCGGCCTTAGAGGTGGTGCTCCCGTCGGTTTTCCCCGCTTTCAAGCCAAGGGGAAGGTGACACCGAGTTTCCGATTGCGCAATCGGGCAACGCCGGGATGGGCACCTTCGAAGCATTCCATTCGCTTCAATGATCCCTCGCACCTACGACTGCCCAGGTTGGGACCGGTCAAGGTCTTTGGCCCCGCTCGCAAGGTCCGCCCGATGATCGACGCTGGGCGCTGCCACATCTACTCGGCGACGCTGACTCAGCGCGCCGGTCGTTGGACTGTGTCACTCACCGGCGTGGCTGCCGAACTGCACCAGGCCGAGCTCAGTCGAACCGTCCGTCACGCCATTCCCGTCGGGGTGGACCGAGGAATCATCTCGCTCGCCGTCGCCGCGGACGCCGATGGCGTTCCCTTCGAGAGCTTCGAGGGAGTGACAACACTGAAGCAAGCGCAAGTTTCGCTCAGGGCGGCCAACCAGGCCCTGGCCAGAACCACACCAGGGTCAAAAGGTCGCCAACGAGCGAGGGCGCGACTCGCGAAGACCCACCGCAAGATCGCCAATACCCGCCGACACCTCGTCCACCAGGCCGCCAGGGCCCTGGTGGACCGAGCGCAGGTTCTCGTCATCGAAGACCTGAACGTCGCGGGCATGGTGAGGAATCGGCACTTGGCCCGGACTCTCTCGGACGCCGCGATGGGAGAGTTCTCGCGCCAGATCCTCTATAAGGCGAAGTGGCACGGGGTTGAAGTACGAGTAGCCCACCGATACTTCCCGAGTTCCAAAACGTGCTCGGGCTGTGGCGAGCTCAAGAGCGACCTCAACCTTTCGACGCGAACGTACTCGTGCGAAAGTTGCGGTTTGGTCATCGATCGTGACCTGAACGCGGATATTAACCCGGCCCGCTGGCAACCTCAGGAGTCTTCAGCAATCACACCACTGGTTCTCCCGCGCGTTTCGCTACTCTCCACCGCTTGATCCCGCTGGGATCTGCACCGCGAAGCACGCGGGAAGAGCCGATCGTCACCCGCACAACCATCATGACAATGTGATGAGGGCCCTGGGTCGGAACCGAGAACTCAGACGAAACTTTGTCTGAGAAGTCGGACAGTGAGCAAGCACCGCTGAGCTACTCGGCTCAGTTGATCAAGGTGAACTGGTGAGTCAAAATTTGACTCACGCTATAGGGTGGTTTCTGCGTCGCGATAGCCCGGCGCACACCTGGAGGTAGTTATGAGCGCAAACATCACGACGTTGACCGACGCCACCTTTGACGAGGTCGTGGGCTCATCGGATAAGCCGCTGTTAGTGGACTTCTGGGCCGAATGGTGCGGCCCCTGCAAGATGATTGCCCCCATTCTCGAAGAACTTGCAGATGAGCAGGGAGAAAAGTTCGCGATTGGCAAGTTAGACGTGGATGTCAACGTCGCGACCGCGACGAAGTACTCGGTGATGAGCATCCCCACCCTCTTGTTGTTCAAGGACGGCGAAGTTGTTGCTCGCCTGGTCGGCGCAAAGCCCAAGGGTGCGCTGCTCCAGGAAATCACCGCCAACCTCTAACGTCATAGTTTCTGGACCCACTCACTCTTTCCATCGGAGCATCAGGCCGACGAGTCCGCGACCTTCATGATCGCTTGACGTCACTCGGCCTCGTACCTCTGGCGAACCTCGGCGAGACGTACGCGGAGGCCACCGTGGCGACGGTTGAAGCATTTCAACGCTCGCGCGGATTAGCGATCACCGGCGTGGTGGACGAGACCACGTGGAGCCGGCTCCTTGAAGCGGGGTGGCGACTGGGTGATCGACTCCTCTTCCTGGTAAAGCCTTATTTACGAGGTGACGACGTCGCCGAGTTACAGGTACGACTCTCCCAACTCGGATTTGATCCCGGACGCGTCGACGGCGTGTTCGGACCATTACTTGACCGGGCCCTCAGCGACTTCCAACGCAATTGCGGTCTGGAAACCAACGGCACCTTGACGCAGCGAACCCTCAATGAACTACGACGTTTCTCGCCAATTACCGCGCGAACCTTGGTGAGCGAAGCACGTGACGAGGCGGGCTTTGGTCATCCCCAGCGTGGTCCCCTCGTTATATGGGGGGCGAGTCCCCTCGTCAAAGTCATCGCTACTCGGCTGCCAACGAGCGACGTCGATCTGCAGCGACGCGACTGGTCGGTAGAACAAATCGCCGCCTACGCCAACTCGGTGGGCGCTTCCGGACTCATTTCTCTTAGCGAACAGCCTGACTGGAGTGGTATCCACCTGCACTACTGGTCGAGTTACGCGTCGTACTCGCGCCGCGGTGAACAATTGGCCAGCACCGTGGCCAACGCGGTATCGCACGACGCCGTGGCTCAACGGGTCGAAGTAACGGGAATGGCCTTGCCCATTTTGAGAGAAACCCAGATGACGACCATCCACGTCGAGCACGGCGTCATGACCGCCGAGGAGACCGAGCAACTGGCAACGGCCATTTCGCAGGCAATCCAGGACTTTTTCCACAGTTAACCGTAGCGAAATGCCGTAGCAGTACGGCATTTACCAGTGAATATAGGACAAAAAGCCCAATTTCGCAGGGAAACCCACAGGTTCATCCACAACTTGGGGATAACTTCAAGGAGAAGGTTAACTTGAGGGTTGAGACTTATTTCACCTGAGAGATCGAGATGTAGATTCGCTCCAGGTCGTCGAGATCGGCAAAGTCAATGATGATACGCCCATTTCTCCCCTTCAAATCAACGTGCACCCGAGTATTGAGGTAATCCTCGAGCAGTTGCTCCAATTCCGCGACACTCGCGTCCGGAACAGGACGTAGGCGCGGTGGCTTACCTGCAATGTCCGGTACCGCCGTGGTCGGGACGTCTGTGGGTCGCGGCTCGAGAAACACTTTGACCGCTTCTTCGGTCGAACGCACCGAGAGTTCGTTCTTGATGACACGCGCCACCATGGTTGCTTGAGCGTCGGAGTCACTGATTGCGAGCAGGCATCGAGCGTGCCCGGCCGAGATCTGTGAGGAGGCCAGCGCTGCCTGCGCGATCTCACCGAGTTGGAGGAGGCGAAGCGTATTGGTAATGTTGGCCCGGCTCTTACCGACTCGCTGCGCCACCTGCTCGTGCGTGAGGTCGAACTCGTCGATCAATTGTTGGTAGGCCGCCGCCTCCTCCAGTGGGTGAAGGTCAACGCGGTGGAGGTTTTCGACAACCGCCTGCTCCAGGGAAAGTCGGTCATTCACCGAGTCCTGTACGAGTACCGGCACGGTCTCGAGCCCCGCAATGATCGCCGCACGCCAGCGGCGTTCTCCCGCAATGAGCTCGTAGCGACCAGGCTCACCTTCAAGTGGACGAACGATGATGGGTTGGAGAACCCCCAGTTCACGCACCGACGATGCTAGTGATTGAAGGCTGTCGTCATTAAATGCCTTTCGAGGCTGAAACTGGTTCGGACTTATCGCCGTGACGGAAACTTGGCGAAGGGGACCTTGGGTAACTTCAGCTTCGACTTCCTCGACGATTTCTTGACCTTCGGGTATGAGGGCGCCGAGCCCTTTACCAAGTCCGGGCTTTCTAGCCATTCATAATCTCCTCCGCTAATTGGCGGTACGCCTTCGCGCCCTTGGATTGAGGATCGAACACGGTAATGGGTTGACCGAAAGAGGGAGCTTCGGCCAAGCGAACCGTCCGGGGAATCTTGGTGCGGCAGAGTTCCTCGGCGAAATGACGTCGGACTTCAAGTGCGACGTCCTGGGAGAGCGTGTTGCGTGCGTCGTACATGGTGAGTACGACTTTTGTGATCTTCAAGTCTGGGTTGAGATTCTTCTGCACGAGATCGATAATTGCTCGGAGCTGGGTGAGACCTTCCAGGGCATAAAACTCGGTCTGTACCGGAACCATGATGTCGGTGGCGGCAGCGAAGGCATTGATCGTGATGAGGCCCAGTGAAGGTGGGCAATCAATGAAGACGTAGTCGAAGTCCCCCTCCACGGACGCGATTGCCTTCTTTAGCCGTAGTTCGCGCGAGATGACCGCTGTGAGTTCCTGTTCCACTCCGGCGAGGTCCAGGGTCGCGGGAGCCACGAATAGGTTGTTGAAGCCCGTTGGTTCGACGATGTCCACCATCGGCACATCGTTGAGCAGGACGTCGTATACGGACTTTTCAAAACGTCGACCGTCGACACCTAGTCCTGTGGTGGCGTTTCCTTGGGGATCGAGGTCAACTATGAGGACCCGTTTTCCCGCTTCCGCCAGCGCTGCACCCAACGAAGTAGTGGTTGTTGTCTTTCCAACACCGCCTTTTTGGTTGGCAACGGCAAAAATCCTCATTTTGGCGGCGTCTGCCATATGCCTCTTCCCTGCTGGTTGCGTCCAACTTTTCGAAAAATCACAAGGATCAATTGCCATTTCGATTTAGCGTCAAGTTCGGGTGTTTCACGTGAAACGTCTGTCGACAACACTACTCCTCTACATGGCAATAAGTAAATACCCTCCAGCGGGGTGAATTAGGTATTTCCCAATCATTCGGGGTGTTTCACGTGAAACATTACTGTCGGCATTCGGTTTCACTTATATGACCCACCTCGAGGGTAATTCCTTGATTTTTACGATGTTTCACGTGAAACAAGGCTTCAAAGTGACCCGCTCAAGTGTCAGAGATGAGAAGAGCCTTGTCAACATCGGAAATGTTTCCGTGAAACACTATCTAAGTCATCGCAGTAGCCGTTCCGAACCCCTAGTGACGATGAACGCAACTCGGAAATCGGGACATTGAATTGTGCTCTGAGTGGCCCGCCCGAGAAGAGTCCTCTCGGCCTCACTATCGCGAACTCACCCGCCGCGCGGGTTGCACGCGATGAACCATTCCCACGGCGACCAAATCAATGACCGAAACAATGTTTCACGTGGAACAATGCGAGTACTCAGGATTATGCCTAGACCGAACAACGTCTAAGGGCGAAGCGGTGTTTCACGTGAAACATTCGCGCGAGGCCGCAGTACCCGCACCCGTAGTGCCGGACACGGCGCTCTCTTTGCAGTAGCTCTCCCAAGAGATGTCGGCGAGTTGACTTCAAGCACACCCTTCCCGTCACGGGCTAGTCAGTACGTCACCCCGGGCACGAAACTCTCCAGCCGCCACGCCGGGTGAAGACTATCGAGGAATGCAGAAATCCTGCGAGGTTGACGATCAACGTCGTAAATACGGGCGTTGCGCTTGATGTTTCACGTGAAACATCAAAAAAGAGGGTGTTTCCCCGGCGTACCAACTTCACGTGGATATCGATCCGGTGTGGGACGTACCTTTCTCAGAACCTGGAATGCTGCGCCGTGTCGAACACGGCCTTCTGAGCGCAATCCAAATTGGCCAAGTGCCGCGGGATTCCAGCGACCCGTCTCGTCGTCATTTGGAGGCTCCGAAACGATGAGCAAGCCGTTGAGAGTGAGAAATCGGACGGCACACTCGGCCGTTACGGCAGGGGGTCCAAACGAACGAGCAGTAACAAGGTCGAAGGCACCCTCCAGTCCCACCTCGCGCGATAACGCTTCGGCTCGCCCGTTGAGCACGCGGCCCATGGTGGGTGCGTCGTCCCAGTGCAATGCCTCAACGAGAAAGTTGGTTCGTTTTTCCATGGAGTCCACAAAAGTGGCGTGACTCCCCCATTTTTCGAGGAGCACCAGCCCGGGTAAGCCACCTCCACTGCCGAGATCCAGGAAGTTGTTTGGCGGGATTGGGAAAAAATCGTCCCAGACCAGAGCGAAGCCTTCAGCGTGCTCGACCTGCGTCTGCACGGTCGCTGGCCCCAAAAAACCCCGCGCCCTCGATTCCTCGAGGGCGCGGTACAACCATTGACGTGTCATGGCTTCAATTATGCCGGGGACACCACCACGAAACGACGTGGCTCCTCGCCCTCAGATCGGGTCGCGACCGTCGGCACCTCGGACAACGCATCGTGCACGGCCTTACGATCAGCGGCCGACATCGGCTCCAACGCTCGCTCTTCGCCAGTTTCCGCAACCTCCTGGGCCACCTGAGTCGCGAAGCGCCCCAGTGCGGCCACACGGCGCTCGCGGTACTGAGCAACGTCGACCAGGATCCGATCCGTTCGCCCGGGGCTCTTTGACTGAACGACCGTACGGGTTACCTCTTGCAGAGCCTGCAAGGTAGCACCGCGAGGACCGACGAGAACGCCGAGCTCAGTCGGGGGAGAGGCGTTCACTGACAACTCCACGGTTTCCTCATCGATCTCACGGACGCTGACGTCGGCTTGAATGTTCATCGACGACAACAAACCCTCGAGGAACCCCTTGCCAATCGCACCTTGCTCCGCCAATGTGATTCCTTCAGCCATGCTGCTCTCCTTTAATGAAACCCTGTCGGACTTCGGTACTGATCCGCTCGAACCTTGCTTTTCTCGACGAGGCTCCGTCTTCTCTCGCGGGGGTCGGGGACGATCACCCTCGGTCGGCTTCGACCGGGGTCCCTTATTGTTAGTGTCTCGGCTCTCGGAGCCGCGAGGGCGATCCTCACGACCACCCGAACGTCGCGAACGCTTGGGTCGCGGACCGGCAGGACGAACGCGAGCGCGCACGCGCGCCTCGCCCCGAATCCTTCCAAAGAGGCCCGCCTTGGGCTCCTCCAGGATCTCGACCTCGGCATCGTCTCGATGAACACCGAGGTGGGCGAGCGCCCGATCGGTAGCCTCATCGATTGATTTTCCGGTAGTTTCTACCCAATCCATAGTTACCGTTCCTTTCTCTTGCGCTTTGCTTTTGAGCGACTTTGTACGTGTTGTGGCTTCACAGTTGAAGGTTTAGGTGCAGGCTTCTTGGCCCGATTCTGAACCGCGGGTACGTTCTTCTTCTCAGTACTCTCGAGTGCCGGAAGTTCCTTCGCCACGGGTTTCGAACCATTTTTGTGTGGATTCGTGACACCCGCACGAAACATCAAGTCTTGAGTAATTATGCGTATACCTGTAGAAACAATCATGTACAACACGACAGCGGCCGGAATGACCAGGTAGAAGTATGCGAAAAAGACCGGAAGGAACCGCTGCATCATTTGCTGCTGCGCCGGCATGGGAGTACCGGCCTTGCGGTTGCGGTTATTGAGTTGCGCCATCTGAAAGTACTGAAATCCGACCGCGACCGCGACGAAGACGAAGAAGGGGATCTGCGCTACGAAGGAGCTGTGCGCGCTGAAGGCCTTGAGGTTCAAGTCCATTCCGAACACTTTGATTTGGCCGTGTGAAGCAATCAGGTTGTCGTACATCTTGGAGGTGTGCGGAATGTACCGCGGATGCGCGGAAATCACGCCTTTTGCCACCGTCGTATAGGCGAGTCCCTTGATGACGCTGTACAAAATGAAGAGGAACGGCGCTTGGAGCAAGACCGGTAAGCAGCCACCCAGCGGGTTGGCTCCCTCTTCCTTGTACAACTTCATCATTTCCTCATTGAGGAGTTGACGGTTTTCGGGGCCTTTGTACTTCTGCTGCAGCTTCTTGATCTCGGGCTGCAGCTTCTGCATCGCAACCATCGACTTGGTGCTCTTGATCGTGAAGGGCGTCAACGCCCCCATGATGACGATCGTCAGCAAGATGATCGCTATGGCGTAATTGGGAATTAGCCCATAAAAGAAGGCCAATAGCCATCCGAAAAGACGGAAAATCGGCTGAAAGAGGCTACCGATGGAGTGCTCGAACGACTTCATGAGGGGATTGTCCTGTCTTTCTTCGCTAACGGAACTAGGTCGATGCCGTGAGGTCCGAGTGGTCGGCACTTACTGAGACGCCGCAGGGCCAACGCGGACCCGCAAAGTGCCCCGTACGTTTCGATGGCTTCAAGGGCGTACTGCGAACACGAGGGGTAGAAGCGGCACGGAGCGATATGTCCCGTGCGGGCCTTTTGATACCACGCGATGACGCCAAGAAGTACGTGAGCGGGTTGCGACACTTTAGAGTGCGGAGGCTTTGGTGAGCGCCGCTCGAAGATGTTTTTGAAGGTCGTCATAAGAAAGTTGTCCTGACCCATTTCCGCATTTGATCAGGTACAGACCTGACTTCGGTGCGGGGGAGAGGCCATCCATCGCGGCCCGGAGTCGGCGGCGGATACGGTTTCGAACCACCGCATTGCCAACCTTTCGGCTGATTGCGTACGCCACGGCGACGGAGCCTTGGTTAGAGCGCTCCACGAAAATTATTCGCAGAGATCCGCTCTGTCCACGGCCCGTTGGTGTCGAAAACTCGGCAAACTGCCGTCGGGTGGTGACCCGACCGGGCACGTGGAGGCTCAGACCGTCAACTCGTGGCGGCCCTTAAGACGACGCGACTTCAAAATTGCGCGGCCGGCTCGTGTGCGCATCCGGGCACGAAAACCGTGAGTTTTAGCCCTTTTCCGCTGATTCGGTTGATAAGTACGCTTCACAAAATCCTCTTCTCAAGCTATGTCGATGCACTTCGCGGTACCCCCTGGGGGTCGCTGGCGCGCTACTGGTGACAATCCTATCTCAGAACACTCCCTTACTCCTTTTGTCACCCCCCAAGAGCGGTGTAGTGTTACAACTCCGAGTGGGCGGGCCATCGAATTTGTCAATTGTGTGGTTGTGGATAAAGTCGAATTTGGTCTGTGGAGGAAAAAATGCAAAGTATCGAAGAGGTGTGGTCCGCGCTGCGAGACTCCTTGCGTGGCAATAGTTCTGAGGCAATGTGGTCGGCGGGGCTCGGTGCACTGCGCCTTGTGGATTACCACAACAACGAGTTAATCATCTCCGCACCGAACCAAATTCAATTGTTACGAGTTCAACAGCGTTACCTCCCGATGATCACAGAACAAGCGCAACAACTACTCGGTACGTCGGTGACTGTATCTCTAACGGTGGGTGATGATGTTGATCACGAGGTAGCCCCTGAGGTCACGACCGTCGAACCTGAAGCAATGGTCGCTCGCGTGGTGAGTTCGGATCGTCCGCTGCGTCTCGACCCCCGCATGACGTTCGATACCTTTGTTGTGGGCAACTCGAACCAACTGGCACGTTCCGCCGCCTTCGCTGCCGCTGAAACACCTGGTCGTGCGTATAATCCTCTCTTGATGTACGGTAACTCCGGATTGGGAAAGACACACCTCTTGCACGCCATCGGCAACTACGTACAAGAGAACTACCCCTACCGAAAAGTTCTCTACGTGTCGACCGAAACATTCTTGAACGACTTCATTCGCGCGATCCAAACACGCACGCAGTTAGCACTGCACGAGCGCTACCGCGAAGTCGACGTGTTGTTGATTGACGACATTCAGTTCATGGAGTCACGCGGTGAGACGTTCCACGAGGAGATCTTTCACACGTACAACACACTGCATAGTGAGGGTAAGCAAATCGTGTTGACGTCGGATCGTTCACCACGCGACCTCGCGGGATTACAGGAGCGATTCCGTAGTCGCCTGTTGCAGGGTCTTGTAACCCACATCGATCAGCCCGACCTCGAAACACGCATCGCCATCCTTCGTTCGAAGTCCGAAGCAGAGGGGATCACCCTGCCAAACGACGTCACCGAGTGGATCGCGCACCGCGTCCGCGACAACATTCGTGAGCTCGAGGGCTCCATCACGATGTTGCGAGCATTTTCCAATCTGCACCAAGTCCCCATTTCCCTCGAATTGGCTCAAAAACACCTCACTGGCCTTGGTCACGAACACGTCGTACTAAAACCCGAGACCATCATCAAGGCCGTTGCCGATTTCTACGGCCTGAGTACCGAGGACGTGTTGGGGTCCAAACGTTTGCGACCACTCGTCCAGGCCCGCCACGTGGCGATGTACCTTATTCGCGATCTACTGGACAATTACTCGTACCCGATGATCGCTCGAATCTTCGACGGTCGAAACCACACCACCGTCATCAGTGCGGTGGAGAAGATCAGGGAGCAAATCACTGTCAACGTCGAGCTACTCACCCAGATCAATACCTTGACCCAACAACTCCAGGGTGAGATGTAGGAGCCTGTGGGCAAGGTGACGACACGCTTGTTGATTGTGGTGGATAATCCCTACGGTGCTGCACATGACTTCAGGGTTGAGTGCGGAGAGTTGAAACAACTTCGCACACGCCTGTGTAAGAAACGTTCACCTTCACGTAACCTTCGATCAGGAATTTGTCAAACTTACCCACAAATCCACAGGGCTACTACTACTAACTAATTTCTATATATTCATCCACACGTATCCTCAGTAGCAAAGAAAGGCAGTCCAATGAAGTTCAAATCAGAGCGTGACCTTCTGGTCGAAGCGCTGAGCGCGGCGAGCCGGGTGGTGGCAACGCGTCTCATAGGGGCGACGTCGGGAATCCTTCTTTCTCTTTCGGGGAATCAATTGACGGTGACCGGAACTGATCTCGATATCACGGTTCGTACCAACGTTGACGTGATCGGGATCGAAGACGGTTCCATGGTGGTACCAGCACGCCTCATTGTTGACGCGGTGCGATCCCTCGAAGCAGGGGCCGTCACGATTGCCAATCACGACGAAAATGTCGAGGTGTCACTCGGGCGTGCGAAGTTCTCCCTTCGAACATTCTCGGTATTGGATTACCCCAACCTGCCGCCGGTGAGCGGAAGCACCACCAGTATCGCCGCGCTTGATTTAGTCCAAGGTCTGAACCAGGTGGTGCGAGCAGCGGCTAATGACGACGCACGACCATTACTCACCGGCGTTCTCTTTACGCACGAGAACAACACCCTGCGCCTGATCGCTACCGACTCATATCGTTTAGCGGTCCGGGACGTACCCGGCGTCGGCGGGATCGGTGGCCCGCACGACCTCCTCGTTCCCGCTCGCGCACTCCAGGAACTTCAGCGATCCGCGGCGTCTCTCGCCAACGACGCCGAGATTGGCGTGACGCTGACCGACGCGGAGATCTGTTTTGTCGTCGGTGCGACGACGATCGCCTCACGCCTCATTGACGGTAATTACCCCTCAGTGCTGCAGCTCATTCCGGCGAGCTACCCGAATCAATTACGTATCGCCAAGGACACTCTCCTGACCTCTCTTAAGCGCGCGAAGTTGTTAGCGAAGGACTCAACGTCGTCGGTGCGACTTTCGATGAAGGAGAAGTCAGTAGAGATCCGCACGCAAAGCATCGACACTGGCGACATTGAAGATAACGTCGACGCCGACTACCAGGGTGAGGAACTCACCATCGCCTTCAATCCATCGTTTTTAATCGACGGCATTGAAGCGGTGATCGGTGATGAGGTGGTGCTCGAGATGTCCGACGCCGTGCGACCCGCGATGGTGCACGGAGTCGAGGACGTACGTTTTCGCTACCTCCTCATGCCAGTTCGCGTCCAGTAGGGAACGAGTTACCTCGTGGGACTCCACGAACTCACCCTTCGCAACTTTCGCTCCTTCGACGATTACCAGTTTCACCCGGACCACGACGCCGTCACCGTCTTGTTGTCGCCCAACGGAACCGGAAAGACGTCCGTCCTCGAGGCGGTGTACGCGTTAGCCACCGCTAGCTCGTTTCGTACGACGACCGCTAGCGACATGATCAGAACCCACCACGACCTGGCCGAGGTGCACGGAACGTTGTTTCAAAACGAGCGACGTGTGCAAATCGACCTCACTCTTCATCGTGGTATTCGTAACACCACGAAACGGATGCTGGTCAATGGTCAGCGACCCACGTCGCGCGCCGCGGTCGCGGACGTTCTCCCCTTGACCGTTTTCACACCCGAGGGAGTCGACGTCGTTCGCCACGGCCCGGAGCATCGACGAACCCTGCTCACCAATCTGTTGACCGACGTTTCACCCCACCAGAGTGAGACGGTGGAACGTTTCGCGAAGGTTCTCCAGCAACGAAACGCTCTCCTGCGAGGTCTCCAAGGTCAACGACCGACGTTGGTGCAACGCGATGAGCTCGACGTGTGGAATACCGAGTTTTGTGTCGCGGCGGATTTCCTCGTGACGTCGCGGATCAACCTCCTCAAGGACTTATCGCCGCTGGTGAGTTACTTCTACCAAGAGCTCGCTCACAACGCTCTCTCGGTGAGCACCGAGTATGAACGATCTTGGTCCGGTCAACTTTCTGAGGCCCTGCTCGCGGTATTGTCCGACGACGTCCATCGCGGCTACAGCACGATCGGCCCCCATCGCGACGACGTGGTCTTTCAACTCGACAATCGCGACGCCCGCCGACAAGCGTCACAGGGTGAGCAGCGCTCGCTCGCGCTCGCCGTTCGACTCGCGGGACACGAACTCGTGCAACGCGAACGCGGTGTTGCCCCACTCCTCTTACTTGACGACGTCTTTAGCGAATTGGACCCGGTGCGCAGCGACCGGCTACTACACCTTTTACCCGGAGGACAAACACTGGTGACGACAGCGTCACCCCTCCCGCGCGCCATGACCCCCGCGGTGGTGGTTGACGTGACGGTTGCGACGTGAGTCGATTCTCTGATCAGCCCGCGCCGTTGTCGGATCTCTTGCGGTCAATGGCCAAGAGGGTGAAGAAGGTCGACCTAACGGTGATTGAAGAGATTCATCGCCTCTGGCCCCAGGTAGTGGACCCCGCTCTCGCGACGGTGTGTCGGCCCGAATTCGTTAAGAATCGAGTCCTCGTGGTGAGCGTTCCTTCGGGGGCATTCGCACAACAAATCCTGTTCGATCAAGAGTCAATACTGCGCGGATTTGCGGTTCTTGACGAGCGCGCTCCCACATCGATAAAAACAGTGCAGAAACCATAAAATAAAAGGCTTTTTACGCTGGTAGACGGCCGGAATGTCACGGCGTAACCAGTAGGATAGAAGCAAGTTTCTTGTGAACCAGGCTGCGCTGCGCGCGCCAATTTTTAAACTACTGAAAGGATTGCTCCGTGGCTGAAAAGTCCAAGGGGTCATCGAGCTACGCAGCTCGTGACATCACCGTTCTAGAAGGCCTGGATCCGGTTCGGGTCCGCCCCGGAATGTACATCGGTTCGACGGGACCCGCGGGTCTGCACCACCTGATTTGGGAAGTTGTCGACAACTCGGTCGACGAGGCGATGGCGGGCTACTGCACGCGAATTGACGTGACTATTCTTCCGAGTGGCAGTTGTCGCGTGGTGGACGACGGTCGCGGTATCCCGATCGACGAGCACCCGCAGTACCCCGGCAAGACGGCCGCGGAGATCGTTCTGACGGTTCTTCACGCAGGCGGAAAATTTGGTGGTGAGGGCTACAAAGTGTCGGGAGGCCTGCACGGCGTCGGCGTGTCCGTCGTCAACGCACTCTCCACATCACTCATTCTCGAGGTCGATCTCAACAACGAGCGCCACGAACTCGATTTCGCCGACGGGGGAAAACTCCAGGGCCCCATGCGCATCACCGGTCCGGCTCCGCGTGGTCGGACCGGGACCACCGTCACTTTCACTCCGGACCCCACCATCTTCGACGACGTGGACTTCCGCGCGCAGACCGTGCTCGAGCGTCTGCAGATCATGGCGTTCTTGAATCGTGGCCTGGAGATCAATTTCGAGGATCAGCGTGCCGGACGCGAAACCAAGGAGTCGTATCGCTACAACGGTGGAATCGTTGATTACGTCCGACACCTCAACAACACCAAGGAGTCCCTGTTTCGCAAGGTCGGGTCCTACGAGCAGTCCGAAGAGGGCCAGGAGGTCGAAGTCGCGTTCCAGTGGAACACCGGGTACTACGAGAGCATTCACTCCTTCGCCAACGGTATCTCGACCATCGAAGGCGGAATGCACGAAGAGGGGTTTCGCAAGGCAATTACTAATGTCGTGAATCGATACGCCCGAAAGCGCAACTTGATTAAAGAGAAGGACGAGAACCTGACGGGCGACGACGTTCGTGAAGGGCTCACCGCGATCATCTCGGTGCGCCTCGCGGAGCCGCAGTTCGAAGGTCAGACCAAGGGCAAGCTCGGTAACGTCTCGATTCGCTCACTCGTCGAGCGCGCCACCAACGAAAAACTCGCCGAGTGGCTCGAGGAGAACCCCAAAGAGGGTGGACAAATCGTGGCGAAAGCAGTTCAGGCGTCGCGAGCGCGAATGGCGGCGCGTCAGGCCCGAGACCTGACGCGCCGCAAGAGCGCCCTTGACGGCGCGGGTCTGCCCGGAAAACTCGTGGACTGTTCCTCAAAAGATCCGCGTGAATGCGAGCTCTTCATTGTCGAGGGGAATTCCGCCGGCGGATCAGCCAAGGACGCGCGCAATCCGCGAAATCAGGCGATCCTGCCCATCCGCGGAAAGATTCTCAACGTCGAGAAGGCTCGCTCCGACAAAATTCTGAAAAACACCGAAATCCAAGCGTTGATCTCGGCCATTGGCGCCGGCGTCGAGGCGGACTTCGACGTGACGAAGGTGCGCTACGACAAAATTATTTTGCTGGCCGACGCCGACGTCGACGGAAGTCACATCCGTACGTTGTTGTTGACGTTCTTCTTTCGCCAGATGACCGAGATGGTCAATAACGGACACGTGTACGTGGCCCAACCGCCGTTGTATTCGACTCTCGTGGGCAAGGAAAAGGCGTACTTGCGTGACGACGCCGCCAAGGACGTTTTCTTGCGCGACAATCCGAACCACAAGAACGACTTCCAGCGACTCAAGGGACTAGGCGAGATGGACTTCGACGAGTTGCGTGATACGACGATGGACCCCTCAAAGCGTGCCTTGCTACAGATCACCGTGGAGCAGGCCGCACTGGCCGACGAAGTCTGTTCGATTCTCATGGGAGATGACGTACCCCAGCGCCGGCACTTCATTCAAACCAACGCCAAAGACGTTCGCTTCCTAGACATTTAGGAGAGAAAGACACCATGCCTCGTTCCAACTCCAACAACACCTCCGACGGCGACGAAGTCCTCGGCTACATCGAGCCCATCGAGATCAACCTCGAGATGGAACGCTCCTTCTTGGAGTACTCGATGTCCGTCATCGTCTCGCGGGCCCTGCCCGATGCACGTGACGGCCTGAAGCCCGTGCATCGTCGAATCCTGTATTCGATGTTCGACCAGGGTCTGCGGCCCGACCGACCGCACGCCAAGTGTGCCAAGGTGGTGGGCGAGGTCATGGGTACCTATCACCCGCATGGTGACAGCGCCATTTACGACGCGCTGGTTCGCATGGTGCAGGACTTCGCGATGAGGCACCCGCTTATCAGCGGGCACGGCAATTTTGGCGGAACCGGTCCCGACGAGGGTGCCGCGGCGATGCGTTACACCGAGTGCCGCCTCGCGCCACTCGCCCTGGAACTTCTCGATTCGATTGACGAAGAGACGGTGGACTTCGAATCGAATTACGACAATTCGACGCAGCAACCGACGGTATTACCGTCGCGCTTTCCCAACCTCTTGGTCAACGGCTCTCAGGGCATCGCGGTGGGAATGGCCACCAAGATTCCCCCCCACAACCTGGGCGAGACCATCGACGCGACCCTGCACCTCCTCGCGCACCCCGACGCGACGCCCGACGACCTGATGAGTTTCGTCAAGGGACCGGACTTTCCCACGGGTGCCCAGATCCTGGGGCGTCAGGGCATCCTCGACGCAATTCGCACGGGTCGTGGATCGATCAAGATGCGCGCCGTCGCCGAGATCGAAGACACCGCACGCAGTACGCGAATCGTCGTGACGGAATTCCCGTACGAAGTGTCCGTCGAATCGATTGAGGAGAAGATTTACGACCTCGTGAAGAACGGCGACCTCGACGGAATCTCCGGTGTTCAAAATGACTCCGCCGGTCGTCAAGCCCGCCTGGTGATCGAACTCAAGCGTGACGCGAACGCGAACGTGATCTTGAACAAGCTCTACAAGAACACGTCGTTGCAGACGACGTTCGCCGTGAACATGCTCGCCCTCGTGGACGGCGTGCCACGGACCCTCAATTTGGCTCAGGCCCTCGGCCACTACATCGCCCACCAGGTCGACGTCGTGACGCGACGTACTCAATTTCGTCTCCGTAAGGCCGAAGCCCGCGCTCACATCGTCGAGGGGCTGCTCAAGGCCATTGACATGTTGGACTTGGTGATCGCCACCATTCGTGGGTCCGACGACCGCGGTGCCGCGCGCATCTCCTTGATGGCTACACCCTTCGACTTTTCGGAGGAGCAGGCGAACCACATTCTGGACATGACTCTGGGACGCCTCACTCGATTAGGTCGTAGCGAACTCGAAGAGGAGATGAACAAATTACGCGAGACCATCGCGGAACTGCAGCTCATCTTGTCGAGCGACGAGAGGCTGCGCGCGGTCATCGCCGAAGAAATTGCCGTCATTCGTGACAAGTACGCCACCGCTCGCAAAACGCAGATCGTGAATGATCCCGGTGAACTCGGCATGGAAGATTTGATTGATGACGAGGAGGTGGTCATCACGATGACCCAGGCGGGCTACATCAAGTCCGTGTCCGCCGACGCATTCCGCACCCAGGCGCGGGGGGGTCGCGGCGTTCAGGGCGCAAAGCTCAAAGAAGAGGACTTCGTCGAGCAGATTATCCATACGACGACCCACGCGTACCTCCTCATGTTCTCCAACCTCGGCCGCGTCTTTCGACTACGGGGACACGAGATTCCGATTAAGGAACGAACGGCCAAGGGAACGGCGATCGTCAACCTACTGAATCTGCAGCCGAACGAGTCCATCCAGGCGATAGTCACGACGAGTGATTTCCCCGACGACAAGTTCTTGGTGTTCGCGACCGCGAACGGGACCGTTAAGAAGACCCCGTTCTCGGAGTACGACAAGTCGCGGCGCGAAGGCTGGATCGCCATCAAACTTCGTGAGGGCGACGAGGTGGTGCGCGTCGTTGCCACCAGTGGCGACGACGACCTGATGATGGTGACGTTTCGAGGAATGTCGATTCGTTTCAACGAAGTTGAAGTACGCGAGATGGGGCGTGACGCCACCGGAGTACGCGGCATCAGACTGCGCGACGATGACAAGGCCATCTCCCTGGACGTCGTGCGTGATGACGCGGACCTCTTTTTGGTAACCGATACCGGATTTGGCAAGCGAGTCAAGACCGAGCGATTCAATCGTCAGGGCCGCGGTGGTCAGGGCGTGCGCGGCATCAAGTTGAGCGCGGCGCGTGGCTTCGTGGTGGCGTCGTTCATGGTCCGTCTCGACGACGAGCTCTTACTCGCCTCGAGCGGCGGCGTCCTTATCCGTACGCCCGTGCGTGAAGTTTCTTCTCAGGGCCGCGATGCTACGGGAGTGCGGGTCATGAATCTCGACGAGGGACACTCGGTCGCGACCGCGGCGGTGGTGCCCACCGGCGACGAGATCTAGGTCGGCAATTCGGAGCGTTCCGACCACACCTGGCGTAGCGCGGCGAGCATGGTGTGCGCCCCCTGGGCGCCCGAGATGTTGACCCGACCCGCCACGATTAACGCCGGAACGCCGTTGACGCCGATCTCGGCGGCCAAATTTTCGTCGTGACGCACCGAGTCCGCCAAGTCGCGGCCCGCGAGCATGGACGACGCGCTTTCGACACCGGTTTCTAGAGCCAGTGTCGTCAGCGTGTCGGGGTCGCTGACGAGGAGACCTTCACTGAAGTAGGCGCGAAAGAGACGTTCTAACATTTCGGACTGGCGGCCTTGTTGGGCGGCCAGGGCGATCAGGCGATGCGCGTCAAAGGTGTTGGTCGGTCGAGCGCGGTCGAGCGACCACTGCAGTCCGAGCGCGTTCGCGTTCTCTTCGACCGCCCGATTAAGTGCGCTGGCGCGTTCGAGCGAGAGTGAATACTTTGCCGCCAACATTTCGTTCAGGGTGCCGGAGAAGTCGACGGGTGCGTGGGGATCGAGCTCGAAGGCGTGGTGGCGAACTACCACGTACTGCGCAGCTTCAAATTTCTGGAGAGCATCATGAAACTGACGAAAGCCCAGGTAGCAAAAGGGACAGACCACGTCACTCCAAATATCCACGAACACGGTCGGCGCCATCGGACCATCGTGGCATACGAGACATTCTCTCGTTTACGTCGTATGACTTCCGCGCACACTGCGACGTCCACCGACGTCACGAACCTGATCAGAGCCAATGGCTACGTTTGGTCGGGACGCGTCGACGCCACGCCGCTGACCCGCGCGTGGTGGACTTCGCAAAACTTACGAACGGTTGTGATCGCGTCCGCTCGGGCGCTCGAGCCTCGGTGCACGTCGTGACCAGCTCGGTTCGTTGCCAGTACTCGTGCGTTCGTGATCACATGACGTGATGAGAGAACGCGACTGCCGCTCGAGCAGACCACGAAATAATTGAACCTCGGCCGCGCTGGTTGGCGGGATGTCGCTGAGCCGTATCATTGGTGCTATGAATTCCCACGCCGTGACGGCACTTCGCGACCCGATGAGGGACGTCGTGACGGACTACGGCGACGTTCAGGTACGACAACGCCGCGTGCGCACGCACGACCAGGCGAAGTTTATCGTCGCTCACCCTGACATTCGAGACGAGATCTCCTGCAGCGCTGAGACACTGAGGCGCTAAATGTTGATAGTTCGAGATTTGGGGATAGAGATCGGTGCACGCCGTATTCTCGAGCCAGTATCCTTCACCGTAGGCAACGGCGAGAAGGTCGGCTTGGTCGGGCGAAACGGGGCGGGGAAGTCCACCTTGTTGTCGGTGCTGCTGGGGTACACCCCGGAGCACCTGAGAATTAGCGGGAACGTCCAACACCAGGGTCGCGTGAGTCACCTGCCCCAAGAGCCGGTGCCCAACGGCCTCGGCGTCGAACCCATTGGCCTCTCGCACGTGCTCTCGGCCCGCGGCATCGATCAATTGGATGCGGACATGCAACACGCCCGCCACGCGCTCGCCGCCGATCCCACCGAAGAGACCATCGAGCGCTTCACCGCCCTCGAAGAAGCGTTCCGTGAGCGCGGTGGCTACGAGGCCGAATCGGAAGTGGCGCGACTGGCGGCGGGGTTGGGGCTCGACGAGGGACTGCTGCTCGAGGATTTGAATTCGTTATCTGGTGGTCAGCGTCGCCGCGTCGACCTCATGCGAGTACTCTACGAACTCCCCGAGACCATGGTGCTCGACGAACCGACCAACCACCTCGACAAGGCGGCTAAGCGCTGGCTCTTCGACGAACTCGAGCGTTTTCGCGGCACGGTGCTGGTCATTAGTCACGACCTCCCGCTGCTCGACAAATCCATCGACCGGGTGCTCGCGCTTCGTGATGGTCAACTGCGTGAGTACAAGGGTAATTACACCAAATTCCTCGAACAAGAAGAGACGCGTCGGCTCTCCGAGGAAAAAATGGCGGCCCACCAAGATGAGCAAATCGATCGCATGAAGACGCTCGCGGACTCGATGCGCGGCCAGACCGCCGCGCGAGCGCGTCTCGCCAAGGTTCTCGACCGCAAGGTCGTGAAGCTGGAGGACAACCGGGTCGAGGTGACCAAGAAGGAAAAGAAGGTCACCTTCCGACTCCCGCCACCGCCGCGTAGCGGTGACGTTCCGATGACGGTCGACAGCGTCGGTGTGCGTTACGGATCACTCGAGGTGTTGAAGGACGTCAATTTCATTACGCGTCGAGGCGACCGCATCGTCATCGTTGGCAAGAACGGAGCGGGTAAGTCTTCGCTATTGCGATGCCTGGCGGGCACGCAGTCGTCCCAGCACGGCGACGTCAAATTCGGCGCCAACGTGACGGTGGGGTACTTCGCCCAGGAGCACGAGCAACTCGACTTCTCGAAGAACGTCCTCGCGCACCTCGACAACGCCACCGTGGTGACCGAAGTACAGCGTCGCGCTCTGCTGGGGGCCTTTGGACTCAAAGGTTCGGCGGCGCACCAGATGCCCGGAACCCTCTCTGGGGGAGAACGCGCAAAATTAGCGTTGGCGATCTTGGCCGCCTCCGACGCCAACCTCCTGCTGCTGGACGAACCGACGAACAACCTCGACCCGGCCAGTGTGCTTGCCCTGGGCGAGATGATGGGTCAGTGGAAGGGCACTCTCGTCGCAGTGAGTCACGAGCGCGAATTCGTGGAGGCGTTGCGTCCCACCCACGCGGTGCTACTGCCGGAGGAGTATTTCGACCTGTGGCGTGACGATTACATGGACATGATCGAACGTCGCTAAGTGACGAGTCTTGAAAAGGATTCAGGACACTTTGTCGACAAACGGGGCGACCAGACCTAAGTTCGTGTGAGAGCCAAGGGGGTTAGCGATGGACGAGCGACCACAGAGAATCTCGTATTTTCCGCTGGACCAGATGGACGCGGGCATGATGGTCATCATGGAGCGCTGCGCGCACGAAGGGACGCCGCGTCCGGAAAGTTCGGCCGTTCGCGCGCACTCACAAGGCGCGTTCTGGGCGTTCGCCGACGCGTGGGACAAACTCTTTCGCCACGGCGTCGTCGATCACGCCCTGAAAGAACTCTGTCGGGTGTACGTCTCTCGTTCGGTCAAGTGCGAATACTGCGGTAATCAACGTAGTGACGAGGCGCGCGCGGGCGGTATTACCGAGGGAAAGCTCGACGCGTTGATGAACTTCGAAACCTCGGGTACCTACTCGGTGCGCGAGCGCGCGGCGCTGTCCTACGCCGAAGCCATCACCTGGCGCCTCGATCCCGACGACGCGTTCTGGGCGCGTCTCAATGAGAATTTCTCCGAGGAAGAGCTCGTCGAGTTGGCGTGTTTCATCTCCCTGACGATGGGTCAACAGAGTTGGATCCGTCTGCTCAACATTGACCACCATCAGGTAATGGCCGGCTCGTCAGCGTCAATGGCGCCCGGTTTCGAGACGGCCGCTGAGGTGGCGGCTGCCAAGACGCGTGAGGACTACTGGGCCACCACGTCGAAGTGAACGGTTATTCGATACCGGTATACCAGGGCGAGGTGCGTGGCGGATAAGCCAACTGAAACAGACCGTGGTTGAGGGACAGGTTGGGGTTGTAGTACGGATCGCGCGCGATTTCGAAGCCCCAGCGGTCGCGGACCGTGAGAACCTCGTTGATGAAGCGCACGTACTTCTCACCGTCCTGGTCGCTGCCGCGCGACACTGATTCGTAGTGCAGCAATTGCGCCAGCGGGGTGTAGGTCACTTTGAAACCACTCGCCTGAACTCGCAGGCAGAAGTCGATGTCGTTGAAGGCGACCTTGAGGTTCTCGTCCAGTCCGCCAACGCTCTCCCAGATGTGGCGATGCACCGCGAGGCAGGCCGCGGTGACGGCCTGGTACTCCGAGGCTAGGGCGGTGCGACCGAAGTAGCCGAAGTCGTTGGCCGGGCGGAATTGGCCGACGTGCGCGGCGAGTCCTTGGGGTCCGAGCAAGACACCGGCGTGCTGGATACGACCGTCGGGGTAGAGGAGCTTGGCACCGACGGCGCCGATACCGGGTTGGAGCAATTGGGCAATCATGTGGCTCATCCACTCACCATCGATGATTTCGGTGTCGTCGTTGAGGAGTAACAGAATCTCACCAGTGCACGACGGCACCGCGCGATTGTGCAGCGCCGAGTAGTTAAAGGGGCTGTCGTCACGTACGACCGTGATCTTGTCGCTCAACACGTGGAACATCGCTTGGGTGAAGGGCTTGACTGATCCGTTATCGATGACGACCACTTCGAAGTTCGGGTAGGTCGTCTTGTCGAGCAGCGTCTGGAGGCAATCTCCGAGGTATTTGCCGTCGCGCGTGGGGATGAGGACCGAGACCTTCGGTGGGTTCTCGGGCAACTCGTAGACAACGCGGTTGAAGCCCGAACCGGGCACGCGGCGTACGTCGGCCTTGACGCCACGACGAGCGAGCGCGTCGGCGACGGCGCGGCGACCAGCGTCGACGGCCCACGGCTTGGCCTCGGTGGCGAGTGACGTCGAACCGGAGTGACTCCGCCAGTGGTAGAGGACGTGAGGAATGTGGATGATGCTGCTGCGGTTGACGACTTCACTGACGCGCAAGACGAGGTCCCAGTCTTGTGAGCCGTCGAATTCGCTGCGCAGGCCGCCGACTTGAGCGACGAGGTCGCGGCGCACCGTGGTGAGGTGGCTGACGTAGTTCTGTCCCAGCAGCAACAACGGGTCGAAGTCGCTCTTGAAGTACGGCGTGAAGGGCTCGTTGGCCTCGTTGATCTTATCCTCGTCGGAGTAGATCAGCGTCGCGAGGGGGTGTTCCTGGATGGCCAGGGCCACGTGTAACAAGGCGTGCGCGACGAGGGTGTCGTCGTGGTCCATGAAGACGAGCCAGTCACCGGTGGCTTCGGCGATCGCCGCGTTGGTGGCGGTGGAGATTCCGCCGTTCGCCTCGCGACGAATGAGACGCACCCGCTCGTCTTTTTTGACGTATTCCTCCACGATCGCGCGCACTTCGGCGTCGGGTGAACAGTCGTCGGAGATCAGGAGTTCGAAATTCTCGTAGTACTGATCGAGCACGGACTCGATGGCTTCGCGCAAGAAGTTGTGATCGGGGTTGTACGTGGCCATCACGATGCTCAGCTTGGGCTGGGGGTTGATCAGTGAAATGCGACGGCGCAGGTGGTTGCGCACGTGATCGTTCTCGAGACGGTACGCCAGGGTCCAGGCGAAGTAGGGGTTGGCCTCCAGACGCGGACTGGTGCGACCCCGACCATTGCCGATGATGGCGACCTTGAGCGAGTGCTTCAAAATGACGACACCCCGACGAAATTTGATCATTCGTGGACTCTGGGGTTTGCTCGGAACAATCTCGATTTCCTCGGATCCGACCATGGCGAGATTCGCCTCGTCGGGCTCCTCTTCGAGTCCCACGATCAAGAGTCGCGCGTCGACGACAGGGAGCGGAGCGGGCTCAGGGGCCGGAGCGGGCGGTCGCAACATGACGTGAGAGGCCATCGGTGGGCGGCGAAGAAGGCGTCGGATTTTGCGCTCCACCACGTTGGTGACCTTGAGCATGAGCACGGCGAGTGGGTAGAGGCGCGAATCGGTGATCTCACGGAACTGGGCCGCGACGATCTCGTTATTGGCCGCTTCGAGTTCGTAGATCTTGACGATCTCTCGCAGTACGGTGACTTCGTTGCTGCGGAGCGTATGCGCCTGATGGGTCGTCGAGACGGGTTCCGACGAGTATGCATCAGACATCGGCAACGCCTCTCATTTCTTCACGGGTAGCGCCCATCGTGGCAAGACGTCCCGGGTTCATCTTACCGAACCGCACCCAATAGCGAATTCGAACGAGGCGGGTCAGACTGGCTCACTCGGGGTGCGAGAAAACCACATCCACACCATCAAGACGCCCGCGAAGCTCGCCGTCACCACGCCGTAGACGACCAAAGTCACCAATTGACCGGTCGGTGGCGACCACCCCTGCGAATGCAGAAAGAAGAATTTGGGACCGTAACGACCCACGGCGTAGCGACGCAGATTCGTGTAGAAGGACAACATATTGGCGAGCGCCAAAATGACGACGACTCCCACCATCGTCACGCGAGCAATGCGACGACGACGCTCGGGCTCGATCAGTGGACGAATGCGTCGTGAGTGCCACACGTTGCCCCCTCCCCCGATGGCGACGGCCATGATCACCGCGCCGACCGCGAGGGGCATCGTGTCGCGGCCCTGCCAGACGACACCGAGCACCTTGGCCTGGCGCGTCACGAGCGCGACGGGGATGACGACCACCAGAGCCGACAAGACGACTACGACCACGCGCTCGCGCCACGAGCCGCGCACCAGGGCAACGATGAGCACGCCCACGACAATGAGGTACCACGACTGGTAGACGATTCCCGGCAGTTCAGTGTCGAGCCACCCCAAGATGCCGACCATCTCGCGGAGCCAGCCCTGGACGTAGCTCGACACGATGTGCAACACCGCGAACGTCGAATCGTTCTTGGGTACCGCCGCGCCCACCGGCAGAATGTTGAGCGTCCCCTGGGTGAAGATCCAGATCACCGCCGCCAGCGTGGCCACCACGACCCCACCGCCGGCGATCTTGAGGTCACGACGACGCTTGACTTGTTCGAAGAGTTGGCGCGGCCCGGCCAGGAACACCAGCGTTACGCCGGCGAGCGCGAGCCACACGGGCGAGAGGCCCCGGATTAGAACGAATACGGCGGCGACCACGCCCAACACGACGACGAGGCCGGGCGGGGGATCCTCGCGATGTTCGAGCGCGAAGATCGCGACCAGGGTCCACAGACAAATTGCGGTCAAGATCTCGAATCCGGCCGGATTAACGGAGGAGGAGAGGAAGTAGGCCTCGGGCGCCAGGGCGACGTAGAGCCCGAGGTACATCGTGCGTCGACGGCTCCAGCGGGCGATCGCGTAGGCCGCGATGGCCAGCATCAACGATCCCATTAGTGCACTGATCAGGCGCATCAGGTAGATACCCGACGTCTGTTGGGACACGTACGTCGCCGTCCCGACGAACAAGTAGTAGAGCGGCGGGTAGTGCGCGACGTAGATCGGGATGACTTCGGGTGTCGAACTAGTGGGCCACTTCGCCGAACAGGTTGCGGCGATGTTGTCGTGCATGTGCCAACAAATCGGGTAGATCGCCGCGTAGTACAAGGATTCGGGAACCGTGACGTTGACTAATACTTTGCTCGGCGGTTTGGTGGTTGATCCCATTTGCCCGTGATCGAGCGCGTCGGCGTGCAAGACGTGCGCCTGCTCGTCCGGCGCGGCGATCAGGGGGTCCGCGAAGGACCAGCAAGCCAGTGAGACGAAAGTCAACGCCAGCACGACAATGAAGGCGTTGCGAGGAGAAATCTGCATGCGTGCGCGCACCGCACCCATCTCTCGCCAGCTCACCACCACAGACTACCCGCGAGCAGATTTTGGATTGGGGGACGCATCCACGACACGTCACGGAGGCGTCGCACGGTGGCGCAGCGGTCGTGACGAATCGTCGCAACGATCGAACCGACGAATGTCGTCGCGCACCCGTTTTCTTAACTGTCACTAAGGAAATACGCCTCGAGGGGCCAGTTAGGCTCGAACGCGAGCATTGCATCACCCGAGGAGAATTCATGTGCGTCGTTGGTCGTCACTCGTTGTTGTCGATCGCGCGTTGGCGAACGGTGCTGGCTACGGCGTTGCTCGTGCCGGTGTTGATCGCCGCGGGCGTCACTCCCGCGTCCGCCGTCGTGTCGTCGACTCCCGTGACCGGTCCCGCGTGGAGTGTCGGCACGCAGTTAGTCACGCCTAGTGGGGGAGTCAACGTGGTCTCGTGTCCCACGTCGACGTTCTGCGTCGCCGGCGACCACTCGGGTGGCGTCAGCTACTTCAATGGCACCACCTGGACGGCACCCCAGACGATCGACGCGACCAATTCGATTACCGCCATCAACTGTCCGACGGTGACCTTCTGTGTGGCCACCGACGCCATTGGCCAGCACGTGACCATGACGGGCACGACGTGGAGTTCTCCAACGGCCTTCGGCACACTGCGCAGTCTCCAGATGTTGGGCGTCTCGTGTTCGTCACCTTCGTTTTGCGTGGCGGTGGGTGAGACGTCGAATTTTGCGCCGGTCGACTACTACTTCTATAACGGCGCGTGGACGTTCGACTCCGTCAACCTCGGGCCGACGCACACCAGCGCGTTCGACGCTGTGTCGTGCACGGCGACGAACGTGTGCCTCGCCACCGACTTCGGCGGGGGCGTGACGACGTTCACGTTGACCACGAGTTCGACGGTCTCCTTCAGCCACACGACGGTGGTGATTAATCCCACGGTTACGACCTACATCGCCAACTCCATCTCGTGCGTGTCGGCGACGAGTTGCGTCGCCGGATCGAACGTCAATGAGGTGAGTGTCTTTAACGGGACCTCCTGGTCCACCACGACACCCTTCCCCGACGGGGCCAATGGCGTGCTCGTCTCGTGCGCGCAGACCACCTGTTTTGCCGACGATTCCGTGGCTCAGGCGTCGTCGTCGACGGCTCCGTTCACTAGTTGGTCGTCGCCGGGAACACTCGATCTTCCCTCGCAGATCAACTCTTTTTCGTGTTATTCCCTGACGACGGGTGGCGCGTGTCAGGCGGTCGACAACGACGGATTTTCGATCGCGATCACCCTCGGCGTGGCGGGAGTGCCGGTCTACACGCCGTCGACCACGGTCTTTGACCCGCCGCACACACTGAGTTCGGTGACGTGCGCGAGCGCCACGTACTGCATTGCCGCCGACGCGGCGGGCCAGACGCTGACGTACCGGGCGGGTGCGTGGTCGACACCTACGGTGATCTCGACGCAACCCCTCGGCGTGCGCGAGGTTCGATGCGCCTCGTCGACCCACCCGTACACCACGTTGAGGTGCGCGGCCGTGGTCGGTAACTACGGCGCCGAGTCCCTCAACTCCTATAACGCGGCGTGGCTCTCGGTCGCCGCAACGCCGCCGACCTACGCGATTAGCTGTTCGATTCAGTGTGAGTACCTCTCCGCCGACGGTAAGTCGTCGGGTCTCGTCGGCGGGTACTTGCCGAAGTTACCGGCGAACGCCATCGCCACTGACGTGTCGTGTCCGACCGGTCAGAGCAATTGTTTCGCCATCGACTCCGGTGGACATTTCTACGCCTCACGCAACGGTCAGTGGTACGCCGGCCCCCGGGTCGAGAAAGCGGCGGGCGATGTCTTGTGGTCGTTGTCGTGCACGTCGACGCATTTTTGTGTCGTGATTGATCTCACGGGCCGCGCCTATACCTACAACGGGACGAAGTGGAGTGGGGCCACCAAGGTGGCGGCGCTCGGACTGTATTCGGTGAGTTGTGGCGCCACCTATTTTTGCGTGGCGAGTGACCTCCTAGGTGGGGCGTACGTCTACAACGGTACGAAGTGGCTGCCCCGGGTAGTTGTATCGAGGAAGGGCGTCCTGCACGGCGTCTCGTGTGCGAGCGCGAGCAGTTGCGTCGCGATTGATTCCAGCGACGCCTACAAACTGAGTGTTCCCACGGACGCGACAACGATCTCCTTCACGCCGACGACGCGCGCTCAGAACGCGGTGGGTCGCACGGTCGTGCCCGTGGAGGTGTCTGCGGCGTCGGCCCCCAGTGGAGTGATGACGCTGTCAGTGGGTGGCGCGAGTTGTAGCGCCACCCTGAGGAAGATCAGCGCTACGACGTCGCGAGCGCATTGCTCAATTGCGACGACTCACCCGGGACTCACGAGGTTCAGTGCCGTGTTCTCAGGTTCCTACGGCTTCGCGCCCAGCGGTCCGACGTACCACCGCGTCGTGATCGTGAAGCGTAGGTAAGCGCGCTCGCGTAGAACTCGCTACGTGGCCGCGTCGCGAGGCTCCCCAAGTGCTCGGGTGTCATCGCGATGCTCCAGCTCACGGAGATTGCGAGCAGCAGCACGAATTCGTGCGTTGTCTTACGGCTCGCGAGAGGCGAGATTGGCGAGAACGGTGTCGGCGATCTGGGCGAGCGACGTTACTTGTTGGCGGGTCAAGTTGCGAAAGAAATATCGTTGGACGTCGTCGACGTGGCCAGGTGCCGCTAGGTCCAAGGTCGAGCGACCCGGTGCGGTGATCATGACGTAGATGCCGCGTTGGTCACTCGGGCACGGGATCTTGGCGACCAGGCCGCGCTCGCACATCCGAGTGATGTGGTGCGAGAGGCGACTCTTCTCCCAGCCCAACTCGTCACTGAGTTCGACGACGCGTCGACGCCCCTCGGGGTGGTCTGACAGCGTGGCGAGCACGAGGTAGTCCTGGTAGGAGAGTCCGTGCTCGCTCAGGCGGTGACTGAGTAGGGCCTGCAGTTGCAACTGCATGAGCGAGAGCCCCTTCCACGCGCGAAGTTGCTCGGCACTGAGCCACTGCGGTGACGACGTCATGAGACCAGTCTAGTGGACTTCTGGTTGAAACGTCATCTACTAGGGGTACGCTCGTAGATGTATCAACTACTTCTGGAGGTCGCATGACACTGACACCCGCCGCATTCATCGGTCACGGTAATCCGATGAACGCTATCAATAACAATCGTTACACCGACGCGTGGGCACAACTTGGCGCCTCCATGGTCAAGCCCAGAGCGGTGCTTGCTATCTCCGCGCACTGGTACGTCGACGCGACGGCGGTGACGTCCATGGCGCATCCTCGCGTCATCCACGACTTCTATGGTTTCCCGCAGGAGCTCGTCGACTTCAACTACCCCGCTCCGGGGGACTCCGCGTTGGCGCAACACGTCGGCGACATCGTGGAGCCGGTCTGGGTGGGACTCGACGACGAGACGTGGGGTATCGACCACGGCACGTGGTCGGTGCTGGCACACATGTTTCCCGCGGCGGACGTCCCCGTGGTGCAACTCTCGATCGACGCCTCGCAGCCACTTGAATATCACATTGATCTGGGCGCGCGTCTCGCGCCCCTGCGCGGCGAGGGGGTGATGATCGTAGCCAGCGGCAACGTGGTGCACAATCTGCGCGCGATCGATTGGCGGGCCGAGGATGAGGGGTTTGACTGGGCGCAGCGTTTCGATGACGACGCGCAGTCGCTCATGCGTCGGGACCCGAGCGCCTTGGGGGAACTCGCACTGAGTGATGACTATCGCTTGGCGGCTCCCACGCCTGACCACTTCCTACCGCTCGCCTATTTCGCCGGACTCGCGTCAGCCGCCGCGACGACGCCCGAGACGTTTGTCGAGGGATGCACGATGGGTTCGCTCTCGATGACCTCTTACGTCGTGCGCTGAGGTACCGGCGGCGAACGCGGCGTGATCCTCGACATCTCGTGCACCTGGAGGTGGCGAGATTATCGTTTCATCGTGGACGCCTCTCTCGGCGCCGGATCGGACCATCGGAGTGATCGAGCCCTACCGACGACGCCTGGCGTTGCTCGTGGCGTCGTGCTACTTCATGGAAGCTCTCGACGGCACCATCGTGACGACCGCGGCGCCGAAGCTCCGCGCGGCCCTGCACGCGTCTTCGACGGCGGTCGGATTGTTGATTGCGACCTACCTCATCACCTTCGCCGTCTTGATACCCGTGGGCAACTGGTTGATGTCGCGCCTCGGCGAGCGACGCTTGTTCTTGACCGCGATTGCGGTGTTCACGTTGTCCTCTTTATTGTGCGCCCTGTGCTCGAACTTGACCGAGCTCGTGATCGCTCGTTCGATTCAGGGCGTGGGCGCGGCTTTGATGGTACCGGTCGGACGCGTTGTGGTCCTGTCGAACGCCCACAAGACCGACATCATGCGTCTGGTGGCCTACATCGTGTGGCCGGGACTCCTTGCCTACGCCGTGGCGCCGCTCGTCGGAGGAGTCATCGTGACGTTCGCCAGTTGGCGGTGGCTGTTCTTGCCCAACGTGCCACTGGGCATCGTGGCCTTCGTCGCGGGGGTGATCTTGATGAAGCCCTCGACTCGACGGTCGAAGGATCGAGGTCCCCTGGACTGGCGAGGACTGATTCTGACCGGAACGGGCCTGGGCGGTCTCACCTACAGCGCCTTCGTCGGCGGGGAACTCACGTCGTCGTGGGTGATGGTTGCGGTTGACTTCGTACTCTCGCTCGCGGTACTCGCGGGCGCGGTTCGATACTTGCGACGACGACGTGAGCCGTTTCTCGACGTTCGCGTGCTGCGCGTCAAGACCTTCGCGCAGTCGCTGCGCGGCATCGTGCCCTTCACCATGGTCGTGGGTTCCGTCCCTTTGTTGTTACCGCTGATGTTCGAAGACCGCTTCGGATGGAGTCCGATCAAGTCGGGCACCGTCGTACTCTTCGTCTTCATTGGCAACGTGGCTGCCAAGCCGTCGACGTCGCCACTACTCAACCACTACGGGTATCGCCGCGTTCTGGTGGGCGCCACGACGGCGGTGACACTCACGATGGCGACCTTCGCCTTCTTTGACGCCACGACTCCGGTCGCCGTCATTGCCCTGGTCGCTCTCGTCAACGGTGTCGTTCGCTCGATCGGCTACACGTGCTTGATGACGCTGGTGTACAGCGACGTATCGGAGGACCACATGGCCCACGGCACGACGCTCGCAGCCACCGTCCAACAAGTGGCCGCAGGATTCGCGGCCAGCGCCGGGGTCGTGGCACTGCGTGTCGGAAGTTCACTCACGCACGCCAACCCGTTCACGTCACAGAACGCCTATCGCGTCGCGTTCGTGCTCTTGGCGGGGTTGGGTGTCACGACAATCGTCAACGCGTTCTTGCTCGATCCCAACGCGGGCGACGCACTGCGGACAGTACGACCCGCGTCGAGGGTGACGGGGAACTAGTTCTCGCGCCGCAACCCACTGCGGCGATTACCTCGAGAGCGCGGTGACGAATCCGTGGTGTGGACACGTAATTTCCGACGGGCATGACCCCCGTCGTTAAGGGCAACGGTGCCGGTCACCGACGTATCACGTGGGTTCGCGCAAGTTTTCTGTAACGACGTCGGCGACGTCGAGACCGTTTCATTGGCAACCCTGCCACACCAAAGGAGATTGAAATGAAGAGGCATGCACTACTTCGCGCCGCCGCCGCCGGGTCACTCGTGATCGGCGTCGCCGTAGCGACGATCAGCACCGCTGGCGCGTCACCGCGCCACGAACAACGTCAAGCATTGTTCGCCGAGACCGACTCAACTAGCGGTAATACCGTCATTAGCTACTTGCGCGCGAGCGACGGAACCATTTCGTACTTCGATACCTACTCCACCTACGGCTTGGGCGCCGTGGCGTCGGGGGCGACCGCGGACCCGCTCGCCAGCCAAAGCGGCTTGGCGCTCATCGATGGCGGACGCGAGCTCGTCGCCACGAATCCCGGTAGTAATTCGATCTCGGTCTTCTCAGTGGACGGTCCGCGATTGCGTTTTCTCGCGCAGATGGCGAGCGGAGGTAGCTTCCCCGTTTCGGTGAGTTCCTACGGCGATCTGGTCGCCGTGCTCAACGCCGGTGGCACCGGTGCGGTGGCGGAGTTCCGTTGGAACGACCAGCGCTTGACGGCGTTGCCGACGCAGATTCGCTCCCTGGGCCTGGCGAACACGACGCCGCCTGATTACCTGCACGGTGCGGGACAAGTCGGATACACCCCGGACGGAACGCACCTCATCGTGACCACCAAGCACTCCACTGACTCCTACGAGGTGTTCTCGGTGTCGTGGCAGGGCGTCCTGGGGGCGACACCGGTCACCACCGTGGCGGACAGTCCCGTCCCGTTCTCCTTCAACTTCGACAGCGCCGGTAACGTCGTCGCCACCGAGGCACTGAACTCGGTGGTGAGCGCGTACCACGTGAACGCCAACGGCACACTGACGTCGCTGGGTTCGGTGAGTGACGGAGCCCACGCCCTGTGCTGGATCTCCTCGGCCAACGGGTACTTCTTTGGTGACAACGCGGGAAGTGGCTCAGTGAGCTCGTTCACCGAGGGCGCGGGTGGTGTCCCCGTGCTGGTGAACGCGACAGCTGGCACCGCGCACGCCGGTACAACTGACTCCAGTGTGTCGCCCGACGGGAACTTCCTCTACGTCGAGAGTGGCGGAGCGGGGACCATCGACGTCTATCACATCGGTACCGGCGCGACGCTGACTCCGGTGGAGACACTCTTCAACTTGCCGGTCGCTTCCGAAGGAATCGTCGCCAGTTGACCAGTAACTAATGAGTGAAGTAGTGACGCCACCCCGGTTGACGCCGGGGCGGCGTCACTACGACAGTCGACGAGTGGAGGCCCAGTTGGTCAGCTGGTGCCGGTTGGATAACTGGAGTTTGCGCAGCACCGACGACACGTGGCTCTCCACTGTTTTGACCGAAATGTCGAGTTCGGTGGCGATGTCGCGGTAGGCGTAGCCCCGGGCGATCAGTCGTAGCACCTGGCGCTCACGGGGGGTGAGTTGTTCGAGGTCCGGGTCGACGCCGCGCGGTGCGGGGCCCGTCGCGTTGGACGAGAAGGCGTCGAGGACGAAGCCCGCCAGTCGCGGCGAGAAGACGACGTCGCCGTCGTGGACGCGGTAAATGGAGTCCACGAGGTCGGGTCCCAGGATGTTCTTGGTGACGTAGCCTCGGGCGCCGGCGCGCACGATACTGATCACGTCGTCGGCCGCGTCCGACACCGACAGCGCGAGGAATCGCACGTTCGTGCACTGAGCCTGGACGGTACTGAGTACGGCGAGACCACCTCCGTCGGGCATATGGACGTCGAGCAGCACCACGTCGGGCAGGCGCTCCAAGATCAATTCGATGGCGGCGTCCACTTCGTCAGCTTCTCCGATGATGTCGACGGCGTTCGAGATCTCGGCGCGGATGCCAGAACGAATGAGTTCGTGGTCGTCCACTAAGAAGACCCGCGGCTGGCTCATACGGGGATCTCGACGCGTACTAAGGAGAGGTGTACTTCGGTACCCGAACCGATGGTCGAACGGATCTCGGTCGTCCCACCGTGCGACTTCATCCGTTCGACGATGGAGTGATTAATGCCGTGACGATCAGGAGCGACGTGCGCGGGGTCAAAACCGACGCCGGTGTCGCGAACGAAAACGTTGACCAGCGACGTCTCTACTTCGCCAAAGACCGAGATACGCGTGACGTGGGCCCACTTGGCGGCGTTGATCACGGCTTCGCGCGTCGCCGCGGCGAGGGCCGCGATGCCCGCATCACCCGGACAGTCACCCACGACTACGAGCTCGATAGTGACGCCGTAGTCGTTCTCCACGTCACTCTCAATGCTTCGCAGTTGCTGAGCGAAGGAGTCGTTGGCGTTGTCACGTTCGCCGACGTTGTCGGGCGAGAAGAGCCACTGGCGTAGTTCGCGCTCCTGGGCTCGAGCCAAGCGCACGACGTCGGTCGGGTTCGACGCCGCCTTCTCAATGAGCGTCAGGGTCTGCAGGACCGAGTCGTGCACGTGGGCAATGAGCTTGGCGCGTTCCTCGACGCGCACGCGTTCACGTCGTTCGCGCGACAGATCGCGCACGCTGTCGAGCCACCACGGGGCGAGGAGCACCGCCACTCCGAGCGCGAGTGCACCCGCCCCCAAGATGGCGGGCACGGCGCCGCCCCAGATGCCACCAATGTGACCCAAGACGTTCAGGCCAATAACGAGCATCACCACGCCGGGAACGACGCGTAACGCGAAGGCCCGCCAACCACGAGCTGACGCCGTTCCGAGAACCGGTATGGCGCCAATCACGGACTCAAGGTGACCCTTCTCGTCGCGCGAAGATCCGAACCAGACGGCGATGATCGCGACGGCGCTGAGAAAGAGTGACCACGACAGAATCCCCGTTCCGTGGCGCGCATAATTGCCGAGCGCCACTAACGCGACGAGCGCGATTAACAGACTGAACAAGGTGATGTGCGACTCACGTCGCGAGTGGGTGAGGCGCTGGGCAATGTTGTCGTTCTCTCCCCAGCGTGGCACGAAGAGCCACGCGAGAAGGTACGCCAGGAGACCCGCGCCAAAGAAGAGACACGCGAGGCTGAACAAGACACGAATGGTGCGTTCGCGCACTCCGAAGCGCACGGCCAGACCGGCGCACACCCCCCCGACGAGAGCGTGGCTCGTCGAGCGGTTCATTGGTCGCTGGGGTACTCCGATGGTCGGAATGGGCGAGGTGAGAGGAGACGTCATGGTGGTCGACCCTTCTGGAATCTGCTTCTAGTCTTTCACCACCTCGACCGTCACGTCTCTCAGGGGAAACCCTGAGAACCCAGGGCCCCGTGAGGGTTTGCCCCAATGGAAGAACCTGGTCGCGGGGCGTAGTTTGACACCATGAGCAACGACAACACCTTCGACAGGCCGCCGGCGCTCGAGCCCGGTACTTCCTTCGACGCGACCGTATCGACCGCGTCACCCGAACCGCCGCACCTTCGACGAAGCCGCCAGCGTCGCCTGCTCGGTGGAGTGGCGGGCGGGATCTCCGAACGTTTCGACGTGAACGCGTACCTCGTGCGGGCAATCTTTTTGGTGTTGGCTTTTTTGTGGGGGCTGGGCGTCGCGATCTATCTCGTGATGTGGGTGGTCGTTCCTTCGGTGCCCAACGACGGCGAGGACTCTCGCGAACGTACGCGCGCTAGCGTCTCAACGTCGCATCGTCTGACGGTCGCAGTGTTAGCGGCCGTCGTTGCTTTAGCGATCCTCACTTTGGCCGTCGTTCGTCCGGTGAACGTTCTCGGACCCAGTATCGGCGTGGTGTGGATCGTCTTCTTGGTCGTGTTGGCCATCGTGGCCATTAGGACACCCGCGCGACGTCTGACGTTTCGGCGCATCGCGGGGATTGTCTTTTTGATTGGCACGAGTCTCGTGATCCTTCTCGTGAGTGGCTTCATGGCGTTCGTGGCCTCGACGGGAGTGTCGCTCTCGGGTGGCAATGGCGACCACTTTTTCGGCCCCACGTCGCTCGCGCAGGTGCGCCACGTCTATCGCACGGAGTTTGGTGTGTCCACCGTCAACTTGAGCGGCGTCGAATTCCCGACGACCGGGTTTTCGTTGTTGGCCAGTGTGGCCGCGGGACAACTCAATATCGTAGTGCCCGCGGACGCCGTGGTGAGTCTCTCGACGAACGTGGGCGCGGGAACCGTGGCGTCAGGCTTCGACCTTCAAGGAGTCCAGACCAGACCATACGTGTCGCAACCGTCGGGCCTCAGTCCGGCCCAACTACGTTCGAGCCCTCACGTGACGATTGACGCACGAGTGGGCGCCGGACAGATCGACATCATGCGAGCGGTGGTCAGCAAGTCGTAGCGCGCGCCGTGGTGATTTAACGTCTCCTTAACCAGTTTTTATCTCCGCTTCGGGGGTACTGGGTAAATTGGCCGTCTCGACACCAGTCGGGTGGTGAGGGGAGGCGAACGACAATGCGGTGGGTGGACACCTCTTCGAGGCTTGTGCACGAGCGCTGGACGCTTCGAGGAGCGCGAGGTACGCGGACGCCGTGTCGCGCGACGTAAGTACCCGCGGTGAACGTCGCCGACTGACCCGCCGTCGATTTCGTCGCACCGTTGGGGCCGTGGTGTGCACCGTGGTTATCGCTGCAGGAGCCGTCGTCATTGTTCGTCACGAGTCAACGGCCTCGTCGTTGGCTAATCGCGACGATGTCGGTACAGCATCCGTACCAACACGCGCGAAAATCGTGTCATTCGCCCAAAGTCAAGTGGGATACTCGACCGATCCTTCGACGACGTACTGCAATAAATTCAGTTCGTACTGGGTATCGGGCTCCGCTGATTGTGGCAACTCCAATCGTGACGAAGAATGGTGCGCCGACTTCGCGGCGTGGACGTGGCAGGTGGCCGGCGTCCCCTTGGTATATCAGTTCATCAACGGTGATCTCAATTCATCCTCGGCGAGCTTTTACGAATGGGGACTGCGTCACAACACGTGGCACCCCGTGGGTTCGGGGTACGTCCCCCAGCCCGGTGACGTCGCGGTGTACGGCCTCAACATTCCCGCACTTACCGCGCAGCACGTGGCCGTCGTCACGAGCTACACCCCGGGGTCCTCGGGACCCAACGCGATCAACGGCGACGGTGATCACAGCGGTTTTAGTCGCGTCGAATATCAGACCGACGAATACAACGCGGACGCCTCGGGATCAAGTAGCGACACCCTCTCGGGATACGTGGCGCCGAGCGCGTGACGATGACACCACGAGAGTCCCATGAGCGATAGCCCCATCGCACGTCGGTCGCGTCGCGTGGCGCGTAGCGGCGGCGTTGACGGGAACGAACGACTCACCGCTGTGGTGGCCGCTCTCTTACTCCTCCTCTTGTTCTTGGCGGGTCTCACGGTGCCGCTCGCGCAGTCGCAAACCCGACTTCACGTCTTCTTGGGGGTTCTGGTCATTCCACCGATACTGCTGAAGGTGGGTTCGACGACGTGGCGATTCCTGCGGTACTACTCCGGGAATTTTTCGTATCGTCGCAAGGGCCCTCCCGCACTCATTCTTCGACTCCTCGGCCCGATCCTGGTGGTGTTGACCCTGGTGATGCTGTTCTCGGGCGTTGGCTTGGTCGTATGGGCACCGGCGTCGATGCACGCGCAACTCTCCCAGATCCACCAGCTCTCGTTCATTGCGTGGTTTGTGGTGATGACCGTGCACGTTCTCGGACACGTGAGAGAGATGGCGTCGTTCGCTCCACGAGATTTTGTGCGTCGCACGAGGTACCAGGTGCGTGGTGCGTCGGTGCGCGTGTGGGCCACGCTGATCAGTGTGGCCGCGGGCGTGACGTGCGCCGTAGCGATCCTCCCCTACGTCAACGATTTGGTGGCGTTCCAGCACTGAGGCGCAACTGCACTGGCGCCGCAATATTACGAGTGGGTGAAAGTTTCGATCTCGACGTTTCGTCGATTGACGCACGCAATGTGCGACAACATCGCCGACGTTGGTGTCGTCATTGCCAGTGTGTCGTCACCGTGCGCAGTGTTGAGTCCACGTGACATGGCGGTCGCCGCGGTGACGCCGCACGCACAGGTCGAGGAGGGGATCGTGGTGACAGACAGCACTGAAAAAAAGCAATTCGGTAACACGCGAACAGCAATTGTGTCCGGTCTTAAAGTATGCCGATAGCTGACCGGAGTAATTGTTCGCCTGCCTAAGGTCGATGAAGCGGTGCTTGAATGCGCCGCTCGTCGGGAGGCCACATGCCGAGAAGATTTTTGACCCATCACCGATTCGTTTCGGTCTGTTCTCTATTAGCGATCAGCGCGCTGTCGTTGAGTGGCGTCACGTCGTCCGCGGGCGCCGCCCCAACGACAACGCAGAACTGGTCCCCGGTGGGATCACTCGCGACCGCTCCGTCAAGCCGCTACGACGCGTCGATGGTCTACGACGCCGCCACGAACTCGACGGTGCTCTTTGGTGGCTATGACGGAAGTTCACTCGGCGAGACGTGGACGTGGAATGGCAGCGCCTGGGCAAAGCAGTCACCCACGACGAGTCCTTCACCACGGCGCGGGGCGTCGATGGTCTACGACGCAGCTACACAACAGGTCGTGCTCTTCGGGGGAACGGGTTCTGGCGGCGCCTTGAACGATACGTGGACGTGGAACGGGACCACCTGGACTCAGCAGTTGGCGTCGGCTCCGTCGCCTCGCACGGGAGCCGCCATGGCCTACGACGAGTCCACTCATGACGTGGTCCTCTTTGGTGGAAGGTCCGTCAACGGTCTCGAGTCGGACACGTGGTTATGGAACGGAACCTCGTGGACGTTGCTCACCATGACGACGCCTCTCCCTGCCCCGCGCTACCAGGCGTCGATGGTCTACGACGCCGCGACCCACGACGTGGTCCTGTTTGGCGGTGACGGCTCCTCGGGCGCCGTGGGAAATACGTGGACGTGGGACGGGACGACGTGGACGAACGAACGAGCGGCGGGACCTCCGGCGCGCTACGGCGCCGCCATGATCTACGACTCCACGACGAGTGACGTGATCCTCTTTGGCGGCTTCGACGGCACGAACGCTTCAGCCGCCACGTGGGTCTGGAACGGTAGGTACTGGACGCAGCTCGCGTCAACGACGGCGCCGTCCGCTCGTTACGAATCCACCATGTCTTACGACGCGGTCAACAACAACGCCGTCCTCTTCGGCGGCTTCGACGGCACGAATGCCTTATCGGACACGTGGTCCTTCGTCGTCGCGCCATCCGCGCCGGTTAAGGTGCGGGCCACCTCCAACGCGAATACCCAGTCTGTCGTCACCTGGATCGCGCCCACTTCGAACGGGGGTAGCGCACTGACTGGATACTCCCTCGTCGCCAAGGACCTCACGGTGGCGAGGCGTGGGGGACAAACCTGTACCACCACGGGACTGACGACGTGCACGGTGGCGGGACTGACTAACGGCGACCAGTACGTCATCACGGTCTCGGCCACCAACGCGGTCGGTACGGGCAATGGTGCCTCGTCCAACGTGGTGCGACCCGCGACTGCGCCGGGTGCCCCCACCATCACCAAGTTGGTGCCGGGGTCCGGCCAGGCCACTGTGTACTGGACGACTCCCGCGTCAACGGGCGGTACTCCGGTCGCGAGCTATCGAGTGACCGCTGCCCCGGGTGGTGCGTTTTGTCACGTCCCTCGCTCGATGACCAGTTGCCGTATTCCGGGACTCACCAATGGTGACGGCTACATCTTTACGATGACGGCGACCAACGCCGCGGGTACCGGACCGATATCCGCCAGCGCTGCGGTCGTACTGCCGAACGTGCGGCCGCGCACGTTGCCGAGCGCTCCGATCATCACCTCGACCAGTGTGGTGGGTAACGCCATCACGGTCAGATGGAGGGTGCCGGTATCGAACGGTGGCGTTCGACTCAACGGGTACAACATCTACGTCGGGTCAGTGTCCGGTGGAGAATCGGTACGTCCCCTCGCCTCGGTACCGTTCACTCGCTTTTCCTTCACGTTCTTCGCCAGTGTCGGACATCGCGAGTACGTCTACTTGCGAGCCGTGAACGTCGTGGGGACGGGACCACATTCGAATCAGTTCGGTGCGACGGCAAGGTAAATATCACCAGAGGAAGATGATTGACTTTGTCCCCAGGGTGCGTACTTCAATGCGGGACTGACTTAGTGGAGTATTGGTTCTGAGATACTCGACCCACGACCGTGACGGTGTTGCGGTGGTAGGCCGAGTTTCGCCTTAATGTGCCGGGTCAAGCGGTCGACTCCGAGGGTTCAATCGTCCCAGCAAATCTGACACACCACACTGGTAGGCGAGGCGATCTGGTGGGCGAGGCTGAACTTGCGCTCCCGCTAGGGTCTTTTCGGACTCCTCGACCGTCGCCCGCACCCTGGTGGAGTGTGAGTTAGTCGTCAGCGCAATCTGTCTTGTGCCTACCGATTGTGCCAATTGGAAATGACCTAGAGAGTTGCGTGACATCCATTGTGAGACAACACCCTGACTAGAGCCTTCCCATCTGGATGTGAAGATCGCGGAGCATTGCTCTGACCTGACGAGCTGAAGTAAGGTCGTTTTCCTCAAGCCGCTCCCCAAGAGCGTCAATGAGATGTTGCCCCTCACGCTCGAAAAGTGCTAGTTCTACCGACTTGGCCGATGACGTCTGGTCAGTGCTGGCGTCATTGAGGGAACTATTCAGGACTGTTCCTGGGCGTCGTTGGATTGGAAAACGCCCCTGTTCTTTGAGTGCCATGCGGACCAAACTCTCGAATCTGAAAATGGATGATTTGGTCCTTTCTTGGTGGATGTCAACCAATAGCCCAACGGTGCAACTTTCACCTCGTTCGATGGCTTCCACCACCTCTGTGCCTACCCAACTCTCTATGACTTTGAGCAGAGTTGTTTCGCCGGCGATTAATCGTCGAAGCAGGAGAGTTCCATGGCTGTCTTGCATTAGTCCTAGCAAGGCCAATGAAGCACGTACTTGGGCCCAGGTTCGACTGTCCGTCGTTGGTGGACATACGAGCGGACTTTGAAAGTGCGCCCGCCCGAGAGATTTGACGAAGGACATCAAAGACGCAAAGGTCGCTTGTGGCACGTGAAGCAGTGGCTCCCGCCTAGAACGCAGAGCTTGATCCACTTGCAGCGACATGGATCTAAATTCTACGTAAGTTACGGTGATTACAACGAGTGAACTTACGAATCTGATTCATAAATAGCTGGTTGACCTGCGAGAAAGGTCGCCAGGACGTAGACGAAGAGGGCCCTAACTTACGTAAAATAGTGGTAGAATTACGCGTATGAAGTTTGCTGCCCACGCTTAACGGGTTTGTGATTGAGTATGACGCTCGACGGATTTTCCATGGAGGTGGCTGAGATGAACTTCAGGATGCAGTGGACGAAACGCTTGGGTCGCTTGTACCGTGGGAAGATGGCTGCTCGCGACGAACACCTAAAGATGGAGCAGGCGTTCGTCGAATGCGCTGGCCAGTGGGTAGCCGTCGATCGCCAAACTGGGGACGTCAGGGCCGCTCGCAGCACCCCGTATGAACTCTCTGCGTACGTCAAGTCAGAGGGCATTCGCGGAGTAGACATCGTCAGGGCGCCCTCGGAACAAGAACCTGAAATGGTGGGCTTCGGCTGAGTCGAAGGTAGTTGGGTCACTCAGGCCAGCGAACGTCACGCAGACTGCATGACCATTCCGCCGCTTCCGTGGCGATACCCCTTCCAGCAGGATGCACCTCGTCATCGCCAAATTCTTCGACCGATTGTCAGCGCCCAAATTGTAGGTGCAGACTTGAGTACTCCATTTAAGGCACTCGTTGACTCAGGCTCCGAACACGTGCTTGCTGGTCCATGGCTTCAGACGGACGCCGCCGTCGATGTGGGGAATCCCAAATACAGTATTCACCTAGGTATTGGCGGCCCGGAGAAAACTTACTTGTCAATTTTGTGGACTTGAGGATTCGACTACTTCATCCTCACGGAGATGATGATCATTTCATCGAGTGGGAGACGGAGGTTGGTTTTCTCGAGCATTGGCGCGCACCGTGGCCAATGCTGCTCGGACAGCACGGATTCTTCGATCAATTCACAGTGTCAATGCACCGTGCCGCGGCACTAACGGTGGTTGAAGAGTGGGGTACATTCGACCAGCGTTTTGGAGTTGAATTTCGAGAGTCCGACGATCACACGACGCATCGGCCCCTGTAATTGTGTGAAACCGGAACTGGAACGCTCACGTTTGTGCGGCCATTGTCGCCACCACTAGATCGCATTCTCAAGCGCCCCGCCCATTTACCAACCTGCCTGAGTCGTCATCGGAATCATCGAGAGTGGCCGACGGCTTGATGTTGGGTACTACGCGGTGGCGTGGGCCGACTGAGGAAGCTTGGTCTTTTTGGAGCTCAGTTGGTGGGCGAGGCGGGACTTGAACCCGCACATCCTTTCGAATACAGGCACCTGAAGCCTGCGCGTCTGCCATTTCGCCACTCGCCCTAGAGGTGACAACCTTAGTCCAACCCTCCGACCTCCAGCCATTGCGCTTACGGTCCCCAGACGCCGACCGGTACAGTGAGAAGTACCATGGTGCTGAAAAAAGTTGAGAATGGCCTCGAGCGGTTGTTCGAGCGGACGCTATCGCGTCCCTTCAAGAATGCGCTGCAGCCCATCGAAATCGGCACGCGCATCGTTCGAGAAATTGATCTCACGCGGCGTCTCTCGACACACGGGCCAATATCTCCCAACGTCGTACGCGTCTGGTTGAGTCCGGCGGACGCCCAAAGATTCGACGGCTTTCAAAAGGCGCTGGTGGCCGAACTCGAAGAGACTGTGCGTCAGCACGCGCTCAACGAGGGGTACAGCTTCGTCGGACCAGTCAACGTCGAGATCTTCATTGACGACGACGTGAAGACCGGCGACATCAGCGTTGAAACAGATTTCGTGGGGGGAACGAGCGAACCGCGGTTGATCGCCAGTGACGGCCGGACCTTCACGCTCGGTGAGACTCCCCTGATCATCGGCCGCAGCCCGCAAGCGGGAGTGGTGATTAACGACGCGAACGTCTCACGACAACACGCCGAAGTCTGGCGTACCGCCGAAGGGGTGGCCATACGTGATTTACGTTCCACCAACGGTACGTTCGTCAATGGTCATCGCGTCGACGCGGTCTCGCTCTCGCCGCGTGACGACGTGGCCGTTGGCAACGTGCATTTTCGAATTGAGCTGGCGTAGCCGTGTTGGCCGCAACGACGAACTACGCCGCGGTAGTTCGTCCCTTACAGGCGCTAGTCATGATTGTCGCGGTCGTCTTCTTCGCACGGGTGCTGCGAGTAGCAGTGGTCGAATCACGACCGGCGCAGGGCACCAAGAAAGAACCCCGGCGCCGTAACGCCAACCTCGCGCTGCAGTTCATCGAGCCCGCCGATTTGGCGAAGGAGCGCGTCGCCGTCGACCCGTTCTTCGTCATCGGGCGTAGCCCCGAGTGCGAACTATCCATCGCCGATACCTATTTGTCGTCGCGCCACGCTCGTTTCGCCAACGATCAGGGCGACTTGACCGTGGAGGATTTGGGATCGACGAACGGGACCTACGTGAACCAGACGATGGTGCACGGACGGGTGCACCTGGAGAAGGGTGACGTCGTCCAAGTTGGCGGTGTCTTGTTCGAGGTGGTTCGTTGACGCGTTGGCGTTACGCCGCCGCTACGGACGTTGGACTGGTTCGCGAGAGTAACCAGGATGCCATCTTCGTGGACGACTCGCTCGCCATCGTCGCCGATGGCATGGGCGGTCACGCGGCCGGTGAAGTGGCGTCGGCGATGACCGTCGAGGCGATCTATCACGGCTTTGTGGCGCGCCCCTCAATTGAGGGGCTGTTGAGCGCCGTCGAGACCGCGAACCGCGACGTCTTGTCCGACGCCCGGGCCAACCCCGAGCGATTCGGCATGGGAACAACCGTCATCGTGGTGGGCCTTACGCGTGACGGCAGCGGCCTGACGACGCCCACCTTGTTGCACGTGGGCGACTCGCGCGCCTACCAACTTCGCGACGGCGCCTTGCGACAACTTAGCGCCGATCACTCGGTGGCCGAGGAGTGGGTGCGCATGGGTCGTCTAACGCCCGAAGAGGCGCTGACGCACCCACGACGCCACCAACTCACGCGCGCCATTGGCGTAGACGACAACATCGAGATTGATGTAATGTCACTGCACGTCCAAGCGGGTGATCGGCTATTGCTCTGCAGTGACGGACTGTCCAACGAACTTGATCCCGAGAAGTTGGCGGAGTTGGCCAGCGTGGACGAGCCGCTCGAGGCGATCGTCCAGAAGATGGTGAACACCGCACGCCAGTCCGGTGGTCGCGACAACATCTCTGTCGTGCTCTTGGAATTCGACGAGGCCCACGAACCCTTGCGCGTCATCGACACGACGATGTCAGCGGCGCCACCAGCGGTGACACCCACCGTACCGAGCCGGACGAAAAAATCGGGACCTCGTCTGACGTGGCGCGTCGCGCTGGCCTTCGTGGTGCTGGCCGCTGTCGTCGGCGCGTTTTTCTACCTCATGCACTGGTACGCCTATTCGACGTATTACCTGGCGACCGACGGTCACTACATTGGGGTCTATGAGGGTCAGCCCAGCGGGGTCCTGTGGTACAAACCGCGGCTGGTGGTGAAGACGAACTACCTCGTCAGCCACCTCCTCGCACCGGCGCAGCGCTCCCTACATTTGACGATTTCTGAGCCGTCGGTGGCCGAGTCGCAGAACTACGCTCACTTTCTCTACGGACAGTGGGCGTCGGCTCACACGGTTCCGACCACGACGACGACCATCGCGGGTGCGGGCACCACGTCGACCTCGACAACGACAACGACAACGACAACAACGACAACGACGACTGTCGCACCGAAGACGACGACCACTAAGGCCGCGGGCTAAGCGTGTCGCGCCGATTGTCGCTGCTCGCGTCGTTCATCTTGTTGCTCTTCGTCGTCGTCGCCGGCCAGTCAGCCTACGTCCAGTATTTTCACGCCGGGGCCCTGACGGCGTCGCCGCAGAATCCTCGTAATAACTCGGTGACGGCGTCGGCACCGCGCGGCGAAATCCTCGCGGCCGACGGGTCGATCCTGGCCGATTCGTTACCGACGTCCGCGTCGGGGACGACGTTTCAGCGCGAGTACCCGCAGGGGAACTTGACCGCCGGAGTCGTAGGATTTATTTCGCCCTACTACTCGGTGTGGGGCTTGGAACAGCAGTACAACAGCTACCTCACGGCCCACGCCCAACCCGCCCAGAACTTCGAGCAAGTACTCGCTCCGACCACGGCGGCCGACAACGTGCAGACCACCTTGTACCCCGAACTCCAAAAGATCGCCCAAAACGCCATGGCGGGCCAGGACGGGGCCGCGGTCGTATTCCAACCCCAGACGGGCGCGGTGATGGCGATGTACTCGAACCCCACCTACGAGCCGGAACTCATGGCGACGACGAACCACAACGCGGCGGTGGCGGAATGGAACAAGATCAACAAAAAAGACGCCGACGGTTTCCCCCCACTGGGTCTGGTCGCGACGCAACAGACGTTCCCGCCGGGATCTACGTTCAAGGTTCTCACGACTGCGTCTGCGGTCAACTACAAGCCGGCGCTCCTCACTAAGTATTATCCAAAGAACAACTACATGATTCCCCCCACGTCGACGTTGAAGTTGTACAACGACGGTTTCTCGGCGTGCGGTGGCACGGTCGCAGTGATGCTGCCGGCATCGTGTGACCCCGGGTACGCGCTGCTCGGTCTGGACATCGGCGCCACCGACTTGACCAAGACGGCCAACTCCTTCGGGTACAACTCACGCATTCCCCTTGACTTTCCTAACGTGCAGACCAGCTTCTTCCCATCGGCTGCGAGTCTCAAATACAACCTGCCCTTCGTCGCCTATTCGGCCATCGGTCAAGGTGACGTGCGCGCGACCGCGTTGCAACAGGCCCTGGTCGCGTCGGCCATCGCCGACGGGGGTAAAATCATGACCCCGCACTTCATGAGTACCATTATCGGACCCGACGGCACGATCGCGAAGAAGTACGTCGACTCGGTCTGGAAGACGCCCCTCACGACGGCCGAGACCAACCAGATCGTTCCGTTGATGCAGGGCGTGGTCCAACACGGCACGGCCTACGGAGAATTCTTGCCCCAAGACGACGTGGCGGCGAAGACGGGTACCGCTCAAACGGGTAACCCCAAGGCCAACACCGACGACTGGATGATCGCGTTCGCCCCGGCGACGCATCCCACCGTCGCCGTCGCGGTCGTGATGCCGTTTCAGAATGTTAACAATCTGGGCGCCACGGTTGCCGGCCCGGTGGTCAACTGTCTCATCCAAGGAGCCCTGGCGATTCAGGCTGGCCAGCACTTCAGTATGACCGGATCGACCTGTCCGACCTAGATAAGAACGCCATGAGAGCGTGATAGGACGGCGTAGGCTAGTGCAGGTATGGAGCCAGTGAGCGACGCCCGCCTTTATTCTCATCGTTATCAGGTCACTCACCTCATCGCGCGCGGCGGGATGGCCATGGTTTATCGGGCGCAAGACCTCCTCCTTAATCGCCCCGTCGCTCTTAAGATTCTCTATCCCGAACTCAGCGCGGACCCCATGTTCGTCGAGCGTTTTCGACGCGAAGCGCAGGCCGCCGCGAAGCTCTCGCACCCCAACATTGTTCCGGTTTTTGACTGGGGCGAGGATGAGGGCACCTACTTCATCGTGATGGAACTCGTCGAGGGACGTTCTCTCGCCGAGGTCCTGCGTGGTGGGAGCGTTCTTACTGCGTCGCGCACGGCGCAACTCGGAGCTCAAGTGGCCGCTGCATTGAATTACGCGCACCGCAATGGTGTGGTGCACCGTGACGTGAAGCCCGGAAATATCTTGATTACCGCGGATGCCCAGGTCAAGGTGACCGACTTTGGTATTGCCCAGGCGATGTCGAGTGAAGATTATTTGGCCGAAGAAGGCTCGGTCATGGGAACGGCGACGTATTTCTCCCCCGAACAGGCCGAAGGCGCAGCGGTGGACGGACGTTCGGATATCTACTCACTTGGCGTCGTCATGTACGAGATGCTCGTGGGGCGCCCGCCGTTCCTGGGTGATACGCCCCTGGAAGTCTCCACTCAGCACGTGCACGGCACCGTGACGTCTCCCACGGAAATGAACGCCTCGGTACCGCGCGACCTCGAGGCCATCGTCATGAAGGCGCTGTCGAAGTCGCCCGACCTGCGGTATTCGACCGCTGATGAGCTGCGCGCGGACCTGCTGCGTTTCGTGGACGGGCAGCCCGTCCACGCGGCGGGTGCCGTTGGCGCGTTCTTCGGTAGCGATTCGACGCAGATGGTCCAGACGGTGACGCC
>DATCEX010000035.1:0-143210 GCA_036509795.1 Acidimicrobiales bacterium
GCCATCGGACTCTGGACCGAGAACTGGAACGAAAACCCCAAGCCGTTCATCTGGAAGAAGCCCGCCGACGAGATCATCGCCAAGGTGAAGCGAGGACGAGCGACATTGGCTTCAGTCAAATCAGCGACGAACCACTAGGGCGCGTGAAAAAGAGGCACGCGCGCAGTCTCTGGCGAGAACAAGTTCTCAAAGTCCCCTATTGCAAGCGCAAGTGGCCCCTGCACGGTTTCGGTGATCACGTGGTGGTGAAGAGCCCGATCCGATCATCGCCGTCTGGGCCACGGACGTTCAATTCGACCAGACCCGCGACGGCCAACAACTCAAGCTGCTCAACATCCAAGGCATCTTCACCAAAGAGTGCCTGGTCACTGAGGTCGAACGCTCCGTCACCGCCGACCACGTGACCGACGTGTTCGATTGCCTCGTCGCCCATCACGGTGTCCGGGCCTATCTGCGCTGCGACAACGGTTCGGTGACCACGTTCATCGACCGCAGCTTGCCCTGGCAGAACGGACATCTCGAGTCCTCCAACTCGCGAATACGCGACGAGTTCTTGAACGGACATCTCTTCGAGTCGCTATTCGAGGCCAAAGTGCGCCTCGAGGACTAGTGTCACGAATAAAATGATGAATGCTGCACAGTTCACTTCGCTATCTGACTCCGGTTGAGTTCAAGGAGTTGTGGATGCAGCAACACCAACAACGACTTTCATTGGCTCTGGACTATTAACTATTAAGTGGGGATCCCGCCCTAGTTTCTGGCTAGCAAACTTCCACTGCGCTCGCCAAAATTGGCTCCCCACAAATCGGCCAGCGGGGTAGTCATGTGAAACTCGGCGGTCAAGAAGGACGATCGTTGTGGAGCTGTCGGTGGCGACGACGAGAGTTCATCGAGAACTCCTGCAGCCCGTCGCGTCGGCATAGCTCCTTCAATTACCTCACGCCCAACGAGTTTGAGAATCTACAATTACCAACAACCCGGATCACACTCGCATAAGCGTGGTCCGAAATATGGGTCCACTTCAGACGTTCGTAACCGTGACAGTGTCGTTGGCCGATGCCTTCGAGTTGTAGTTGGAAGTCCCGCTCCAGCTGTCCGAGACAACGTAGGTGCCAGCGTTGGCCGTGGTGAGCACGCAGGTGGCCTGGCTCGATGCGTTAAGCGTCGTGTCCGAGGAAGTGGTGCACGAGGTGGCGCCACTGGTGCCGCTCACGGTCCAGACCACGGTTCCACCCGCCGGAGCGGTCGCCCCGGCGGGTCCAGTAATTGTGGCAGTGAAAGTGACGCTCTCGCCCAAGGCCGGAGTGGCGTTGTCGGCGACGACGTTGGTTGGCGTGGCCGCGTTCACCGTCAGCAACTCATTGTTTCCCAAGGTGCACGGGCTAGACGCCGAGTTGTTGTTGGAGTCGCCGCTGTAGACAGCTTGCCAGTAGTAGGAACCGGCGTTGGCGAATGTCACGGTCGTCGAATTCGGCACGGAGCCATTGGTCGGGACCGTCTTCACGCCCCCAGCGACGGGGCTGACTGAACAGGCGTTATCGGTGAAGTAGCTGTAGGTGACCGTGCCGGTTCCATCGGAGTTCACGAGTCCCGTGAAGGACGACGTGTCGTAAGCGGTCCCTCCAACGGTGGTCGAGCTCGCCGACAGGGTCGTGGCGATGGTCGGCGTCGCCCTAGTGACCGTGATCGACTGCGATCCGGAAGTGGAGGTAAATCCACTGGAGTCCGTCACAGTGAACGTGAGTCCTGACGTGGTGTCCGCAACGGTTGGAGTGCCAGTGATTGCTCCTGAAGAAGCATCCAACGACAATCCCGCTGGCAAGATCCCGCTGACGAGCGCCCAGGTGTACGTGCCAATACCCCCGGTAGCCCTCAAGGTGGCCGAGTAGGAGGCGCCAGCGACGCCATTCGCCAACGAGGTCGTCGTTACACCCAGCGTCGTGAAGGAAGTCGCGACGGACAAGGACTGCCAATTGTCCAAGATTCCCATGACCGAGAAAGTGTAGGGCGTACCGATTGCAAGACCGGTCACCGAACAGGAGTTTCCGCTCGACGTGCAAGTGGCCCCCCCGGGGCTAGCCGTCACTTGGTACGACGCTCCTGGGAGTTGACTACCTGGGAGGGTCCAGGCAACTTTCACCCTAGTAGCGGCAGTTTCGGTGGCTGTGGGTATTGCCGGAGCAGACAGGCCGGTGGCTTGGGCAATGGCATTGTTGCCGCTTGCGTCAATCACACCGATGGTGAAATAGGCCATTGCGGCGGCGCCACCTGCGAGGATGAAACCCGCCACGAGGAGCAGGACGCGCGAACCGATACCCCAACGTAACTGCCTCGAGGGCGAGGTCTTCGGGTCCACGCTCATCCCTTGTGCACCGTGATCGTGACGGGGATTTGGAACGTTGCGCCCTGGCACCCACTATCCGAAGTCGTGTCCATGGAGACGCCGTTGGGGACGACGACCGAGACGTTGTTGCCGGGAGCCACAGCGATGGGAAATCCAGTCCCTGTGGCCACTGTGACCCCAGTGGTGGTGCAAGTTCCAACTCCACCCGAACCCTTCACCGTGCCGTTCCCCGTGACACTGACGATGTTGACCGCATAACTGTTGGGGTTGTTCAGTTTCACCAGCAGATCCCCGCTGGCGCCGGGATAGAGCTTGCGGGTAGGGGTGCCGGAGGCTTCGACGACGGTGACCGACTGGACCGTCCCGACGGTGGCCGTCCCTGACCCGCTCCCCGACGACGTGAAGAAGGCGAAAGCTGTTCCCGCCCCGAGGCCGACCACCAGGGCGACGACCGCTCCAAGGACCAGGGGCATGCGCAGCCAACGACGGAGCGACATGGCTCGACGAAGGCGAGTTAGCAGGGAACGCCTCATGACTGTGTACCCCCGACAACGCTGAGGTGGTCATGGTCGCGAGTGCTCACTGTCACGGCACCGGCGTTGCTCGCGACTGAGGCGTAGTTCGTGTCTCCACCGTAGGTGTCCGAGACGAAGTAGGTGCCGGGCTTGGTGGCCGTGACCACGCAGGTGGCCACGCCACCGGTGAGCACCGTCGTGGTGCCACACGAGGTGGCCCCAGCGCTACCCGAGACGTTCCAGGTGACCGAGCCAGTCGGGGTGAGGCCAGGGCCGGAGACCGCGGCAGTGAACTTCAATGTGTCACCCAGGGTCGGCGAGGAGTTCGTGACCCTGTTCGTCGGAGTTGCCTTGTAAACCGTCTCGCTCACCGTGTTCGACGAGCCAGTGCCGTGGTGCGCGTCACCGTTGTAGGTGGCGATGATGACGTGCGGCGAGCCTGACGCGGTCCGGTAGGTGACCTTGCAGGTGGCGAGGCCGAAGAAGACGGGCACCTTGGCGCACGAGGTTATCGGCACCCCGTTGTCCGTAAAGGTCATAGTGCCTTCCGCCAACGGGTAGGTGTGGGAGAAGAGTCCGCGGTCGTGCTCGAAGGAGGGACGTCCGAGCAAGTCGGCCACGTAGGTGACCGGGGACCCGACCGTCGTTTCGTCATCGGTCGAGCGCAAGAGGACCTTCGTGCCAGCGGTGGCGCTCACGCTCTGTGTGAGGACCTTTGAGGTGCTGGCGGTGAAGTTCGTGGAGCCGGTCGAGGGGATGTAGACCGCCTCGTCGTAGTAGGTGCCCGCCGTGGCTGGTTTGGCGGTCGTGGTGGCGATACCACCACTGAGCGGCACGGCGGCACCGAGTGCCGTGGTCGAGCAGCTCGCGACGGTGATGCTGGCGCACGAGTAGAAGAGGACGCTGCCAGCCGGGACGTTGCTGTCGGTAACCGTAGTGACGGTGTCGGTGAGAGTGATGGTCTGTCCGGCGGTCGAGGGGTTCGGGCTGGAGCCGAGCACCGAGGTGGTTGCATCGGTGTAATAGGCCGACGCGTTGTACTTCAGGTCGAGCGCCAGGCCCTCGCAGGCGTCCTGGTTCTGGTGGTTGTCGGGGAGGGCCAGGGTGATGTCGTCGATCGCGGTCCCGGGCGTGGTGCCCACGGCCGCGGGAACGGCGAACGAAGAGCCCGTCAAGCTGAACGTCACGCCGGGCGCCGACACCGGGGCCGAGAGGAGAGACACCGCGCTGTCGTTGAGCGTCAACTCCGAGTACGGGCATCCGGACGGGAAGGTGTTCGTGAAACTCACTGTAAGGCTGTAGACGCGAATGGGCTGGCTGAGCGGGTTGGAGAAGGTGAGCGGGAGGTTCGACGGAGTGGTGGTGAGCGGGTAGAGCACGGGACCGGGTGAGGGGCTCGTGATGGTGAAGTTCGTGCCAGAGACGAATGCGCCCGACTTGCTACCGAAGATAAGGGAGGCCCCCGCGAAGGCGAGCGCGGCGGTGACCAGCGTCACCACGCCGGTCTGAACCACTGTCCTCGTTCGCCTGAGCCTCTTCACCTTCACCTACTCCTCAGTCCTACAGATGGATGAAATATCGACTACCTGATGCTGGCCGGTAGCCGGATCGCGAAGAACATCTCCACGATCCGGCCCTCGACCGAATTAAGTTGCTCGAACTGAGGGTCCAAATCTGGACTCTCGCGTCGCGCAATTAGCTAATGGTAAGTCCGAATGTCTCTGATGCATTGTCCGATCCAAGCGTTACCGTCGCGGTTGCTGTCGTCGTCCCTGAACCCGCCGTGGTGAAGTTAAAGGGCTTCGACACTGCACTGTGGCTCAGGTCGGTGAACGTGCATGTGACGCTCGAGTTAGTCCCCACCGTAGTTACCGTGCCACAGGCGCCGTCAGCCGACGTTCCCGTGAATGTCAAAAACGCGTTGTCATAGGACACGGAAATCGATCCGCTGGACTGCACTCCGTTGGGCTGGTATATCCCGACGTTGAGGCTTACGGGTGTACCACTCGTCACTGTCGGAATCGTCACGTAGCTGGGGTTCGGGAAGAACCCACCCGTGTCGTTCGGCTCTGCCCCGTACAGCGTGGTGTTGCCCAGGTCGTTACCGGTTATGACGCCGGTTACGGGCGGAACAACAGTAGTGAGGTAAATCGGAACGGTCAGTCCCTCACAGCTGTTCTGGTTCTGGCCGTTGTCGATCATCTCGAGCGTGAACGAGCCAGTTTGTGCCTGGCCCCCGGCGTAGGTCCCAGCCTGCGACGTGTCCACGAACGAGGTGCCCACAGGGGCGCCATCGATCGAGAAGTCGGCCGCGGTGCACGCAGGGTCGCCCGCAGGATCCGTGTACGTCCACGTGCCTCCGCCGCTAGTAGCGACCGAGATGGTCACCTGGGTGAGTTGTGCGTTTCCGCCACCCGAGTTGGTCACCGTGTAGTCAGTAGTTTCAACATTTTTGTTGTTTCCCGCCGTGTCTGGGTACAAGTAGCCACTTGGACTGGCGGTGGTGATGACGAAAGCCCCAGCATTGCCGACGACTCCCGTTCCGGTGCCCGTCCCTGAAGAGGTGAAGAATGCGAACGCCGCACCACTTATCCCCAGGGTCAGAGCGACGGCAGCGCCGACGACCACGACCTTCCTACGCATGAACAACTTCTTGATTGACATATTCATTTTGTTCGGTCTCCTAATTTAGTTGGTTTGGATAGTTACCTGAGACGGGCGTCGGGTTCGCCATTCGCTCCCCACGGGACGGGCGACCAAACATGGCCCGTGGATCAAAGCGTCACCCTTTGCTACCAGCGAGTTCCCAGAAAGGAAGCCGCTGCTGATGCGAGCCAGCCGGGGCGAACTGCTTCGCCCTTTCTGCCAGAACCGCAACACCTTTTGAATCAGAAATTTTCGGCGGGCGGGCGCATCGCCGCCACCACCCGTTTCACCTACCATTTGGTTCGGGACCGAAGCGCAACGAAACGACGCCTCAGAATTAAAAAATTGCCAACGAAGGAGGGCTGGTATCCTCGCGAACGAAGAACCGCTCGGAGAGATCGAATCGCGAGTGACTCCCGCCGTTGGACGGGAAGCCCTGCACCGCGTGGCAATGGTGGAGCCCGACATGGTCACTTCCCCTCCGCCCCTGCGGTTGAGATGATGGCACGAACTGAGATTGTTGTCAAATAGGAGTGCTGCGGTTGTGACTACGTTGTTTTTACTCACGTCTCACTCGGGTTCAGTCATCAATTCCATTCCTGATGGTGACTCCAAAACGCTCCAAAGCTGGCATCTCACGGTAAGTCCACCCGATGCGTCGGCGATTCCGAGGGTGAGCGGCGCGAGGCAACGCTTCCTAATTCAATCTCCCCGGAGAGCCAACCTCGTAAGGCGCCCGCAGGATCCCCAATGGACCGACCGATGGGGTTTGCTCCTGTCCGACCTCGGGTGAAGCACTGTCTCATCAACGCCCCTTTGGTTCGTCGAACTGCGAACAGGCGGCGGTGTCGCCATTCGCTAACCCCGGGACAGGTGACCATAAAGGATCCGAGGACTAAAGGCACTTCGCAGATCAGCGCGGTGTGAGTGTTGGAAGAAGTGACCAGTTGGGCTAGCCAGCGTAAAGAAGAGATCTCAATCGGTAGTTCCTAAAGCCAAAGGCCACGCGTTTGACCCCCTTCATTAGATTGTTCGCTGCTTCAGTCGGGGCGTCCATGACATGGGTTTCGTTCCAGGGACCCCAATCCGCGTCCCGGTCTGAGGGGAATGGAGCGTCAGCAGAAGAAGTTTGACCTGGGGCTCGTACCATGAGAAGTGACAAATGCGCTTCTCTCGATGTGCATCCACTCAATCTCACGAGGAGCCCGACGTGACACGTACTATCCGACACGACGGGCACGACGACGACTTCGTTACTCGTTGGACAACCTGGCACGATGAGTATGAAGGCCAGCGCAAAAATCCGTACGGTTTTCTCGCCATCACCGGGCTCCATTGGCTCTCGGACACACCTGAGCGTTTCGACGATGCCCCCGGACTCTGGTGGAGTGACCAACGAGGGGTCCACGTCAACGTGACCGACGGCGAGGTACTCGTAGTGGACGGCGAATCCGTTCGGGGTGAATTCAATTTCGGGCGCGTCGATCCACGTGGACGACGCGCCAGTTTCGACGACGTCGAAGTGGAAATAGCCAGTCGAGATGGTCTCGACATCATCCGACCGCGTTCACCCTCGAACGCCACCCTCGCGCACTACACCGGAACACCGACGTTTGCGCCGTCTCCGCGCTGGGCGTTGACGGGGCACTTCGCACGACTCGATACTCCGCGCGCCATCGAGGTCGGCGCCACCGTCGAGGGACTCGCGCACGTCTACGAATCACCTGGCGTTGTCGAATTCGAACTCGAAGGTCAGTCTCAGACGTTGACCGCCTTCAATGGTGAAACACCCTACGAACTCTTCTTCATCTTCACCGACGCGACGTCGGGGTCCTCCACTTACGCGGCGTGTCGATTCGTCTCGGTGAACGCACCCGACGACGAGGTCAACGTGACCGTGGACTTCAACCGCGCGACGAATCCGCCGTGCGCCTACACCGACTTCGCCACCTGTCCGCTACCTCCGGCGGGAAATCATCTGTCGGTGGCGATCGAAGCAGGTGAGATGCTGCCCACGGTCCACGGCTAAGAAACCTACGCCTCACACATTGCGAACTCGATTGGGTGTGATGTCATCACGGCGTAGGACGCGACAGCGCCTCGAGAAATTCGAATTCCCCACTATTAGGATGCAAAGATGCACCTCCTCGAGGTAGAGCGACTCACGGTGTCGTTCGCCTCACCCGACGGCGACGTCAACGCCGTACGCGGACTCAGTTTCAACGTTGATGAGGGTGAGGCCCTTGGAATCGTGGGGGAGTCGGGAGCGGGCAAGAGCGTCGCGATGCAGGCGGTGACCGGACTCGTCTCCAGAGCCCGCGTGACCGGGACAGCACGATTTCGTGGTGAGGATCTACTTACTCTCGCGTCGAGCGCTCGCCGACGACTACTGGGAAACGAGATCTCCTTTGTTTTTCAAGATCCCTCCTCCAGTCTTCACCCGCTCTACAGCGTCGGATGGCAGATCGTTGAGGTGCTGCGAGCCCATAGTCCGATCTCGCGCTCCGCCGCTCGTCGTCGGGCCGTCGAGCTGCTCGGACTCGTCGGAATTCCCTCGCCCGAGCGACGCGTCCACGACTACCCCCACCAATTTTCGGGCGGCATGCGCCAGCGCGCCATGATCGCCATGGCCATTGCTCTCAACCCCGCGCTGCTCATCGCTGACGAACCGACGACCGCCCTCGACGTAACCGTCCAGGCGCAGATTCTCGATCTCTTGAAGAACCTCCAGGACGAACTACAGATGGCGCTCATCATCATTACCCACGACCTCGGTGTCATCGCCGAGGTAGCTGATCGCGTCCTGGTCATGTACGCGGGTCGTCAGGTCGAGCGAGCTGACGTGCGCACGCTGTACTACTCCGCCCACCATCCCTACACTCAGGGTCTTCTCGAGTCGCTCCCCTCGCACGACCCGGGGACTCGTCTGCGGGCGATCCCCGGACAACCGCCGAGTCTGCTCTCATTACCGCGTGGTTGTCCCTTCCAGCCGCGGTGTCGCTACGCCTTCGAAAAGTGTTCACTCAGTGAACCGGACCTCCTGCCGGTCGACGGCGGCGTCGACCACTTCTCAGCCTGCTGGCTTCCCTCCAATGAAGTGGGCCTCGGTGCGCACGACCTCGGACGTGACGAGACCATCGCACCATGAGCTCAGTACCCGAGACAGCCGTGAACACCGAGGTGATCTTGCAACTCGACAACGTCGTCAAGTATTTCGACGCTGGATCACGCGGCCTGGCCAAAGGGCACAGGCAACTTCGGGCTGTCGATGGGGTGACCCTGGAAATTCGCCGTGGTGAGACCCTCGGCCTGGTGGGCGAATCGGGTTCGGGCAAATCGACTCTCGCGCGGTGCATCGTGCGTCTGCAGCGACTCACGTCGGGCCGAGTCGTGCTCGACGGAGTGGATATCTCCAAGCTCTCTCGGCGCGACGTGCGGCCCCTTCGCACCAAGATGCAGCTCATCTTTCAGGACCCCTTCGGTTCACTCAACCCTCGTCGGCGTGTCGGATCGATCATCGCTGAACCCCTGGTGGTCAATCGACGAGGCAAGGGTCTCGACCTCCAGCAACAAGTTCAGGAGTTGATGCGCCAAGTCGGCCTGAACCCCGAGCACTACAACCGCTTCCCCGCCCAGTTCTCCGGTGGTCAACGCCAACGCGTGGGGGTCGCACGGGCGCTAGCCCTGCGACCCGAGTTGATCATCTGCGACGAACCGGTCTCGGCACTCGATATCTCGATCCAGGCACAAATCATCAACCTGCTGGTGGATTTGCAAAACGAGTTTCGTCTGACGTACCTGTTCATCGCGCACGACCTCACGATCGTGCGTCACGTGAGCGACCGTATCGCGGTGATGTACTTGGGGAAGATCGTCGAACTGGCTGACTCCGAACAACTCTTCGAACGCCCTCGCCATCCCTATACCGCCGCGTTACTGAGTGCCTCTCCCACCCCGGACCCGGACGCCCTGCGCACCAGGCGACGTATCGCACTCACCGGTGACGTACCGTCGCCGTTGGACCTTCCTTCGGGCTGTCGCTTTCGTACTCGCTGTCCGCGGGCCCAGGATCTGTGCGCGAGTGAGGAGCCCTCCCTTGAGCCGCGCCTCGGCGACGACGCGAGCCATCCCGCGGCGTGTCACTTCCCCCTCGGCGACGGTGAGATCGCCCAGGCGGAGACACCGTGAGCGAATTCGATCCGGTCATTTCAGGCGACGTCTCTCACCTGGCCGCGACGTCGCGCAGTGCGACCCGGCTGGTGTGGGCTCGACTCCGCCGTGACAAGGTCGCGATTAGCTCTATCGTGGTGCTCGCGATCATCGCCCTCGCGTCGATCTTCGCGCCCGTCATTGCCCACCTCGTCGGCCACGGCCCCGATACGCAGTACCTCGAGACGGGACTGAGCCCGGCGGGCATCCCCCTCGGACCCAATCGCACATTCTTCTTCGGCACCGACGACCTCGGTCGCGACATCTTCATTCGCGTGATCTACGGCGGGCGCATCTCACTGCTCGTTGGCGTGGTTGCCACCAGCATCGCCATGTTCGTGGGCGTCGTGATCGGTCTCGTCGCGGGCTACTTCGGTCGGATCGTCGACACGATCCTCTCGCGATTCATGGACGTCGTGCTGTCACTACCATTCCTCATCTTCGCTATCGCCCTCGTGTCGATCGTTGGCCCCAGCTTGTGGGTCTCGATCATCGTCATCGCGTTCTTCTCGTGGGCCACGGTCGGACGCATCGTGCGCGGTCAAACCCTGGCGATCAAGGAGCGCGAGTACATCGAAGCCGCCCGCGCTGTCGGGGCGGGTGACCTGCGCATCATGTTCGTCGAGATCTTGCCCAACGTGATGGCGCCGGTTATCGTCTACGCCACGTTGCTCATTCCTTCGGCCATCGTGTTCGAAGCGACGCTATCGTTCCTCGGCATCGGGATCGTGCCGCCCACTCCGAGTTGGGGCAACATGCTCGCCGAATCCCTCCCCTTCTTCCAAGTGTCGTGGTGGTTCGTCGTCTTTCCCGGTGCGGCCCTGCTCGTCACCACCATCGCGTTCAATCTGCTGGGCGACGCGGTGCGCGACGCCCTGGCCGAAGGTGATCGCTAAACGTGACCCTCGTCCCATTCATCGCGCGTCGGATCGCTCATGGCATCATCGTCTTGTGGACCGTGGCCACGGTGGTCTTCTTCATGTACTTCGTGGCGCCCAACGACGTGGCGCGGCTGACGGCGGGACGCCAAGCAGACCCGGCGACCGTTGCCGCCGTCACACGCAAGCTCGGGCTCAACCGTCCACTCCTCGATCAATACGTGAGCTATCTCGGCCGACTGATCCACGGCAACCTCGGCTACTCCTTCTCCAACACCGAACCGGTCAACTCACTCATTCACCAAGCCTTTCCGGTGACGCTGTCGGTCGCGATCGGTGGAGCGGTCCTATGGCTGATCCTCGGAGTGGGCGCGGGCGTCCTCGCGGCCGTACGACGCCGGACGGTGATTGACAGAGTCGTCACCGCGTTGACGTTGTTCTTCTATTCGATGCCGACGTTCCTCCTGGGTGAACTGCTGTTGCTCGGACTGTTCTACGAGTTGCACTTGGCGGGTTTTGATTTCTTCTCCGGTCAGGGCTACGTATCGTTCAGCCAAAGCCCCGCGAGTTGGGCGCAACACCTCCTGCTGCCCTGGCTCACCATCGCACTCGTGAGTGCGGCCACCTACGCACGGCTCACGCGCGCCTCACTCTCGGACGTCTTAGAAGAGGACTACATCCGCACGGCGCGTGCGAAGGGTTTGAGTAGTTGGCGCATCATCACGCTGCACGGCCTTCGCAGCGCGCTGACGCCGATCGTGACCCAGTTCGGACTCGATGTGGGAACCCTGCTCGGCGGAGTCGTCGTCACCGAGGAAGTCTTCGGACTTCCGGGACTGGGCCAATTGATCGTGACGTCGATCGACCATCAAGATTTGCCCACCATCATGGGTCTCGTGTTGTTGGCATCGACCTTCGTGGTCGTGGCCAACATCGTTGTCGACGTGTGTTACGTCCTCCTCGACCCGCGAGTTCGTCTCAGCGAAGCGGGCTGATCGGCGAAAAAAGGGGGTCGTCTCGCGTCGATCAGCCCACTTCGTCGTGCGTTCCCCCTCGCCCGCGAAGGGTGAGGAGAAACGCACGATCATCTCAACTTCCCGAAAGCCAGACGTCGGTGACGTCGCCCACACGGCTGTAGGGATTGATAAACCAGTTGTGCACCGCCGACGAGTGAAAGACGGCGTGCTTGTGGACGTCGATGGGCACGATCGCCGCATCCTTCAGCGCTTGCTTGTCCGCCGCCGCCCACTTGAGGGCCGACGCCGTCTCGCTCGACGCGCTCAACGCTTGAGTGATCAAGCTGTTCTCCGCAGCGCTGTTGTAGTCGCCGTAGTCACTCGAACCGGCTGCGTAGGTCGACCCTTCGAGCAAGGGCTGAATCGTGGTGCGGCCGTTGTTGCCGAACCAGTCGGGACCCCAGTCGACGAGCGCCATGTCCCAGACACCAGCCTTGGACTGCGAAGGTGAGGTGATGATGTTGCCGTAGAGAGTGTCCACGGGCACCTCGTGCAGTTGGACCGTGATACCGGCCTTCGCGAGACTGGACTGAATCACTTGGGCGATCGCGGGGTCCGGGTCGTTGTTGTCGTACGAGAGCTTGAGCGTCACGCCACTCTTGAAACCGGCGGCCTTGAGCAGTGCCTTGGCCTTGGCGGGGTTGCCCCGGTTACCACTCGAGGGGTAGAGGTTGAAGGGTTGGTAGCCCACGCTGCCCGGAGTGATGACTTGGTTCTGCACCGCGTTGAGCAACGGACCACCGTTCACCTGAACCACCCCGGCCTTGTCGATGGCGTACTCCACGGCCTGGCGCACACTCAACTTCGACGTGGCCTTGTTGTCATTGGGGCTCTGGAAGTTGAACACGAGGTACGGGTCGAGTGAACCGGCGTCGTAGATGTCGAGGCCCGGGTTCTTCGAAGCCGTGAGCGCGGGTAGCGACGCCGTCGGCACGTTGGTGTCCCATTCCATATCGGCGGTGCCGGCCTGAAGTTGCTGCTGCACCGCCGGCACGGTCTCACCCTCGGTGATCACGATCGAGTTCACGTGGGCCTTGCGAACGGCGTCGGTGCGGGCCTTCCACACGGGATTGCGTCCTAGGACGATCTTCGTGTTGGCCTGGTATGTCTGAATCTCGTAGGGACCATCGGAGATCGTGTGCGCGCGAAAGGCCGCCGAGTCTGGTACGTAGTTCAGGTACTCCGCGGGTGCCGGGGACGAGAAGGGCAACGAGATGATGTCGTTGAAGTCACTCGCCGGCTGCAAGAGGTGAAAGACGACGGTGTACTCCCCCGTAGCCCTTACTCCCGCCAGCGCGTGCGTCTTGACGAAGGCGCTGATGGCCGCGGCCGTCGGCGATACCTTCAAGAACGCGTCGCAGTAGGCCGTAAATCCGACGATCGTCGACTGGTAGTAGCCCGGAGCACCGGTGGGTGACGCGGGGTTGCACAACAATTCGATGCCGCGCACCTCGTCCGCCGCGGTGACCTGACGCGCGGGCGATGTGTTCCAGTCCACACCGGGCTTGATGTGATAGGTGTAGGTCCTTCCGCCATCGCTCACGCCGCCGTTGGCGATGGTCGGGACGGTGGTCGCAATGTCGGGCACCAGATTCGTCGGCATGCTCGTCGTACCCGTCGATGGGTAGGTCACGAGTTGACGCGTGAAGGCGCGCTCAATCGTGTACGTCGTACCCGAATAGATGCTCGATGTGTCCAGGTGATCGACGTCGCCCTGGCCCACGAGGTATAAGGTGCCGCCCTGATGACTCGCGGCCGCGTGGGCCTCGGGAGTCAGGGCGGTGGCACCGCTCAGGACCATCACGAGCGACACCCCTCCGATGGCGGCGAGACGCCCTCGCCCTTGTGTGAACACTCCCATGTTGGCTCCTCTTCGCTTGATGAAGTCGCCGAACCCTTCATTGGGATCCCGGCTACTTCAATATGTGACTATTCCACTCAACTTAGTACAAAATTGCTCGTTGGTCATCTCACGCACCCGACGTCGGCGGCGTCGAGGTGCCTGACGTTTTCAGGAGTCACCTTACGGCGCGCCTTCGATCATTCTGACAATACCGACGCGCGAGCACTTCGCGACGCAAAATTTGGCACTTTGCATTGAGCCGTCGTCCTACTCCATAAGTGCATATTCCACTGAGCGAAATTTTCACGACGGACGGGAGCGACGAACCTGGCGACGTCACGTGCGTGGCTACGTAGTCAGCCTTCGATGGTCTTTCGTGGCGCCCAGGGAGTGAGTTTTCGCTCGAGGCGAACGGACAGTTGCAAGAGGATGACCGCAATAAACATGATCGCCACGATGGCCGCGTACATCGCCGGTGTTTGGAACTCGTCGCTGTAGAGCTGGATGTCGCCGCCCAGGCCCGTGTTGGTGGTGAGTATCTCCGCGATGATCACGCCGACCCACGACGCCGAGAACGCCAGTCGTGCCCCGGTCAGCATCATGGGGAAAGCAGCGGGAATCACGATGGAACTACGAATCTTTCTCTCCGAAGCGGTGAAGCTGATCCCAGTATCGATCAGGTCGGGATCGGTGCCCTTCACCCCACTGATCGTGTTGATCATCACCGGAAAGACCGCCGAGACGAAGACGTACGCCACCGCGAACTTGAACTGAAAGCCCAACCACTCGACCATGATGGGGATGAACACCGCGTGGGGCAACGCGTAGAGAAACTTTACGTAGGGGTCGAGTAGCTTCTCGGCGATACGCGAACGCCCCATGAGAATGCCGAGAGGAAAACCAACGAGCAACGAGACTAAGAACCCGACGGTCAACACCTCGAAGCTCAGTCCAATAGGCGCCCACATCTGTCGATGAGTGACCAGCAACTGCCAGAGCGACTTGCCGACGGCGCCGGGAGTGGACAAGACCGCCGCGCTCGATTCGTGTGCCTTCCAGTTCCACGCGCCAAGAATGGCCATCAGGGTGAGCAGGCGAACGATCCACGCGACCCACGACCGACGAAGCAGCGGTGAGACTACGGCACTCGTGCGCGTCGACCAACGAGCGAGCGGCGCAAAAATACGTCCGATACGTGCGGCCACGCTGAGGGTTCCCGTCACGGTGGCGCCGGTGTCAAAAGTGTCACGTGCGACGAGCGGTGCAGCATTGTGCAGACGTTGAAGACTGCGACGGCGTTCCCACGGGTGTAGTGCCCAGTTCTCGACTCGTCCAATCACGTTGGTGATGAGGAGCGCGTAAAAGCCCAACACGATCACCACAGCGAAGTACTCCGCGTAGAGGAATTGTTCCGTGAACTGGTGCATGATGTAGCCGACGCCCGAGGGCGCCGCCTCGAGTTCGACGACGACCGTTCCGATCATCGCGCGAGCGAACCCCACGCGAATGCCCGCGAAGATGTAGCGAATCGAACCGGGGAAGACGATGGTCGTGATCGTGCGCAGTCGTCCGGCGACCAAGGATCGACCCACGTCGAGGAAGTCTGAATTCACCGCGCGCACGCCGCGCGCGGTGTTAATGATGATGGGAAAGATCCCCGCGAGGATGATGCACGTTACGCGAAAGGTGAGATTGATCCCCTCGACCAGAATGAGTACGGGAAAAAGTGCGATGAAGGGCAGCGAGAACAGCATCGCTGCGTAGGGTTCGAGGATCAGCGCAAGGAGGCGACTACGACCGATGAGGATTCCGAACGGCACTCCGAAGACGATGCACAGACCAAAGCCGATACCGAGGCCCTGGGAAGTTCGCCCGAAAGCCGGCACCATGTCGCGCGAGAAGATCTTGAAGAACGCGTGATACACCGCGCTCGGATCGGACACCACGTAGGAGTAACGCAGCCCCACCAATTGCCAGATACCGATGAAGGCAAGGACCGATGCGGTACCCAAGAATCCCGCACTCAGGAGTATTCGCCTCGCCGGGCCCTCGACGTTCTCATGGTCAACGTACGTCATGGCTCCATCATTCGTCGCGTCGGCCGCCTGAACGGTCACCATTACGCGGCCGCCTCCGCCTTTTCGATTTCGGTGCGCAGGACCGACCACGTCGCCGCGCGCAAGGTCGTGTACTCAGGCGTCGCGCGCCAGTCGTAGTCGACCCGCGGTCGCGCCAAGTTGACCGCGTGCGTCTCAATGACGCGACCCGGTACCCCCATCACAACGATGCGGTCCGAGAGGAAGATCGCCTCGTCGATCGAGTGCGTCACGAACAGGATCGTTAGGTCGCGCTCGGCGCAAATCCGCTGCAAGAGAGCCTGCAGGTGCTCGCGCGTGAGGGCGTCGAGTGCGCCGAAGGGTTCGTCCATCAATATCAGCTTCGGCTGAATCGCGAGCGCTCGGGCCAAGCCAACTCTCTGACACTGCCCTCCCGAGAGTTGGGAGGGGTAGTGGTTGGCTCGGTCCGAGAGCCCGACGAGATCCAAATACTCCGCGGCAATGGCCGTTCGTTCCTTCTTGGCGAGTCCGTGCACCTCGAGACCGTAGGCGACGTTCGCCCGGGCCGTTCGCCACGGGAACAGATTGAACTGTTGAAAGACCATGGCCTTGTCGCGCGACGGCGTCAAGGCCGAGGACCCGTTGAACTTCACGTCGCCCCCGGACGGATCCAAGAGCCCCGCGATGATCCGCAGCGCCGTGGTCTTGCCACAGCCGCTGGGACCAATCAGGCTGACGAACTCGCCCTGGGACACGCTCAGTTCGAAATCGGCCAACGCGGGACTTTCGGATCCGGGATAGATCTTTCGTAAGTGTTCAATCTCTAACACGTCGTGCCCCCTTAGGCGTGGTGAAAGATGCGTCGGTAAAGAAGGAACGAGCCGCCATTGCGGACCTAACAGGTAGTGGCTGGCAGGTGGTGCGCCGTCAGGTACGAGTGGACGAAGTGCTTGTCGATCCAGTTGTTCTGGGCCGGCATCGTGGAGGACTTCAAGTCACCACTCTGGTAGTCGTAGTAAAGCGTCGAGTTGATGCCCGACTGGCACAATGCACCGTTCAGGGCCCAGAATCCAGCCTTCTGCAACTGGGTCCACGCCATGCTTTCTTCGGCTGCGGTCAAGGATCCCTTCAACTGGTTCTTGTTCGCGAGAGCGATGTAGCCCGCCTCGTGGGTCGACGACCACTGGTCGGCCTGAATGAAGGCGTTCACCACGGACTGCGCGAGCGCCGTCTTGGCAGTGAAGCGAGTGTTGGCGATGAGGCCCTGCTGCAGGAAGTTCCCGAGGACCTGTCCGGTGTTGACGAGGATCTTGACTTTGCCCGTCGCGACCGCGGGAATCGCGGCCGGTGCGAGGGCCGGAGCCAAGTCAACTTCGCCGGCCAAGATAGCGGCGACGCGTGCACTGGTGCCACCGACGGTCACTTGTTGAATCTTGCTCACGTTGATCTTGAGCTTGGTGAACGCCGCGACCGCCGCCACTTGACCCGCGCTACCGGGCGAGGCGATTGCCAAAGTGGCTCCAGCGAGGTTCTTCAGGGTGAACTTCGGCAGGGCCAAAACGACGTAGGCACTGGTGCGGTACTGCGAGTCGATGTAGCGAATGTTCGTCGCTCCACCCTCTACCGCCAGGGCGACAGTGTCGGGCGCGTCCATGTACAAATCTGCTTGGTTGGCGATCAGCGCGCGGAGCGCCGTCGCGGGGTCAGCAATCTGACCCAAGACGAGATTGATGTTCTCGGCCTTGAGTATCTGCGTCGCCTGATAGAGATCCGCGTCACTGAAGTCAAAACCGCTGGCCTCCAGTATGTGGACCGTCTGCACCTTTGGTGTCGCGGCCGCGGTGATGGCGGGCACGGACAACGCGGCCAGACTCAGCGCGAGACCCGAGGCCAGCCAGGGCAGCCCCCTTCGACGAAAATTCATGATTTTCCCACTTCCCCCTAGTTAATAGTCAGGCCCCTAATTGGACAGAACTAATTGCGTCAAGGTAGCAGCAATAAAAATTGCAGTCAAGCCTACTAAAGGAAAAATTACTTTTTAGTCAGGTCAGGAGATGATTCTTGCGGGGGGTCTGAAGCTTCCGAAGCTATAGATTCCTTTGGTTCTCACACATATCCACGATTCCCCCAGCACTTGTCCGGTCGCTCCGCTCGGCGGGCGACCAAAATTCAGGTCACCTATCTCGGGCTTCGAGCCGTTCGCCGACCGCGAGCCCGAGTGAAATGTTGACAACACGATGCCGATCCACGGGCGAACAACGTGGTCACCAAACTTGAGGATCGACGTTCCAGCGCTTGATGACCTTCTTGTCACGCAGATCCTCGAGTACCGACACCGTGGCCGTGTCCAAGGTGAAAATCCGAGCTCCTTGGGCCTCGAGTCCGAGCGCCCGCGCCGCGATAATACGGATGATATGCGCGTGCGCGAAAACGAGAACTAACTCGTGTGCGTCGTCGAGTTGCGAAAGAAACGCATCGGCGCGTCGTCCCGCGCCCTCGGCGTCCTCACCGTTGGGACAACCATCGCGCCACATGTCCCAACCCGGCCGCTGTCGCCAAATCTCCTCCGTCGTGACACCTTCGTAGTCGCCGTAGTTGAACTCAACCAGATTCGAGTCGACGCACACTCGGTGACCATCCCCCATCACCGTTTGCGCGGAGACGAGGGCGCGTTGAAGGGGGCTGGAAAAGACGATGGCGGAGTCGATCTGGCCGCCGATCGAACGGTGCAGCCCGCGTGCAAGGGGCTCCAACTGCGCGATTCCCTCGCTGGTCAACGGCAGGTCCGTTATGCCGGTGTGTTGCCCCGTCGCACTCCACTCGGTGGCGCCATGACGAATCAAGAACAATTTCACTTCACGCGTCCCTTCTGTCGTGGTTGAGGGTCCCCTCGACCGTTTGGATCACTGCAACGCTAGATGCCCGAGCGAGCAACCTCGACACGTCCACACCGTCGACGACGAGCTTGTCGTAGGGCGTCCGGGAAAGCGTCGTGAGGCGATGCTTGCGTCGGTTCGTCGGCGACGCGTCGCGTGAGGGTTCGCCAGTGAGACTCGTAGCCCACCGACACCAAATGAAACGTTTGGACACTGGGTTTTCTCTGTAGCGCGACGACGACGACCCACCCGACAATCCACCCGTAGGTGGATGACGCAGGGGCGCTTCGTCGCGAGACGGGCCCCATGACATTCAGCGACTACCTCATCGACATCACCCTTATCGGGCTCGTCCTACTCCAAATTCAGGGGCGGCGACTCACCACACGCGCCCTCCAGCTCCCCTTGGGCATCGTGGCCTACGTGGCGACCAATTATCTCAAGACCATCCCGACCTCGGGCAACGATCTCGTCTTGATCGGCGACTGCGTGGCACGAGGTATCACCCTCGGCACCTTCTCGGGCTGGTTCACCTCGGTCCACCCCGACGACGACGGTGTGCCGATGGCCAAAGCCGGTGTCATTGCTGCGACGCTGTGGATTCTCGGCACCGGTGGTCGTCTCGCCTTCCAGCTTTACGCCACTCATGGTGGCGCTGCGGCCATCGAACGTTTCAGCGTCGCGCACGCCATCACGGCATCGAACGCCAGGACGAGCGCACTGATCTTGATGGCCGCATGTGATGCTGTCGGACGTACCAGCATCCTCGCGTGGCGCACCATGGCCATTTGTCGCGACGCCGCCGCGACGCAGACTACGCCGCACGCGCCGTCGTCAGCGGCGGGCATACGCCTGTCCCAGTTCCACAATGGGAACCGATGATCATCAATTCTGAACGAAGGACGAGCACGGGTCACCCCCGGCCACTGTCCAATATTCTCAGTTTCTTTGGTCTCGTCCTCCTGGTCTGGGGAATCGTCTCACCGGTCGTGAACAGTTCCAGTTCCCTTCACCGTTTGGTGGTCTTCGTGTTGCTCACCGTGGCGAGCGCCGCCTGAATCGTCGCTCTCGTCGTGCGTCGCGACTCTTCGCGCACCGCCCAAATAGCGGAGGGCGTGATGGCGCTGGCGGGCGGGGCGCTGACGGGTTTCGCTCCTGGCGATTGTCTTCCCGGCGGTCGCCGTTCTGTGTGCCGCTCTTCGTTGGCGACAAGCGTGGAAGGGGGGCGCCGCTGGCGCAGGTTGGCTGTCCACGGTGATTGACTTAGCCGTACTGAGTCCTTCGCTTGGCAAGATGATGGGGGCACTGGCCGCGATTCTGGTTGGCGCCCTTACCGGTGCCGCGCGGCGCCAGGCGAGTGACCACGCCGAACTCGTTGCACGCACCAAGATCGAAGAAGCCCAGGCACAAGTTGACCGCGAGCGCGCAGACGTCCTCGCTGAACGCGACCACCTGGCGCGAGAGATCCACGAAGCCCTCGCACACACCTTGGCCGCCCTCTCGCCACAACTCGAGGCGTACGCAACGGTCATCGAATCAGAACCCGACACCGGCCGCGGCGTGCGCGCATAACTCGAGCGCGCGCGACACTTGGTCCGCGACGGTCTTGACGAGGCGCGCCGTGCGCGCCCTGCACTGACGCCAGATTCTGCAACAGTTCTTCGAGGGGTCGGCATCGTGCGGTGTTAGGGAGTCTTACAAGTGCGCTAAACACTTCACTATGAGATCCGTCGCCCTTCTACGCGGCATCAACGTTGGTGGCAATCACAAGATCCCCATGGCCGATCTAAAGACCTGGCTCGAGTCCGCCGGCTTCTCGTCGATCACCACGTACATCCAAAGTGGCAATGTCGTACTCGAGCATGCGGCGCGAACCGATGTCCAACGACGAGTTCGCGACGCCATAGTGGAGAAAACGGGCTGGAATATCGCGGTCGTCGTTCGCTCGGTCGGCGAGATGCGCGCCGTCGTGGCGGCGAACCCCTACCGCGGGGTCGAACCAACGAAGCTGCACGTCTCGTTTCTTGACACCGCGCCGACCGTCGAGGATGACCCAGCGAACGCGCAGCGCTGGTTGCCTGAGGAGTTCACCGTGATCGGTCGAGACGTCTACTTGTGCCTCCCCAACGGAATGGGGCGGTCAGTTATGGCACCACGACTGACCGCGATCAAGAACGCCACGACGAGAAACTGGAACACGGTTCTCAAACTGGTCCAGCTGCTCGATTCGTAGTACTCGCTCGTCAACTTCACGACGACGTAAAGAATCGGCGGCCGCGCGCGAGGATATAACAATCGCAAGTTCGTCCCAAATCTCGACGTGTCCTCGGTGAAACGATTATTGTCCCAGTGTGTCCAACGTGCGCAATTCACTGGCGCGCGTCTGCACCCTCATCGTGGCAGTAGCCGCGATCCTCACTTTCGCCCCCCACGTCGCGGGCGCAGTAACCACGACGCTCTTTGACAACACCGGTACCCTCGAAGACTCTTCCAGCGCGGCCGGCATTGAAATCGGGCAATCTTTTTCCACGGGCGCGACGCCGGTCAATCTGACCTCCGTCGCCTTCAACTTGAGTACGGGTGCGACGGCGAGCACGTATTCGCTGCAGTTGTTCGCTTCGAACGGCAGCCAACCATTCGGTCCCGGCGTGCCGCTGGCGACCAACGTCTCGGTCCCCGCCCTCACAGGGGCGACCCTGACGTCTTACTCACCCGCGTCGCCGATCACGCTCGACCCGAATTCCCAATACTTCGTCGTGCTAACCGGCCTCAGCGGCTCCATGAGCTGGAATTTCACCAACACGGTCCCGGTCACCGACGTGACACCCGCGCCCACCTATTTACCATTGATGTCCTCCGACGGTGGTACGACCTGGACGCCGGCCACGCTGCCGGCCAGCACGTATTACATCCTGCGGATCATCGGAAATACCCTCACGATACCTACGATAGGTAGCTTCCCCAACCTGAGCGCCAACGTGGGAGACGCCAACGTGACGCTGGCGGCAGTCGCCCTCGACGGCCCCAACCCTGTCGCGGGAACCTTCCACTACGCGGCGGAGAATCCTGCAGTCGCTACCGTCACGGGGAACCAACTCACCCTTACCGGCATGGGGACCTCCACGATCAGTGCCCAGTTCATCCCCGCTGATCCCACGATCTATTACACGGCCACCGCCATGAGCACTCTCACGGTCAGTGCGGCCCTGTCGCCACCCCCGCCGCCGCCGCCGGTGGCGACAACGACGTCCACGACGTCCACGACGTCCACGACGACCCTCGCACCGACTACGACTACGACGGTCGCGCCGACGACGACCACAACGATGGTCGCGCCGGTCACCACCACGCAACCTACGACGACGACCACCGTCGCACCGACGACAACTACGACTACGACTACGACTACGACGACCACCGTCGCACCGACGACAACTACGACTACCACCGTCGCACCGACGACAACTACGACGGCTCAACCCGTCGCGGTAACTACGGTGCCACCGACCGTGCCGCTGGTGATCACCACGTCAACGACCTCGACAACCAGCACGACCACGACCACGACGACGACGCCGATTCCCCCGTCGAACTCCGGCACGGGGAGCCCCCCGGCCCTGGGCTCCAGTAGCAGTTTGTTTACTTCGAGCGAAGGCGATCAACTGGTCGCGCACATCGTCGCGCAACCCGGGATCAGCGTGGGCACCACTGAGGTAGTGGTCCAGGCCGTCCAGGCGGATCCGAACACTCAAATCACGGTTGAGGTTCATTCGAGCCCGCAAACCATCCTCTCCAGCATGACGAACTCGCAAGGTGACTTCGCGGGCACCTCAACTCTGCCGCTGCACCTAGCCCCCGGAGAACACGTCATTACCGCCCAAGCCATCTACCACGGGTTGCCCGTCGACGTGGTGGGTGCCTTCATCGAGTCGCCTAACGGCACCTTCACAAGAATCGTCCAGCCAGCAGTCCTGAGCAACTACCAAGGCCCCCATGACCCGCGCCTTACGCGGGCCCTTCGATTCTCGCTCCCGGTGTACGACGTCTCAAGCCACCCGCGTACCACCGAGGGTCTGGTCGTCGGTGCGGTGTCGATCGTCGCACTGGTCGGCGTCGGTGGATTAGGACGTGACTCGCGACTCCTGTCGAGGACTTCGAGCCCACGGCCCGTCGAGGTGCGTCGTAAGCAAGGAAAAGTTGCGAGCGCCGTGACCAAAAAGTTGAAGTACGTCAAGGCCGAGCACGAAGCGTGGGGTGACTCGTCGACCACCTGGCTTCATCCCTGGACCGAGAGACTCGACGCGATGATGCGCGAGTGGCCACTGAGGATGGGCAAGTATTCAGCGCTGTTGCCACGCATCCTCGTCGACGGATCGTGGCTTCGCGCGGCGTTGGGCGGGTGGTCCCTCCTCACCGTGGCCGCGGGATTCGCCCTAGGGATTGCGACCTTCTTCTCACACTCGGGTGCCCCGTTCATCCCCAGTTTCACCGTGCTGATGCTGATCTTGAGCGTCGCGATACTCGACGCACTCGCCGGGGCCGTCGCGTGGATCGTGATGACGGTGTTGTCGATAGCGAGCGGGTCGATCCAGAGTTGGGCCGACGTGCGCACCGTGCTCGGCGTCGGCGTTCTGGTCGCGACCGTACCGTTGGTCGCGCACGCGATTCGTCCCATGCGCCGCTACCTCCTGTCACAGATGAGCGAACGTTGGGAGAGGGTCTTTGACTACGTGATGATGCCGATCTTCGTGGCCTTCGCGGCGTCGTCGATGGCCAAGGCCCTCAATGCCCTCTCGGGCCTGACGATCTTCTCGCCCGGACAACTCAGCACGATCCGTTGGCTCGTCGTCATCGCAATCGTGGTGCGCCTCGCGGGTGAGGACGTGGTCCTGCACCTATACCCCGTGCGCTCGAAGCAGGTGCAGCCGGCCAAGTTGGTGTCGCCGGGTCGTCGTCACGCCGCGAGTTCTCTGGTGTTCAAGTTCGCCCTGTATCTCCTCGTAATGGATCCGTTCTTCGGAATCAATATCCGTACTATCGGCGCAGCGCTGTTGCTCGCGATTCCCGGAGTTCTCAAGTTGTACGAAGACAACTTGCCCAATTACACGTGGTTGCACCGCTGGCTACCGCGCGGTCAGACCAGCTTCTTGTTCATGATGATCGTGGGGTCGTTCCTCAGCTTTCGTATCCTCGGCCAGGCACCCACGTCCGCGCGCGTGGCCTCGACCTTCATCCTCTTGCTGCTACCAGGCGTTGCGATGGGCGTCGCCGAAGAATTCGGGCGCGAGGGAACGGACTGGACCCGGGTGTGGGTGCGACGCGGGCTCGGTGTTTTCACCTGGCTGACCTGCGTCGGCCTCGTCACCGGGTATCTCGTCCTCTTTCGATAGTGCGAGAGGCGCCCGACAACTCGTCGCACGACGCTACAGATCGAAGCGGTCCCGATCGGACGCGGGTACTAACTCGAGGTACTCCGACGAGTGCTCGCGGATGTACTTGGCCACGTAAGGGCAATATGGGCGCACCGTCAGATCGCGCGAGCGCGCGTCGTCGAGAGCGAACTTCACCAGAGTCGCCGCCAGACCTTGGCCGGTGAACGATGAGTCGATCTCGGTGTGCAGGAAATTGATCCGGCCGGGACTGAGTTTGTAGTCTTCGAATCCGGCCAGTTGGTCCTCAACGAACACCTCGTAACGAGTCTGGGCGACGTTATCGCGAACGGTCACACTCATTGTGAATACCTCCCGTGTCCTGACAATAGGGGTGCGGAGACGGTCATGCCGCAATCTGGGCGTGCATCTCCCAGACCAGAATCTCGGCCGACTCGATCCCCGTTACGCGCTGACCGGCGCTAGCGGTGAAACGCACGGCGTCACCGGTGCCCAGTGTGCCCGTCCCTTCGAGCTCGACGATGCCTCGGGGCACGAAGAGGTGAAGAAACGGTGCGTCGGGCAGTTGCACCGACTCTCCTGGTTCGAGTCGCGCGGCGTGCAAGGCGGCGTAGCGATTCTTGATGCGAATCGCGGCGTCGTCGGCGTGGGCCTCCATTCCCGACGCGACAGTCACCAGTCCACTGACAAGACGCGACGGCTCGATCTCGAGTTGCTCGTAGCCCGGAGTAATCGCTCGCTCGTCGGGCGCCACCCACATCTGCACGAAGTGCACTGGCTCGTCGTTCTCACGATTTTCCTGGTGCCCCGCGTCGTTCTTCTCCGAGTGCAAAATACCCGTTCCGGCGCTCATGCGTTGGGCCAGACCCGGGTAGATGATGCCCGAATGTCCCATCGAGTCCTGATGAACCAACGATCCATGCATCACCCAGGTGACGATCTCCATGTCACGATGCGGGTGCGTCTCAAAACCGGTGCCCGCTCGCACGACGTCGTCGTTGTTCACCAGGAGCAGTCCGTGGTGCGTGTTGTTCTCGTCGTAGTGGCGAGAGAACGAAAACGAGTGCTTCGAGTCCAGCCAGCCGACGTCGGTCACGAATCGACTCGACGCGCGGCGAACATCGATCTTCGGGGTGACCGTGGCGGAAATCGACATTTCAAACCTCCTGGGACGCGTCGGTCCCGCGATCACCCGGTGTAGATGATATGTCAACCATTATACCAGTGGTCGAAGGTAGCGTGCCTCGCGGCGCGTCGTCGAACTAGGGGCGCCGCGTCCGTCGACGCCAGAGCAACCACGAGGAGCTCTTCGCCAGTGGATTCTCGAAAGTGGCGTCGGGATTACTCCCCGGGTGTCGGTGCGGCGGGCGATGGGGCTCTTCGGCCGATTCGATCACGTGACGACGGGTCCCCGACCACTTGGCGGGCGGCGCGATGAGTCGATCGGTGAGGTGATACATCGACTCCTCGTAGTTGACGCGCCAACCGTGAAAGTCGGGCCAGGCCTCGGCCGCGGTGCGTTCCATCGGAAAGCCCACGCGCGCCAACATCGCGACGGCGTCCTCGAACTCCTCAAAGGTGAGGCGAATCGGCTCGTCGGGCTTCGGGTCGAAGTTGACCTCCCACCCGAGCATGGTCGCGATCCGATTGGTCAAGGTGAACCCCATTCGCAAGCACAGTCGCGCCTGCGACGGCGCCATTGAGGGCGACAGGGCCAGTTGCATCGCGGCCGAGTCGAGAACCGCGAGAAGCCCCAAGGTCCACGAGAGCCAGGGCTCGGGCGAGCGAAAGAGTAACAAGATCGGGTACGTACTGTGGCTTTCGGCGACGTCGGCCGACCATAACTCCCAGTCCTTGTAGAGGTCGGGCAAGGTGTCGAGGATCCCCACCAACTGGTGACGCGCGAGGAGTTCGGGTCCCCACGCCGGCGCCCCCGCACGACTCTCGAGCATGGCCACCAAACTCTCGCGACGACTAAAGGCCCCGTATAGCGTTGGGAGGTACGCGATTTGCAGAGCCACCACGATGACCCACGTCGCCCCGGCCCAGATATCAAGTCCGACGTTAGGGGGCCCGCCCGCGTGGATGGAGCCCACCGTGAAGAGGGCGGTGAGCGCCTGAAGAAGCGCCAGGGCGAACGAATGCGTCGTGGGAATGAGCATCACGGCGAAGCCCACGATAAGCGACGCCGCCCAAAAAAGGACCTGTCCGAGCAGCGCCACCGGCGCGGTGGGTGCCAAGATGGCGTCCCTCTTCTCGTAGGACTGGACGAGTCGCGACAGACCCACGAACATGAGCCGGACGCTGCGGTTCACGAACAGCGTGAGGCGTTCGACGCCGAAGGGCTGTCGCGGCAGAACGAGCACGAAGAGTATCTCGGTGATGGTGATCAGCACGATGACCAGACCAACCACGAAGTAGACGACGTCCACCCATTCTCCTGACGATGACCCTGCCCGGCGACCGGCCGCGCGGTGTAAGCGACATCGTAGACGCGCCCCGTCGAGCGCACCGGGACGCACGCACCCGGATGGACGCAACCGGACGACGCAATTTCTGATGGCGTAATCGAACACCGTCCGCTACGTTAAAAATATGACCGACACCCTGCCCCCGATCGCCGTCCTCCTCAAGGAGGCGCGCGGCGCTTACGGCTCCGCCATCCGCCACGAACTTGTCACGCGTGGATTCGACGCGTTGCCACCCAACGGCGCCTTCTTCCTGGGCGCCCTGCATTTTGAAATGCCGCTCGAGGCCATCATGCGCGAACGTGGTCGCGCCCTCGAAAAAGGCCAGACGATCGACAAGCTGGTCGACGCCGGGTACGTCCTCGACGATGACGGTCTCTTGAGCCTCAGTGAGCGGGGCCACGAATGTGCTCACGCGGTCTACGACGCGACCTCGTCGTTGACGAATCGCTTGGCCGAAGAGATGGGTGACGACGGCTACGCCCACTTCGTCGCGGGACTCCTCACGCTCATTGAGATGAAGGAAGAAGCCGAGGAGGCCTGAATCCCACTGACTTTTCGCGGCTCGAGCTCACCACGACGGAGCCGCGGTCAGTGCCTCGCCCGACGTCGAAATCTGGCGTGATGAGCGGTACCCGGGAGTCTCGTCGTAAGGACGCGTCGGACCGCGGGCAGCGATATACAGTGACAAGGGTTCGAAATTCATCGAGTGAATGTCGAATCGGTAGCGATGTGGGGAGGACGTTCGGTGGAACCAACGAATGATCAGGACCCCGACTACTATCACCAGGTCGTCGATTGCCAGTGGGCGTGTCCGGCCCACACCGACGTACCGGGATATATCCGACTGATCGCCCAGGGACGATTCGAGGACGCGTACCTGCTCAATCGAGAGTCGAACGTGTTTCCGGGCATCTTGGGTCGTGTGTGTGACCGCCCCTGTGAGCCCGCGTGTCGACGTACCCGCGTCGACGGTGACCCCGTGGCGATCTGTCGACTCAAGCGCGTGGCCTCGGACTTGAAGGGCGACGTCTCGACATCACTACCGCACGCCCCCGACGAGAAGAACGGCAAGCGCGTGGCGCTGATCGGTGCGGGTCCGGCGTCCCTCACGGTCGCCAACGACCTCGTGCCCCTGGGCTACGAGGTGACGATCTTCGAGAAGTACGACAAGGCCGGCGGACTCATGCGTGTCAACATCCCCGAGTTCCGACTCCCGGCCCACGTTCTCGACGCCGAGACGCAAGTCATTATCGACATGGGGGCCGACGTCCGTTACAACTCGCCGATTGACTCGATGTGCCAGCTCCTCGCCGAGGACTACGACGCCATCTTCGTCGGCGTGGGCGCACCCAAGGGCAAGGAACTCGAACTGCCCGGGCGTCACGACGACACCAGCGACCACATCCACATCGGTATCGAATGGCTCAAGTCGGTCGCCTTCGGGCACATCGACTCCGTGGGTGAGCGCGTCTTGATCATCGGCGTCGGCAATACCGCGATGGACTGTTGTCGAACGTCGATGCGCCTCGGCGGTAAGGACGTCAGGGTCATGGCCCGACGGCCGCGCGAGTACTTCAAGGCTTCGCCTTGGGAACTCGACGACGCCGAGGAGGAGAGCATCGAAATCACGGTGAACCACTCCCCCAAACGCTTCGTCATCGAGAATCAGACCTTGGTCGGCATGGAATTCGACGTGGTGGAGTGGGACGAGGACGCACGACACTCGACGGTACTCGAAACGATCATCATTCCTTGCGACGACGTCATTTTGGCCATTGGCCAGGAGAACGCCTTCGAGTGGGTGGAGCGCGACCTGGGCATCGAGTTCGGTGAGTGGGAAACGCCGGTGCTCGATGAGGTAACGCTGCAGTCCACCTTGCCCCACGTGTTTTTCGGTGGCGATGCGGCCTTCGGACCCAAGAACATCATCTGGGCGGTGGCGCACGCGCACCAGGCGGCGATTTCCATCCACAATTTGTGTCAGGGGATCGCCGTCAACGAGCGTCCCCCCGTCGGTATGACTCTCGCGAGTCAGAAGATGGGCATGACCGAGTGGAGTTATCACAACGAGTACAACCCGTCGGAACGCCAGCAGATGAGCCACGTGGAGTTGACCAAGCGTTTCGCAGCCATCGACCTCGAGGTGGAGTTGGGATTCGACCCCGAACAGACCGCGCGCGAAGTGCAGCGCTGTTTGAACTGCGACATACAGACCGCCTTCAAGGCTCCCCTGTGCATCGAGTGCGACGCCTGCATCGACATCTGCCCGGTGCGGTGTCTGACCATCACCACCAACGGTGTCGAGGCTGATTTGCGCGAGCGACTCTCCGCTCCGGCGCCCAACCTGGACCAGGCCATCTGGGTCTCGGCTCCGTTACCCCAGACCGGGCGCGTCATGGTCAAGGATGAGAACGTGTGCGTGCACTGCGGGCTCTGCGCCCAGCGCTGCCCCACGGCCGCGTGGGACATGGAGAAGTTCGAACTCGACATTCCCTACGCCGGGAACTTCAACATCTTGGGCAAGTCCCGCGAACCGGCGAGGAGTTGACCGCGACGACGACCGTTTCTCACCGCACCGAAGGCGCTACCTCGCACCAACGCGTCAACGACTTCGCCCTCAAACTCGCCAACGTCAACGGGACGGGCTCGGCCAGCGCCAACTCGCTGTTGATGCAGGCGATCTTTCGCATGGGCGTTCCCGTCTCGGGCAAGAACCTCTTTCCCTCCAATATCCAGGGACTGCCGACCTGGTACGAGATCCGCGTCAACCAGTCTGGCTACACCGCGCGGGCCCTCGACTACGACCTGATGGTGGCCATGAATTCCCAAACCTACGCCGAGGACATCACCGAGGTCGCGACGGGCGGGTATGTCCTCTACGACTCGTCTTGGCCCCTGGACGCCTCCTTGTTACGCGACGACGTCAACTTCCTGGGCGTGCCACTGGCCAAGATGTGCCTCGAGAATTTCACCTCGTCGCGCGAGCGGGTCTTGATGAAGAACATCGCCTACGCCGGCGCCCTCGTTGCATTGCTCGACCTCGACCTCGACGTGATCGCGACGTTGCTCACCGAGTCCTACGCGCGCAACGAGAAACTCCTCGCGTCGAACCAGAAAGCCCTGCGTCTGGGCTACGACTACGCGAGAGAGAACTTCGAATGCCCGCTCGAGTTTCGCGTGGCACCGTTGCAAGCCACGACGCACTCGATTCTTATTGACGGCAATACCGCCAGCGCCCTGGGCTGTCTCTACGCCGGCGCCACGGTGGCGGCCTGGTACCCGATCACTCCGGCAACGGCCCTGATGGACAACTTCGCCGCACTGTGTGCGCGCTACCGGCGTGAACCCGTCGATGCTCTCGTACCTGGCGCTCCCAATTCCACGCAGAACAATTACTTGATCCTGCAAGCCGAAGACGAGATCGCCGCCATCGGTATGGTGCTCGGTGCGTCGTGGAGCGGCGCGCGTTCCTTCACGTCGACCTCGGGTCCGGGGATCTCTCTGATGAGTGAACTGCTAGGACTGGCGTACTACACCGAGATCCCGGCCGTCATCTTCGACGTCCAGCGCACCGGCCCCTCGACGGGAATGCCCACGCGCACCCAGCAGGCCGACATCTTGTTGTGCGCCTACGCCTCACACGGTGACACCAAACACATCTTGTTGTTTCCCGCCAACCCCCACGAGTGCTTCGAGTTCGCGGTGACGAGTTTCGACGTCGCCGAGCGATTCCAGACGCCGGTGTTCGTCCTCTCAGACCTCGACATTGGCATGAACGACTGGGTCGTGCCCGAACTCACCTGGGACGACGACTTCGTGCCGGACCGCGGACGCGTGCTCGACGATCAGCAATTGTCAGCAATCGCCGAATTCTTTCGCTACACGAACGAGGATGACCAGTTCGTGACGCCACGAACGGTTCCGGGTTCTGATTCCAAGGGGGCGTACTTCATCCGCGGATCGGGCCACGACAAGTTTGGTAAGTACACCGAGGTCCCCGCCCAGTACCAAGAAGTCGTCGACCGACTGAAGAAGAAGCACGCCGCCGCCGCAGGGGCTCTGCCCGCGCCTATCGAAGTGCGACGCGACGGGGCCCGCGTGGGCATCGTGACCCTTGGCAGTTGTGACCTCGCCGTGCGCGAGGCGATCGACGACCTGGCCGAGCGCGGTATCGCTGCCGATTACTTGCGCGTTCGCGGTTTTCCCTTCGTCGAGAGCGTGCGTCGATTCGTCGAAGAGCACGACGAGTGTTTCGTCGTCGAACAGAACCGCGACGGCCAGTTGCGCTCGCTCATTGCCATCGAGACTGAGGTCGCCATCGAGAAGATGATCCCGGTACTGCACTACGGGGGCTTTCCCCTGAGCGCCAGCCAAGTGGTCGACGCCGTGACGAGTCACCGAAGGGTGCGCCCATGAGTTCACCCACCAAGCCATTAATTCCCTTGGCGGGCCTACCGACGAACGAGCTCGGCCTCACCGTGCGCGACTACGAGGGCGCCATGTCGACGTTGTGCGCGGGCTGCGGACACGACTCGGTGACCGCGGCGATCACCCAGACGTTCTTCGAGCTCTCGACTCCACCGCACATGATCGCCAAGTTATCGGGCATCGGGTGCTCGTCTAAGACGCCGACGTACTTCGTGCGTGGCGCACACGGCTTCAATTCGGCGCACGGTCGCATGGCCACTATCGCCACCGGTGCAAACGCCGCCAATCGCGAACTCACCTACGTCGGCATCTCGGGTGATGGCGACTCGTTGTCCATCGGCATTGGTCACCTGTCGCACTTGATGCGCCGCAACGTCAACATGGTCTACGTACTCGAGAACAACGGCGTGTACGGCCTCACCAAGGGCCAGTTCTCGGCGTCGGCGGACATTGGCAGTCGCTCCAAGCGTGGCGTGTCCAACGTCATCGCCCCAATCGATCCGATCATGTTGGGGCTGTCGATGGGAGCGACGTTTCTTGCGCGAAGCTTCTCGGGCGATAAGGCGCAATTGATCCCGCTCCTCAAAGCCGCCGTCGCGCACCAGGGGATGGCACTTATCGACGTCATCTCCCCGTGCGTAACCTTCAACGACCACGAGGGTTCCACCAAGAGTTACCGCTTCACGCGCGAGCACGAGGTCAAGGAGATCGAGACCGATTTCGTCCCCTGGCAACAAGAGATCTCGATGCCCCACCACAAGGACGACGCGAGAGAGATTGTCATGCATGACGGCTCGGTGGTGAGGTTTCGTTCGGTCCCCGAGGGGTACGACCCGCACGATCGCCAGAACGTCGAAGAGTATATTCGCGAACGCCACGAGCGCGGTGAGATCGCCACCGGTTTGCTCTACGTCAACGAATCATCCTCGGACGTGCACGAGATGAACAACACTCCGGAGGTGGCGCTCTCCAAGCTCCCCTATTCGAAACTGTGCCCGGGTTCGGCGGCGCTCGCGAAACTTCAAGAAGACTTTCGCTGATCCCTCTCCATGTGATTTAGTACTGCACGTCAAGCGCAAAACGCAATGCCGCGTCCAATTCAATCCGCTTTTGGACACCGAGATGACCGACCCGACGGAAGTCCAAGTACCCCTTTGGCACCGTGACGATGTTGTCGCAAGTAATGACGCCTGCTTCAGGGAGGCCTTCTTCGCGCCCCACCGCGACCTCCGAACGAATCCCGCGAGTTGTTCGCGTAACGGGAGCGCACGTCAATGCCGACAACACGCCAATTGCGGCGTCTCGAGTCACGATACAGACCGGCCGACGGCCCACCGGGGCGCCCAAGTCGGCCCAGACGACGTCACCTCGAACTACCAATTGGGAATTGTCTCTCGAGCGAGACGGCCGGCGGCCTCGACGATGAGCGGATCTTGAGGCGTGTATTGATAGGAAACTTGGAGTTGGCGATCGGCCTGTCGCTGGCTGTCGGCATCGAGCACTGCCAGAGCACCCTGGCGAATTAGGTCGGACCGATTGGTTCCTCGTTCATGGGCCAATCGATCGAGTCGCGCCACTAATTCGTCATCTAATTGCACCAAAACTTGCCGTCGAACCACGGACAATATGATAACACATATGGTCGAAGACCGCTATCTCGCCGTAGAAAGCGGGGCAAGTCAGTCCTTGACGTCGCGACACGTCACCTTTTGAAGACGGGCTTGACATCATAGACAGACCTGTCTATATTCAACCTTACGGATTAGACAGACCTGTCTATCTAAAGGAGAAGCCGATGGAAGTTCAAACATACAAGGGGATTGCTCTCGTCACCGGGGCCACATCGGGAATCGGGCGCGCCAGTGCCTTAGCTCTCGCGCACGACGGATGGTCCGTCGTCGTGCATGGGCGCAACGCTCAGCGCGGCGTCGAGGTCGTCGCCCAGGTCGAGATCGATGGTGGTACGGCGCGCTTCCTCGAGGCTGACCTCAATGACCTCGACGCCGTGCGTGCCCTCGTTGCCGATGTCGGCGACGTCGACGTACTCGTCAACAACGCTGGTTGGGCGTGGTTCGGACCGAGCAGCGACCTGGGAGTCGACGCATACGACCAACTCTTTAACGCGAACGTGCGCTCGGCGTATTACCTCGTCGCGGGTCTCGCACCCTCGATGGCCCAACGTGGTCGCGGCAGCATCATCAACCTGGCGAGCATGGCCGGCGAGATTGGTCTCGCCGGCGGCGCGGCGTACGGTGCGACCAAGGCCGCGCTGAGCTCCATGACGCGCTCGTGGGCGGCCGAGTTCAGCCCGCGCGGCGTGCGCGTGAACGCAATTGCGGCCGGCCCCGTCTACAGCACGCCGGAGAAGTCGCCGATGATCGACCGACTGGCGTCCACGACCATGTTGGGGCGAGGCGCGCAGGTCGAAGAAATTGCCGAGGTAGTTGTGTTCCTCGCGTCGTCCGCGTCGAGTTACGTCACGGGCGCCACCTTGGCCGTCGACGGCGGCAGGACGGCGGCGTAACCATGGATACACTCACGTGTTCTTCCCCGATCGACGCTTCGTCCACGGACCACGATCGAATGACTCGCGCGAAGCGTCGGCGCATCGCGGGTTTGGCATCGATCACGGTGACCTTCCTCGCCACGTCAAGCGCCCCCACTCCCCTCTACACGACGTACCAGTCGCAGTGGGGGTTCTCCGACCAGATGGTCACGATGGTCTTTGGCGTCTACGCACTGGCGCTGCTCGTTACTTTGCTCAGTGCGGGACGACTGTCGGACCACCTCGGACGTCGACGAGTCATCCTGGTCGGCATCGTCGTCCAAATCCTCGCCGTGGCGACCTACGTCGATGCGCACAGCGTCACGACATTGCTCGTTGCTCGCGTGATCCAAGGAGTGGCCACCGGGGTGACGCTCGGCGCCGTGGGCGCGGCCATGCTCGACATTGACGCTCGTTCAGGCGCGGTGGCCAATTCCACGGCACCGGGAGTAGGCACGGCGAGCGGAGCGGTGATCTCGTCCTTCACCGTCCAGTGGCTACCTGCTCCGACGCGACTGATCTACCTCATCTTCGTCGGCATTCTCGTGACGCAATTACTCTGGGTCACGCGACTTCCCGAGACGAGTCCGCGTCACCGGGGCGCCTGGGGCTCGATGATCCCTCAACTCACAATTCCGTTACAAACGCGTAGACCGCTGCTGAGTGCCGCGCCCGTGCTGTTCGCGGTGTGGGCCCTGGCGGGTTTCTTCGGATCACTCGGTCCCTCGTTGATCGCACAGTTAGTCCACTCCCAGTCGGTGGTCGCTGGCGGGGCCGGTTTGGGCGTGTTGGCCGGCGTCGCCGCCGTCACGACCTACGTACTTCGGCAGTGGCCGGCCACCCGCGTGATGGTCACGGGCACGCTGGCGTTGAGTGCCGGGGTGGCGGTGGTGATTCTCGGCGTCGCGACGAGCTCGTGGGTGGTGTTCTTCGCCGGTACGACCATTTCGGGGGTCGGCTTTGGAGCGGGCTTTCAAGGCGGAATGCGCCTCGTCGCGCCGCTGGCGCACCCGGACCAACGAGCGGGAGTGCTGGCGGTGTTGTACATGATCTCCTACCTCGCCATGGGGGTGCCCGCAGTCCTGGCCGGAACGGCCGTCGTGCACGGGGTAGGCCTGGCGCACACGAGTTACTTTTACTTGGCGGGAGTCATCGTGCTCTCGGTGGTAGCCTTCGTCAAGCTGGTCACGATGACCAAACTTCCCTCGACCCCGGTACGATCAATTCAGCAGTCCAGGGAGGCGAACACCCGATGAGCAACGTTGCTTCGACCAGGAACACCGCGGGGCCCTCGGCCCGCGAGCGCCTCCTCAACGCGGCCAGTGACCTCTTCTACGCCGAGGGCGTGCAGACAGTGGGGATCGACCGCATCATCGAGCGCGCCGGCGTCGCCAAAGCCTCGCTGTACAACCTCTTTGGTTCCAAGGAGGAACTCGTCGCCGCGTACCTCGCGACGCGCCACGAGAACACCCGGGCGCGACTAGAACGTGCGTTGAGCGATCTCGACAGCCCGCGTGAGAAGATCCTGGCCGTCTTCGCGGTCCAGGCGACTCAGGTGCGCCAACCCGACTTCAACGGTTGTGCCTTCATCGCCGCCTCCACCGAGGCGCCCGCGGGTGGTCTCGTCGAACACGCCACCGACGAATATCGTCACTGGCTCCGGCAATTATTCACGGACCTCGCGCGTGACGCGGGCGCGTCGGACCCCGATCAACTCGGTCAACAACTTCACCTGATCTACGACGGTGTCGGCATCTCGGCACGCACCGATCACCGTGACGTCAAGGTCTGTGACGCGGCGCGGCGCGCGGTGACGACCCTGCTCGACACCCAGACGCCGTCGGAATCGAACGGGAACTGACCGTGAGACGGACGCCGTCGCTACTCACCGTCATCGCTCTCGTGGGGGCCTCATTGGGTGTCGTGGCGACCACGGGAGTCCCGGCGTCCGTCGCGGCTACGGCGGCGGCCTCACCGTGTGGCACCTCACATCAGGCGCGCGTCACTCACGTCGTGTGGATCTTGCTCGAAAATGAGGGGTACAGCGTCGTTGGTTCGTCGAGCGCGCCATATCTCAACGCCCTCGCGACACGGTGTGGGTTGGCGACGAACGACGACGCGGTGTCGCACCCGAGTTTGCCCAACTACATTGCGTTGACCTCGGGGTCGACTCAAGGCATCACCGACGACGCCGAACCCAGCTCGCACCCCCTCAACGTACCGAGCATCTTCTCTGAGCTCAAGGGCAACTGGCGCGCGCTCGACGAATCCATGCCGTCCGCGTGCGACCGTGTCACCAGTGGCTCCTACGCCGCGCGACACAATCCCGCGGTGTACTACACCAACCTGCCCACGTGTTCGCGCGACGACGTGCCACTGACGTTGCCGCTGAACCTTTCGGCCGCCTTTACGATGATCACCCCCAACGTCTGCAACGACATGCACAGTTGCCCCGTATCGACCGGCGACGCGTGGTTGAAGAGTCACGTGCCCCAGATTGTGTCGAGTCCTCAGTACCGCGCGGGCTCCCTCGCGCTGTTCATCACCTTTGACGAGAGCAACGTGTCGTCGACCAATCAGGTTCCGACCATCGTGGTGGCCCCGTCAGTGCCGAAGGGACGGCGCGTGGGAAAGTCATTCACGCACTACTCACTGCTACGAACGACGGAGGCGCTGCTGCACCTTCCCTTCTTGGGCGGTGCGCGCAGCGCCAACTCGATGGTGACACCCTTTCACCTATAACCCGTCAGTGAGCGGCAGCGGGGATCTCGCTCGGCTGACCAGACTGGGGGGCACCTGATCGAAGTATCAACGCGGTGGCGAGAGCGCCGCCGAGGAAGATCCACGCCGAGTCGTTAAAAGCGGTCGTGTAACTGTGCACGTTGGAGATCTTGACGTTGAGGGCCGTCGCGGACTTGCCAACGAGGAACGCGCTCGCCGCGCTGGCGGCCAAGGTGTTGAGTAGCGCCGTGCCCACCGAACCCCCAATCTGCTGGGTGGTGTTGACCAGTGCAGAGCCGACTCCCGCGTCGTGGGACTCCAAGCCCAGGGTCGCGGTGTTGTAGGCGGGGGCGAAGACGAAGCCCACACCCAGTCCGATGACGATCAGTGGCGCGAGCACGCCACCCAAGTACGTCGAGTGAATGGTCAGGTTGGTCAACCAGAAGAGTCCCCCCGAGGCCATGACCATCCCGAGCGGGATGAGTGGACGCGGGCCGAACTTGGGTAAGAACACGATGTTCGAGAGTTGCGCGGTGATAGTCAGCGAGAAGATCATAGGTAAGAACGCCACGCCCGTGCGCACGGCCGAGAAGCCGAGCGTCGTCTGCAAGAAGTAGGTCAAGAAGAGGAACATGCCGAACATGCCCAGACCCGCGACCAACATCGACAGCAGCGACCCCCCGCGGTTACGGTCGCCCAGGACGCGCAGCGGTAGCAACGGGTACTCCGCCGTCGTTTGGCGACGAAAGAAGTAGCCCAGCAAGATCAATGCGACGGCGAAACTGCCGAGGGTGTAGCGATCACCCCACGACGTCGTTTCAACGTGCGAGAACCCGTAGACCAACGCGAAGAGACCCACGGTCACGCTCAGCACGCCCTGGACGTCGAGCGGATCGTGGTCCGTGCCACGGTCGCGGGCCAACAAGGGGACGGCCCCCGCGACACAGATCGCCGCGAACACGAGGTTGACCAGCAAGGTCCAGCGCCACGAGGCGTAGCTCGTCAACACGCCGCCCAAGATGAGCCCGATGGCGCCGCCGGCACCCGCCACGGCCCCGTAGACGGCGAAAGCCTTGCCTCGTTCGGCGGGGTCGGAGAACGTCGTGGTGAGAAGTGCCAAGACGGCCGGCGCCAACAACGCACCAAACACCCCTTGGATCGTCCGTGCGCTCACCAACATGGTGAAGTTTTGGGCGGTCGCACCAAAGGCCGACGCACCCGCGAAGCCGACGAGTCCAATGATGAGCGCGTTCTTACGACCAATGTAGTCAGAGACGCGCCCACCCAGGAGCAAGAGACTGCCGAAGGCCAACGAATACGCCGTGACGATCCACTGACGGTCTGCGTTTGAAAAGTGCAGCGCGCGTTGCGCGGTCGGCAGGGCGATATTGACGATGGTGCCGTCCAGGATCACCATCAGCTGCGAAATCGCCAACACCGCAAGAATCCACCAGCGACGCCGGTGCGCGCGCTCGCTATCGGTCTCGGTCACGACGGGGGCCCCTGACTGTTCGAACTCTGCGACGCTCATTTCATCTCTCTTTGAACTTTAACCGGAGCAATTAACTCCGCTTAAAATGCACTTTAATCGTATGTGGAGGAAAGAGTTCCACTTATTTGAAACACCAGTAATATGTGTTCAGGAGCGTGATATGACCACCCACGTTGAACACATCGATCGCCCGTTGCGCGCTGACGCCGAACGTAACCGCGCAAAAATCCTCGACGCCGCCGCCAAGGTTTTCGCTGAACGGGGCCTCGACGCCACCTTAGACGAGGTCGCCGCCGCGGCCGGCGTCGGCGTCGGCACGGTGTATCGCCGATTCGCCGACAAGGACGCCTTGATCGGCGCACTCTTTGAAAACGGTGTCGACGAGATCGCGGACCTCGCCGGTAGCGCCAAGGAGATGGAGAATTCCTGGAACGCACTGGTCTGGTTCCTCGAAGAGGCCCTGCAGCGCCAGTGCAGTAATCGCGGCCTGCGCGAGGTCGTCGCAGGCTCCTCCTACGCCGCGGCCCGACTCGACCACGCCAAATGTCGCATCATGCCGGCCGTCTCATTACTCGTGGAGCGCGCGCAGCGTGACGGTTACTTGCGCGACGATGTCGTCACGGCGGACTTCGCCATTCTTGAGATGATGATCAGCTTGCTCGGCAACAAGACCAGTGCCAGCGCGCCGGAACTATGGCGACGGTACTTGAGGATCATTCTCGACGGCCTCGTCACTGCGCGCGGCGCGCCCAGTGAACTACATGACGGGCCCGACGACTCTCTTCTGAGTGACGTGTTGCGCTCGGTGCACCACCACTCTCGCCGCCAGGAATAGTCCGCACCGATAGTACGCTCGCCTCGAGCCAGAATGCGTCAATGACGTGCTTCTCGACGATGATTGCTGGCGATGTTAGAGCAGGTGAACGCACGTCAGGCACTCGTGCACCAAGGATTCCCGGAATTACGGTCGAATGGTGCGAGGTAGCTCCGATACGTAGGTGCTGAAACAATTCACGACGTACGAAGGGGCACTATGCGTTACATGTCGATAATCCAAAATGGCGAACTCCCCCGTGGCGGCACCGCGTGCCTCGTCTCAAATCAGGCGCTGGAGTTCTCGATCAGTGGGCACGAAGCGCGCGGATCAGACCTCCTTCGTCGCCGCCGAAAATAGTGCGACGACCGCCGCGACCGCGCGACGCAAGTAAATCTCAGCCAACGGCGGCGGAAGCCGCCACGACACCTGCGAGAATCATCTCGATGCCCGCGGCGTAGTAGTTCTCCGGATCGTCACAGTCGATGAGATCGGGACCCGCCGCAATCAAGAACGGGTAACGCTGCGGCGCCAACGTGGCGATCGCGGCGCGCTTGGCTCGCATGAGTTCGTCACGATCATCATTGTCGGGCGACTCGATCCCCGGTTGAGTACTCACGAGCATGATCGCAGACGTCAAGGCCATGCGCGCCGCGAACGCCGACTGGCGCGGCGTGAATCCCAGTTGACTCAGCATCTGTAGAGCCCCCTCGGTGATATCAAGGCCCGCTTCGCACTCGATCGCACGAAACGGGGCGAGCACCGCCAGGGTCGGGTGTTTACGAAACGCAGAGACGAGGGCCTGAATCAGCCGCTGGAACTCATCCATCGGATCACTCGACGCGGGTGACGTTGCGAGGTGGTCTTTCGCGTCAGCCCACATGGAATCAACCAGGGCGTCGAGTAACGCTTGTTTGTCGGCGAAGTGCCAGTAGAGGGCCATCGGCGTCACCCCGAGTTGTGCGGCTAGGTGACGGATGGTGAGGGCGTCCAGACCGTCGCGGTCCACCACGTCAAAAGCGGCGCTCAGCACCTGGGTTCGGTCCAGTTTTGATTTCTGATCTTTCACCTTGACAGCCACCACTTTCCATCGTACAGTGTACTCTTACGTTGTATAGTATACGTTGTACAAGTACGTCGTATAGCAAGATACTCACCCTGAAAGGACCCCCATGGAAGTCACTAACTCCCTCGAAGTTGCCGCGAGGACGCCGCGACGCGCGCTGATTCTCGTTGCGGCCTCGCTCGGCGCATTCGCCACGTTCCTGGACAACAACGTGGTCAACGTGGCCATTCCGAGCATCCAGCACTACTTGCACCTCTCCCAGACCGGCATCGAATGGATCGTCAGTGCGTACATCTTGTTCTTCGCCGGGTTGCTGCTCGCGGGAGGCCGATTGGCCGACGTGCTCGGACGCCGACGGCTCTTCGTGCTGGGCGCCGCGGTCTTCACCGCGTCGTCGATGCTGGCGGGGTTTTCCACCAGTGCGAGCATGCTCATTGCGTCGCGGGCTCTGCAGGGCGTCGGGGCGGCCATGCTGACTCCGACGACATTGTCGATCATCACTTACGCCTATCCCGAGAAGAAGGAACAGGCCCGAGCCGTCGGCATCTGGGGCGCGGTCGGGGCCCTGGCGCTCGCGGTCGGACCGGTCCTCGGTGGCACGCTGACCCAGCACCTCTCGTGGAAGTGGATCTTCTTTATCAACCTGCCGATCGGCCTCGCGGCGATCGCCCTGTGTCTCTTTGCCCTACCCCGTCAGCAGGCGCTCGTGCGTCGTTCGCTCGACTGGTCGGGAATCGCCGCCTCGTCACTCGCCCTCTTCTCGCTCACCTTCGCCCTTATTCAAGGTACTCGCGACGGGTGGACCTCGACAATCATCTTGTCCTCCTTCGCCACGGCGACCCTCGCCAGTGCCGCGTTTCTCTTTCGCGAACGCCACGCGCTCGACCCGATGGTCGACCTGACGATCTTCAAGGACCGTATCTTCGTCGTTGGTTCCGCCGTCCTAGCGGCGTGGGCATTTGGACTTTTCGGAATCTACTTCTTTACCGCTATCTATCTTCAAGACGTGCTGCGCTTCTCCCCCACCAAGGCCGGTGCCGCCTTCGTCCCCATGGCGATCTTGATGGCCGTGGGTGCCACCTTCGCCGGAGCCATCTCGCATCGCGTGCGGACCAATCGCATGGTCGCCTTCGCCTTGTTCGCCATGGGACTGGGTATCGCCGCCACCTCCTTCACCGGCGCGCACAGTTCATTTCTCGATCTGATGCCGGCTTTCGCGTTGATCGGCTGTGGGGGTGGCTTCACGGTCCCGTTGAGCGCGCTCGTGATTAATCGAATGCCGGCCGACAAGGCCTCGACGGCGACCGCCATCTTCTCGGCGACGCGTGAAGTCGCGGGACTGCTCGGCATCACTCTCATCGGCGTTGTCTTGTCAACGAGGGAGAACGTGCGGTTGCGAGCGGGCGACCCGTCGATGACCGCGTTCTTGTCGGGGTACCGTTGGGCCCTCTTCTTTGCCGCGGGTGTGGTCCTGCTAGGTGGCGTCGTCGCCTTCTTCGGACTGCCGCGCGTGAGCGATCTGCAGGTCTCACTCGACGAAGACGTTCTCGTCCTGCAGTAACGGGTGAGCTGGGAGTCGCCATCGCTGTCGCCTACTCCCAGCTCACCCCAGTCAACTCCTGTGACACCTTCCACAGGTTCGAAGCGAGCACGTCGTCGCGCGCGAGCGCCGAGGTTGTGGTGACCTGGGGTGTCCCGCGCAGTTCACCCGGTCCACGCGGGCCGAGGTACTCACCACCGCGCAGCCCCGCGAACGTCGCCGCACATAGCTGGGGCAACGCTCCGCGCGTCGCGCTCTGGGCGAGGAAGCGACTCGACAGAGACGTCATAACGCTCATCACACTCGTCTTCTCGCGCGCGATATCAAAGAGGTGGGTGTTCGACCAACCAGGATGCGCACCGAGGGCAATGAACGCCCACCCGTGAATCGCGCGACGTCGTTCCACCTCGTTGGTGAAGAGCAAATTCGCGAGTTTGGAGTCGGCGTAGGCACTGCGTGAGGAGTAGGGCGCCTCACCGCGACAGCGACGACGAATCTCGGCCTCGGAGTGATCGCCGAAGGTGCCAAAACGGTGGTACGCGCTCGAGACACTTACCAATCGTTCGCCGATGAAGTCCTTGATGAGTCCGGCGAAGGCGAAGTGGCCCAGGTGATTGGTCCCGACTTGAAGTTCGAACCCGTCGGTGGTGAGGACGTACGGGGTCCACATCACTCCGGCGTTCAAGATCACCACGTCGTAGGTTTCTCTCACCCGCGACGCCGCGTCGCGCACGCTGGCCAAGTCCGTGAGGTCCATCTCGATGACGTCGGTCGCTCCCCCGGTGTCAAGCACCCGCTGGGCCTTGACGGCGCTGCGCGCGGTGATGGTCACGTGCGCTCCCTTGGCGCTCAAGGCGCTCGCTGAGGCAAGACCTAGACCACTCGTTCCACCGGTGATCACGTAACGCCGTCCCGCGAGGCTTTCGACGCGCGACATGTCCCATCCTCGAGGCACGAGACCTGCACTCACGTCCTTCTCCTCACTTCAGCGATCGCCCGGGCGACGTCGCGAATCGAGCGCCGCGACAGGTCCGATTCACCTCAGACTACGTCCACGAGAATTCAGTGATGACGTGAAGTTATGCGTAGTGCGAGGTCTATGGTGAGAGATTGAACCGACGACGGGCACCGAGCGCTCGTGAAAAGGAGTTGGTGATGAGCGACATCATACGAGCGGCGCTAGTGCAGGCGAAGTGGACGGGCGATAAGGCATCGATGATCGACGTACACGAGGCCCACGCGCGCGACGCCGCGGCCCAGGGCGCTCAGGTCATCTGTTTTCAGGAGTTGTTCTACGGACCGTATTTTTGCCAGGTCCAGGACGCGTCGTTCTACGAGTACGCCGAGGCGGTACCTGAAGGTCCCACCGTGCAGCGTTTCGCCGCACTGGCTCGCGAACTCCACCAGGTGATTATCTTGCCGGTCTACGAAAAGGAGCAAGAGGGGGTCCTCTACAACACCGCCGCGGTCATCGACGCCGACGGCACGTACCTCGGTAAGTACCGCAAGACGCACATCCCCCAGGTCAGTGGCTTCTGGGAGAAGTTCTACTTCCGCCCCGGCAATATGGGCTATCCCATCTTCGACACCGCCGTCGGACGCATCGGCGTCCATATCTGCTACGACCGGCACTTCCCCGAGGGCTGGCGTGCCCTCGGCCTCGCCGGCGCCAAGATCGTCTTCAATCCCTCGGCCACCAGTCGCGGTCTCTCGGCGTACCTTTGGCAGCTCGAGCAGCCCGCCGCCGCGGTCGCCAACGAGTACTACGTTGGCGCGATCAACCGCGTGGGCGTCGAGGACCTCGGGACCAACGACTTCTACGGCCAGTCCTACTTCGCCTCGCCGCGCGGTCAGTTCGTCGGTGACGTGGCGAGCACCAGCGACGAACAACTCGTCGTGCGCGACCTCGACATGGACGTGCTCAAGGAAGTCCGGGAGCAGTGGGCGTTTTACCGCGACCGTCGTCCCGACATGTACGAGACGCTCACCGAGTCTTAGGAGGTTACCGTAGCACGCACCCTCTTCACCGGCGGTACCGTGCTCTCGTCGAGTGGCGAGTGTCGCGCCGACGTCTTCGTCGACGGCGAGACGATCGCGGCACTAGGCGCGCCGAGTTACTTCAACGACGTGGCACCAACGTGCGATCGCGTGATTGACGCGACCAATAAGTACGTGCTGCCCGGGGGCATCGACGTGCACACGCACATGGAGTTGCCCTTTGGGGGCACCGCGGCATCCGATACGTTCGAGACCGGGACCATCGCCGCCGCCTTCGGGGGCACCACGTCCATCATTGACTTCGCGGTGCAGCGCACCGGCGAGGACGTACGCGACGGACTAGCCACCTGGCACGCCAAGGCGGACGGAAAGTGTGCCATTGACTACGGATTTCACCAGATCGTCGGCGGGGTGGACGACGCGGCCCTCGACGCGATGACTTACCTGACCGAGCACGAAGGCGTCACGTCGTTCAAGTTGTTCATGGCCTATCCGGGCGTGTTCTACTCCGACGACGGTCAGATCCTGCGCGCGATGCAACGGGCCGCCGGCCTCGGGGCCACCATCATGATGCACGCCGAGAACGGTCCGGCCATCGACGTCTTGGTCGCTCAGGCGTTGGCGCGGGGCGAGACCGATCCGAAGTACCACTCGCTCACGCGCCCGGTCGAGATGGAAGAAGAGGCGACGTATCGTGCGATCATGCTCGCCAAGGTCGCGAAGACTCCTCTCTACATCGTGCACATGAGTGCGAACGAAGCCGTTGACGCAGTGGCCCGGGCGCGCGACATGGGGGCCAACGTCTTTGGTGAGACCTGCCCGCAGTACCTGTACCTGAGTCTCGAAGAGCACCTCGCCAAGGCGGGTTTCGAGGGAGCGGCCTACGTGTGCTCGACGCCACTGCGTTCGCGAGAAGAGGGACACCACGACGCCCTGTGGCAGGCGCTACGGACCAACGACGTTTCGATCGTTTCCACGGACCACTGCCCGTTCTGCATGAAGGACCAGAAGGAATTGGGCTTCGGGAACTTCTCCAAGATCCCCAACGGCATTGGGTCCGTCGAGCACCGCATGGACCTGCTCTATCAGGGCGTGGTCACCGGGGAAATCAGCCGGGCGCGCTGGGTCGAGTTGGCCTGCACCACGCCGGCGCGCATGTTCGGCCTCTACCCGAAGAAGGGCGTGCTGGCGCCGGGCTCGGACGCCGACGTCGTGGTATATGACCCGCTCGGCACTACCGACATCTCGGTGCGAACGCACCACATGAATATGGACCACTCGGCCTACGAGGGCATCCACGTCGACGGACGCGTCGAGACGGTCCTGTCGCGCGGGCGCGTCATCATTGAGAACAATTCATTCACCGGCGCGGTGGGTCATGGCGCGTTTCTCAAGCGCGGCCTCAGCCAGTACTTGGTCTAGGGACCTCGCGGTGCGTCCGCGGTCACTCGTCGAACATCACCAGGAGGCAGCATCATGGACTTCGGAGTCGTCTTACAGACCAATCCCCCCGCGTCACGCGTCGTCGACCTCGCCCAACGCGCCGAGCACTTAGGTTTCGACTACGTATGGACCTTCGACTCGCACATCTTGTGGGAAGAGCCCTACGTGATTGACTCGGCGATTCTCGCGGCGACGCGCAAGGTCATTGTGGGACCAATGGTCACCAATCCCGCGACGCGCGACTGGACGGTAACGGCGAGCGTCTTCGCCACCCTCAACGAGATGTACGGCAACCGTACGGTCTGCGGTATCGGCCGCGGCGACTCGGCGGTGCGCGTGACCAACGGCTCGCCGACCACGCTGGCCACCCTGCGCGAGGCCATTACGGTCATCCGAGAACTGGCCAATGGTCGCGACGCTGACTACCACGGTTCGACGCTGCGCTTTCCTTGGGGCGAGAAGAGTTCGCTCGAGGTCTGGGTCGCCGCCTACGGCCCCAAGGCATTGCAACTCGCCGGCGAAGTCGGCGACGGTTTCATCTTGCAACTGGCTGATCCCGACATCGCACGTTGGATGATCGCCGCCGTGCGCCACGCGGCCCAAGCGGCCGGTCGCGACCCCGACGCGCTGCGTTTTTGTGTCGCTGCTCCGGCGTACGTGGGCGAGAACATCGCCCACCAACGCGACCAGTGCCGCTGGTTCGGGGGCATGGTCGGCAACCACGTCGCCGATATCGTCGAGCGATACGGCAGCGACGCGTCCGCCAACATCCCTGCCGCCCTCACCGACTACGTCAAGGACCGTCAGGGGTACGACTACAACGAACACGGGCGGGCGGGCAACACCCACGCCGACTTCGTCCCCGATGCGGTCATCGATCGCTTCTGTCTCTTAGGGCCACCCGAGGCGCACATTGCGCGTCTCGAAGAACTACGCGAGATGGGCGTCAACCAGTTCGCGCTCTACTTGCAACACGACGACAAGATCGCCACCCTCGAGGCCTACGGCGAGACGATCATCCCCGCCCTCAGTGGTCCTTACGTCGCCAAGAGCTAAGCACGCGACCTCTGGATCGCTCCCGGTAAGGTCGAGTGCACGGCAACGACCCCGAGAGGCGATGACATGAAGAAGTCCGTAGCGATAGGAGTGGCGAGTGTCTTCGGCCTCGTACCCCTGATGACGAGCGCGGGTGCGAGCACGCCGACGACCTTGACGGGTCTCAGCGCGGCTCAAGTACTCAACGTGTCACTCAAAGCGGCAAGCGCCAAGCACAGTGCGACGACCGTCGGCAGCACCAAGGTCCTCGGTATCAGTTTGAGCGAGAACACCACGTCGGGTCCGCAGTCCGGTTACGGATTTGAGACGGTGAACGGTCACAAGGGTGAGGTCATCTACTCCGGTGGTGTCGTCTACGCCAAGTTCGACACGTCGCTCATCAACTTCAATTACGGGGTCACCGACAATTCCGTCGCGAACAAGTGGATTTCGGTCACCAAAGGCAACAAGTTCTACGCCTCCCTCTCTTCGGGCATCACTTTTCCGTCGGTGATTCAACAAATGCATCCAGCTGGTACCTTGAGCTTGACGCCACCCACGACGATTAATGGTGTACCGACCATCGGCGTCACCGGAAAGATCAATGCTTCGATTGCACCCTTGAGTGGGAGCGAGACCCTCTACGTTTCGACCACGGCGCCGTTTCTACCGGTGCAGGTACTAGTCAAGGAATCGCAGCCAGGCGTGACCGCCAACATCATCCTCACTCCCAAGAATTGGGGTGTCGTCGTGTCGGTCGCCGCCCCCAAGACTTTCACTCCCATCGATAAGACGAGCCTGCCGCGCTGAGGAATCGACGGCGACGTCCGGAATGGCACCGAATAGCGCTTCGCGCTTTGTGTTTAGAGCGAAACCCACATCGCGATCCTTGAGAATTGCGACAGGGCACTCGTTCACTCGTCGACGTGTTTACAACCGTGTCAAGGTCTAGGTAACTCCGGCGTCCGATCGATTCCGACAGGGTCAACTGCCGTGCAGTGACCCCGAGAGGCGATGACATGAAGAGGTCCGTGGCAATTGGGATTGCGAGCATTCTAGGAATCGTGCCTTTGGTAACTAGTGCCGGTGCGAGCACCCCGACAACCTTGACGGGTCTGAGTGCATCTCAAGTACTCAACGTATCGCTCAAAGCGGCGAACGCTCAGAAGAGTGCCACCACGATCGAAAGCGCCCTCGACAACCAAGTACGAGTGGTCATCTCGTCGGGCCTGCGTTCTGGCTACGCATTAGAAAGACTTGGTGGTCACGAGGACGAATTCATTTACGTGAATGGCGTCGTTTACGCCAAGTTCGACCCAACACTCGTCCACCTCAACTACGGCGTCACCGACAATTCCGTCGCGAACAAGTGGATTTCAGTTACCAAGGGGAACAAATTCTTCAACTATTTCTCGACGGACCTCACACTCCCTTCGTTGCTACTTGTGATGCATCCGGGAGGAACCTTGGGCTTTAGCGCACCCGCAACGATTAACAGCGTGTCGGTGATCGGAGTCACCGGAACATTCGGTGCACCAAAAGTTGGTGTTGGTGGAACCGAGACACTGTACGTGTCGACTGTCGCACCGTTTGTGCCGGTGCAATTGTTGATCATGGAATCCAAGTCGGGCGTGACCGCGAACGTCACCTTCACCCCGAAAAACCGGGGTGACGCCGTGTCGGTAGTTGCGCCGAAGAACTTCACCCAGATCAACCGGACAAACCTGCCTCGTTGAAGGATCACTATTCGTTGCCCGGAACTCCAGAAAGTTTGCGTAGGGTCGCTACCGTTAGGGAAGAGTGAGATACAACAACCCGAATGGTGACGACGTGAAGAAATTCGTGGCGACTGGGATTTTGTGGGCCCTCGGCCTCGTGTCCATGATGTCAAGCGTGGGTGCGAGTACGCCGGCAACCCTGGCAGGTCTAAGTGCCGCTCAGGTACTTAACACGTCTCTCAAGGCCGCGAACGCCCAGCAAAGTGCCACGACGCTTTCTAGTGTCAAAATCCTAGGCAGTAATAATTCCCCCATATTCGACGTGAGAGTGGTCGCCACCTCGGGACCGCAGTCCGGCTACAGATTTGAGACAATTCAAGGAGCCAGAGACGAGATTATCTACGCCGACGGTGTCGCCTACGGCAAGTTTGACGCGGCACTCATCAAAGTTAATTTTGGTTCCACCGACAAAACGCTCGCGAACAAGTGGATCTCCTTTACCAAGGGCAATAAGTTTTACAATTACCTCTCATCGGGTAACACCCTGCCCTCGGTACTTCAAGGGATACACCCTTCAGGAATACTGAAGTTGACAGCGCCCACGACGATCAACGGCGTGTCGGTCATCGGCGTCACCGGCAAAATGAACGTTCCGACCGTTACCGTGAGTGGACCAACTGTTCCTGTGAATGGAATCGAGACTCTCTTTGTCTCGACCACGGCACCGTTCCTTCCGAAGCAGATGTTGGTAGAGCAGCTTCAAGCGGGCGTGACCGCTACCACTGTCGTGAGCTTTAAGAACTGGGGGAGGGACACCCCATTTCCGGCGCCGAAAAACTTCACTCCATTCGCGCAAACCGGTTTAGGCAGTTGAAAATTCACGGTACGACGTCCCAACAACGCTTCAATACATTCGCCCACAATCAATCGCAGCGTCTGGAACGTCACTGGGAGTGATTTGACTACGAATACGTGACGGTTGACCCGTCGAAAGTGACCTCGGGACTATTCTCTAGAGACACCGCGCCACCATCCAGAAAGACCGATCCATCATGAAAAAGGCCTTTCCCGTCGTCATTGCCCTGGGCGTACTGAGTCTCGTAGCGACCACGTCAGCGGGGGCGTCGGCGCTCGCCATTCCGTCAAGTTTGCCCGGGTTCACGCCGGCGCAAGTGGCGAACCTCGCCCTCGCGAATGCGCGCGCCAAGGGTAGTTGTAGCACCGAATCCCAGGGCAAGTCCACCGGATATAGCTTCAGCGAATCGACCAACTCAACTCCGGCGGTCGCTCAGCAGTTCATTACCTTTAACTCGAGTTCGAGTGGAGTGGAGCGGATGGTTGGCGGGGTCGTGTACGCCAAGTTGAGCGCCTCAATGATCTCCCTGCAATTCGGTGTGGCCGATCCGACTTACGCCAACAAGTGGGTCGCCATCCCGCGGACGAATCACCACTTCGTCACCTTTTCTTCTGGCCTCCTCTTCTCGTCGATGTTGTCCCAGGTGCGACCAGTCGGCCCTTTGACCCAGTCGCCGGTCGGCACGCTCAACGGCAAACAGGTGATCGCCATCGGCGGTACCGCCAACGCGCAACTGGGACTGAGCGCGAGTGCCGAGACCCTCTTCGTGTCGGCAGCGTCTCCCTACCTGCCCGTCGAACTCACGGCGTCGGGTCGTGCCGACGGCGTCCCCACGACCCTCGTCGTTACGTTCTCCAACTGGGGACGTCACTTTTCTTACACCGCGCCGACCGGCGCCATCCCCATCGCGTCCACCACCTTGCCCTGAGGGACTACCGACGTGTTCCGCCCCCCACCACACCCAGCGCACTATTCCCCACGTCTACGCCGCGCGCGTGCCGTTCGCCTCGTCGTCGCGTTACTCGCCACGTCAAGTTTCTGGTTCGAATTCGGATCCCTCACCAGTGCCGGCGCCGCCTCGCAATCGAGTTTCGCGACGCAGTCGGGCCATCAGATCATCAGTGCCGCGATGACCGCGGCACTGCGAGAAGGCAGCGCGACTAGTTCCTCGGCCACCACCATCGCGGGTCAGGAGTACACCTCGGTCACCAATTCCAGCACGGCGTCGGGAGAACAGACGCTGCGCCTCGGTCAGGCCCAGAGTGTCGTACGCGTCGTCGCGAACGTCGTGTACATCAAGGATGACGCCGCGGCGATTCAGGCCCAATTCGGCGTCAGCGCACCGAGCGTGGCCAACAAGTGGATCAAGATTCCCGCCGCCAACTCGAACTTCGCGAGATTCAATTCGGGTATCTTGCTCTCGTCAATGTTGAGCGAAGTATCACCCACCGGAACACTCAAGACCACAAAGACCGCCATGGTGAACGACACCTTGGTGGTGGGCGTCACGGGTAAGCCGAACAATCACCTCGGCCTCGCGTCGGGTACCGAGACCGTCTACGTCGACGCCACTGGTACCCACGTACCCGTCGAACTCGTCGCCTCCGACGTGGTCCAGGGTCAGCGACAGTCGTTCGTTATCACTTTCACCAATTGGGGCCTGAATTTTCACCTCATCAAGCCGGCTACGTCGATCGCGATCTCCACGACGAAACTACCGAGTTGAGCGCCCTCGTGACACCCTCGGCGCGCTCGCCCACGTCGTCGTGAGACTTAACGTGCCCAGGGTTGTTCTTTCCCGCATTGCCCACACGTGGAGCGACGGGTACCCGCAAAACCTTGGAGTATCGACCCACAGAACTGACAATGCGTGCGGTCGCGGACCTCGCCGGTCACCTGGTTGGTGAGTCGTATTTTCACGACCACCACAGCCATCGCGATGACGCCCGCCACGGCGAGAGTGTCGCCGGCCACGGAAGACACGGACATGATGCTCAGGCAGGTAACGAGAAAAACTGAAAAGATGAGCCACATCAGTGATCGGTTCTTGAGGATCTTTTGGCCGCGACCCTCGACCATCGTCATCCGCCCCTAACGGGACGCACGTCCCAGACGCCAACACGGACCATCATCGTCACACGATCCAACGTACTTGGTTCGCCGCTCAGTGGTGTAGCTCGCCCGGGGCGAAGGCGGGGCCGTGCCCCGGAATGATCATAATGGGATTGAGGGCCAAGACCAGAGCACGTGATTGCTCCAGTAGGCTTTGGTCGACCGCGCGAGGATCGACTTCCGGGCCGACGCTCGACCACCAGAGATGCGTGCACACCACGAGACCCTCGACAGTACTGACCAACGTCGAGATGTCCTCGTGCGTGTGTCCCGGTGTATCGAGCAACGACACGGACGGAGCACCATCGATGACGTCAGTTCGATCACCCCATTCATCGTCGACGTAAGTGGCCCACACGTCATGAAAGCGCGCGTTCACGAAGAGAGCGGCGTTCAAGGTGTGATCGGGGTGGTGGTGAGAAAAGATCACGTCGGTCACGTCACCCACCAGCAGCCCGAGCTCGTGCAACGGATCCAGAATGAGGCGACGGTTCGCCACCATACCTGGATCGATCACGATAACGGCGTCATTCTCGCGTACGAGGACGACGCTGGACGCAACGCGTTCGTCAGCGTACCCGCTGGTTAAGACGTCGACGATGGCGGTCATGACAGGTTCCTCCTCAATCTGGGGCGATGTTAGCGTGACTGCGACATATCGATTCGACGTAGTTCGTTCCAACGCGCGTGCGAACCGCGCAACGCACGACAATATGACTTTGGGCCCTTCGTTAGGGGTCAACTACGAAAATCGCCCCCGTACCATTGGATGACGCCGCATGAGAACAATCGCCTCATAGGCACGAAGGGCCAGAGCATGAACGCGACCACTTCACAATCTGACCGCCAACCGTGGCTTATCCAAGGTGGCATGGGGGTTGCGATTTCAGGTTGGCCCCTCGCGCGCGCCGTGGCGACCACGGGACAAGTGGGTGTGGTCTCGGGAACGGCAATCGACTCGGTCTTCGTACGCCGCCTCCAGGACCACGGCGTGGACGACGAACTGCGATCCGTCCTCGACAGTTTCCCCTTGGCCGCCGTCGTCGACGACGTCATCAAGCGCTACGCCTCCGTGCGGCGGCCCGCCGGTGCGCCCTACAAGAACGCGACGATGCTCGCCGATCACAGTCTGCGGCGTGCGACTGACCTCGTCGTGTTGGCCAGCTTCGTCGAGGTCGCCCTCGCCAAGGCGGGTCACGACGGTCTCGTGGGCATCAATCTATTGACCAAGATCCAGGTCCCCACCGCCGCCTCACTCTGCGGCGCCATCCTGGCCGGAGTCGACTACGTGATGATGGGAGCGGGAGTACCCACGCACATTCCAGGCGCCATCGACGACCTGAGTGAGGGGCGACGCACCGCGTTCCCCTTGAGCGTGACGGGCGCGTCCAGCGACGATCCCGCCTCATCACTGACGTTCGACCCGTCGCCCTACGTCAGAGGCGCGCCGCTGCGCCGACCAAAATTCATCGGCATCGTTTCCTCGCATGTGCTGGCGACGGCCCTACTCAAGCGCAGTAACGGCCCGGTCTACGGCATCGTCGTCGAACGACCCACCGCCGGCGGCCACAACGCTCCCCCGCGTGGCAACCTCACGCTCGATGCGCATGACAACCCGGTCTACGGTTCGCGTGACGTGGTGGACTACGCGGTAATGGCAGACCTCGGCGTCCCGTTCTGGATCGGAGGCGGTGTCACGTCGTCGCGCGACGTTCTCGACGCCCAGGCACTCGGCGCCGCCGGCGTGCAAGTCGGGACGATGTTCGCGTACTGTCGCGAGTCGGGGATGGAAACGTCCCTGCGACGACGCGTGTTGGACGAGGTTCGAGCGCACCGCGTCGTGGTGCAAACCTCCACGACGGCTTCCCCGACGGGCTACCCCTTCAAGGTCCTGGACCTACCGGGAACGATGTCCGACCCGGACACCTACGCCGCACGATCGCGGCGCTGCGACCTCGGATATCTGCGCGAGGCCTACCGCGACGCCAACGGCGCGACGGCGTTTCGTTGCGCCGCCGAGCCGGTGTCCACCTACGAACGTAAGGGGGGCCTCCACACGAAAACACTGGCCACCACCTGTTTATGCAACGGCCTCCTCGCGACGTGCGGATTCGCTCAAGTGCGCGCGAACGGATATATTGAGCCGCCGATCATTACCAGTGGCGACGCCGTCAACGACGTGGCGGTTCTCCTCGAGGGACGCGACGACTACGGCGCACTCGACGTCATTGACTGGCTCGATCCCACCACCGCGCCCGCGAATCCACCGGCCCGAGGGATGCCTCGAAATGCCGTCGCGTCACCATAATCAGCGCGACATTTGCGAGAGCCGATACTCCCGAGGGTTCGAAAAGTCTCGGTGACCGGTATCGTGAGACGTACATTTGCGAGGAGACCGCCATGGCAACAATCGAAATCACCGCCGACAACTTCGAAGAGGTCGTATCCAAGAATGACCTCGTGTTCATTGACTTCTGGGCGTCGTGGTGTGGACCCTGCCGAAGTTTCGCTCCCACGTACGAGAAAGTCTCCGTCGAATATCCTGACGCCGTATTCGCCAAGGTCGACACCGAGGCCGAACAGTCGCTCGCGGCGTCGTTCAACATCATGTCCATTCCGACGTTGATGATCATTCGCGAACAGGTGGTGCTCTTCAGTCAGGCCGGCGCGCTGCCCGAGTCCGCCTTGGTCGATCTCATTGAAAAAGCATCTGCGCTAGACATGCAAGAGATTCATCGACAGGTCGCGACCGAGGCCGCCGCAACGTCCTAGGTTTCGTCGCTCGCCTCAGCTGATGCGTCACAAAGGACTAAGTACCCAAATCTGACGTTTCGTGAGCACCTCACCAATTTCACCTGCGACACTGGAAACAGCAGAAAGGTGCCGTGATGCAAGTCGTAACCGAGGCGGTCGTTGGGCAGCGTCTCGAGGCGCTCGCGAGCACCGAGCCACGAATTGTCGTCTCGGGAAACTTCGCCACTCCCTGGACGTTGGTGCACCTCGCGGCGGAAAGTATTCCGACATTCCGTTTCTTCGCGCTCAACCCCCAGGACGGCTGGCCCACGCGCCGCGGCATCATCACCGAGACGCCCTTCGTCGGTGCCGGCGTGCGGCGAGACGACAACCTCAAGTATCTCCCCATGCGCCTGTCATTAGTCCCGCGCCTCTTCGCCACGAGTCGACGGCCCGACGTTGTGTTGCTCCACACTTCGACTCCGCGCAATGGCAAGGTCTCGCTCGGTATTGAGACCAACATCTTGCCCTCGGCGATCGAGGAAGTACGCCGTCGGGGCGGACTCGTCGTCGCGCAAGTCAATCGCCATACGCCCTACACCTTTGGTGACTCGGAGATCGTGGTGGACGACGTGGATCTCGCGATATCTGCCGACGTCGTGCTTCCCTCACCCACCGAACGCCCGCTGGACACCGACGCCCGAACGATCGGTGAGCACGTGGCGTCCTTGTCAAGTGACGGCACGACGTTGTAGTTGGGGATCGGGCAACTCCCGGATGCGGCCCTCGATCAGATGCACCACCGACGCCATCTCGGCGTCTGGTCCGAAATGGTGAGTGACGGCATTATCCGCCTCGATCACGCCGGTGCCCTCGACGAGGACAGACTCATGACGAGTACTTTTCTCTTCGGCACTCCCGAGCTCTACGACTGGGCGAATGAGAATCCCCGCCTCGTCATGCGCCGCACCGAAGTCGCAAACAACCCCGCGCGTATCGCCGATCAGCCGGCAATGCTCGCAATCAATACCGCTCTCCAAGTTGATTTGTACGCGCAATCCAACGCGAGCTACGTCCGCGGACGGATCTACTCGGGCTTCGGTGGTCAGCCCGACTTCGTCTCGGGGGCCTTGCACTCATGCGGTGGACAAGCGGTGTTAGCGTTGCGAAGTTGGCACGAGAAATCCGACTCATCCAACATCGTGCCAATCCTCGCCGATCCGGTCTGCTCATTCCAACACTCGGCCATAGTGACCGAACAGGGCATTGCTCCGATTTTCGGATTGTCACAGCAGTCCCAAGTACGATCGTTGATCGACCACGCCGCGCACCCTCGCGCTCGAGCGAATCTCTCTGAGTCCGCCCGGGATATGTACTTGCTGGGATCGGGCTGATCTAACCCCAGGCGGCCAGCGTCGTGCCACCTTCGCGACACACGCGTTCGAAGAGTTCGACGTCGTAGTCGTATTCCGAGTCAGGCACGGGCCAGTGCACGACCACTTCGTCGAAGCCAAGTTCTCGATAGCGTCCCGCCCAATCGAGGAACGCCTCCAACGAACGTAGTGGTGACTCATTACCGCCGAAATTCAACATAACGCGATGCATCGTCGCCGCGTCGCGGCCACGACGATCGAGTTCGGAATTGAGCCGTGACACTTGAATCTTTACCGCTTCGAAGACCGATGAGTCCGGCGTCCCTCGCGGACCGCCAAAACTCACCCATCCGTCGGCGACCTCGGCCGCGAGAGTCAACGATTTAGGACCGAGGGCGCTGACGTAGAGCGGTGGTCGGGGTTGTTGCACGGGCCCAGGTATCTGCCGTGAGTCAACGACCGGATAGTACGGCCCTTCGAGATTCGTGCTCGGCTCACGCAACAAGTGGTCCACGGCGTGGGTGAATTCTACGAATCGTTCGTGACGTTCACGCATCGACCACGGTTCGTGTCCGAGCGTGTGAGCATCAAATCCAGTGCCGCCCGCGCCGACTCCGACGATCACTCGACCACGCGAGATATCGTCAAGCGCAATAAGGTCCTTGGCCAACAACAACGGGTGTCGAAAGTTTGGTGACGTGACCAACGGCCCGAGACGAAGGCGTGACGTTACGGTCGCCGCCGCCACCAGCGTTGGGATCATCGAGAACCATGTTGCATCGCGGAACGTCCGCCACGACAAGTGGTCGTAGGTGTAGCCCGCGTGAAGTCCCCACTGATCAGCGCAAATCCAGTGGTCACGCGCCTCGTCCCAGCGCGCGCTGGGCAGTATGATGACGCTAAGTTTCACGACACGATGCTAGAACCAAATCGCGTCACGACCACATTTCTTCAACGCGCCGACAAAGTGACGAAGTCACGCGCGTACGCGGTCTCGAAGAATCTCATCGGTGTTTGCACCATGGTTGGCGTCAAATCTTTGCCGTTGCTCGGTGCCGCGTAACCGGTCGGCGACGACGGAAGGTAGGTCGCGAACACCGGCCAGAGGGGATTCATGTCGAGCACCATTGCTCGAACGGCGCCGGCTCGAACGAGGATACGCGCCAAATCCACGATGTCCATCTGGCCTTCGACGTAGACGAGAGCCCCATCACTGGTGACGCCGAGACCCGAGCGAGGTGTGTCGACGACGTGATTAAGTGCCGAACCCCATTGTGAGGTGTCACCGGCTTGCAGTCCCGCGACTGGCGCACCTTGGTCGACGAGCAAGGTCAAGTTTTGTCGAACGGCGACGACATTCGAGTTCATCACAACGTCACGTCCCCACTGTCCCACGGTGATGGATCCGTCGCGATATATCACGAGCGACGCTGCGCCCGGCACGAGCGCGGCTACGAGGCGCCCCTCCGATAAATAACCACCGTGCGAGTCCTTCAACAAGAAACCACCACTGAAAGCTGCGACCAACGTCTTTGAGGCGACTCGCGAGATCGGTGCGGTGTACTTCCAGAAGAAACCGCCCGGACTGAGACTGCCCGAGTACAGACGAGCGCTCAACAGTTTCGGATCGATCCACGCGACTCCCGCGACAGTCGTCGGATTACTGAGGGGTCGAATCGTGGTCGTGAAAATGGCGCTGTGTCCCTGCACCGTTCGACCCGCGCGGTGATAGATGCCCTCACCCGCCACCGCGGGTGCCACAAACGGCCTGATGTTCGTGGGGCTCGCGAGGGTCGACAAGATCGGCGCAATATTGATCGCAACGTTCGTCGTGGTCATGATCGAATGAGTTGCGCCTGCTCGAGGTGACAAGTCCGCGATGGCAGCGATACCCAACCCTGTCGTGGCAACGACCGCAACAGCAATCCATCGCCGCGTCATCACACACCTCCGTCGGGGCCGGCAACGAATCGCCCACCACGTCGGCAATTTGCTCCGAACTTACGCACCCCAGGAACATTCACCACGCATTTTTAGTGGCGCGTCATAAGAGCGCACTAAGACCTCCGAGAAGATTGGTTGACATTCTTCGTCGTCGGTTTCGTGCCCGGAGCTTGAACCACGAGGCCAGAATTTTCGTCAGTAATCCATCATGGCCGTGAGTTTTACTGCAAACAATTTGTCGCCACGATACGCGAAGTTGAGCGCGTAGCGGCCCTCAGTCGCTGCCCAGTTTGAGCCGGGAAGCTCCGACCAATTCGACCATTACGTCTCGAGTCGCGCGGCCGCAATTCCCAGTAATTTTCCCTATTCACGCGCCGTATTTAGGTAGGATTCATACGTGATAGCCACCAATGTTCCGCACCCGCTAGCCAGCACCACCAACACGACTTCCCGGCGCCAGAATTACTGCTCTGGAACGGTGGCGCAGCGCGCCGACCTCGTGCCGCAAATCGCAAAGTCCTTATGCCCAGTCACTTCCGCACCGTCGGAAGTTCTCGTTGGATCGGCTCTGCTCCAGTTACCTCGTGTGCGTTGTTCGACTGCGTCGCTAGTCGAACAACGCACAAAGACGACGCTACGATTTTCGAAGTGGACGCACGCAGCGAATTATAGAAAAGTCGCTCTCTCCGGAGCGCCACGAGATCTCCAGGACTACCCCGACTTCGTAGGATCTCTCCTAGGTGCCAGCGCAACTGCGCGTTCGTCCCGCAATGAAGGAAGGTCGCGGTGAATCGTCGAGAGAACTCTTTTTGGTCGCCAGTACGCCAGCGTGACGCGCTCGTCGTTTTGTTGACTCTGGTGACCGGATCCATTGACGCCATTGGTTTCACGCGTCTTGGTGGAGTCTTTACCAGCGTGATGACCGGAAACATGGTGCTGCTCGGCGTGGCGGCAGGCAAAGGTGACGTGTCACTCGCCCTCCATACCGGAATTGCATTCTTCGGATTCGTCGCAGGCAGTCTGATCGGTGCGCGAGTGGCGGGACACGCGCATAAGAACGACGTACTCTGGCCTCGTTCGATCCTCAAGGCCCTAGTCCTCGAACTAGTGGTACTGTGCGTCTTCGCGACGTGGTGGGAACTAGTCTCGGCCACCCCGGTGGGTGGGGCCGAGTACGCGATGCTCGGCGTGAACGCGGTCGCTTTGGGTGTTCAGAGCGCGGCCACTCTTCGCTTTGGCATCAGTGGACTTTCAACGACGTACCTAACCGGTACGCTCACCCAATTTTTGGCCAGCGTTGCGAAGCGTAAAGATCCCATTTCGGGTCGAAGCGCCTTCGTGTTGTTGGCGTTAATCGTCGGCGCCGGACTTGGTGCCGCGCTTGCCGTGCACCAACCACGGTTCGCACCAGTTCTCCCGCTTGTCGTGCTGGCGTTCGTCGTGGCGTACGGCGAGGTGGTCTTTCACCGACGGGCAGAGTCGGAACAACTCACCCACGTGGTTCGCTAATCGGTCCTGGTGCAGTGCCGCGCAAACAACTGGTGACGCCGATATCTCAGATTTTGGCTTGATCATGGGCACTGATCGGCGACAGACGGGGCACACTATTCATTCGTCCTTTACTAACGAAGGTGGTGCGAGCACTGGTCGCTGTTGTAAGCGTGGTCACCCCGGTGAAGTTCGCGCTTAGCGCATCAACGTCGATTACTTCGAAGAGCGCAGTCGCGCGATGACGTCGTCCACGACGCCACTCGTGGACGAATCGCCGCCGAGGTCAAAGGTACGAAAACCTTCGGCCGCTCCTTCGAGCGTGGCACTACGTAGACGTGTACCGGCATTGCGAAATGCCGGATCACCGAGTCGTGCCGCAGCCTGGTCGAGCAACGCGGCTCCAGCGAGCAACATGGCCATGGGATTCGCGACATTCTTACCTTGCAACGAGGGTGCCGTGCCGTGGGGCGCCTCGGCCATGGCGACCTTGGGCTTCAGCTCTTCGTCGAGTGACAACAGCACCGACTCGGCACCGGCAATGGAACCGAACATGGCGAGCACGAGATCACTCAGACAGTCGCCGTCGCGATTGAGCGCGGGGATGACCAGGGTGCGTTCGTGAATTTCCGTCATGAGTCCGGCGTAGGTGGTGTCGATGAGTGCGGGACGATACGTGACCGTCGGGTGGCGCGCGGCGGCAGCGTCCATCTCCTCTTTGAGCATGCCTTCGTAGGTGGGTGACACGGTCCACTTCGGACCGCCGTACACCAGACCGCTACTCGCGTCGGCGGCGACGAAGGCGTATTCGGCCACGCTGCGACAGACGGATCGCTCAATCTTCTCGGTACGCCAAGCCGTTTCACCAACGTCGCCGGCCTCACCGTCGCGACCTTCGGCCGCGCCATACGCGTCGCCCACGGCCATACGAACAACGATGATGGGATTATTAGTGCCCACCACCGGCGGCGTGACACCAGGAATACGCCGACCCGTACGAACGATGACCGAGCCCCCGATGCCTTCACGCAACAGGCGATTGGGTGATCCCACGCCGCCAATCTCGGGGGGCGTCACGGTCGCGGCCTTGAGACCTAGACCCGTCTGCACCATCGCCGTCGCGGCTTCACGCACGACGTCGTTGTTGGTGCGACGTCGATTCTCGAGGGACATGTCGTAGCGCACGAAGTCAAGGTCGACGCCGAGCAGCTCGGGGGTCATCGCACGCAAGGACTCGTCGAGGAGTTCTTGACCCGTTTCGTCGCCGTCGCAAACAATGATGGTGGCAGAAGAAGTTGTAGTCACGGCACGAAGTCTAGGTGAGGGTGTACGGGTGACTTGGTGGCGCTAGTCCTTCGGCGCGTGCGCCGGAGCGCCCCCGCCAAGGAACGATTCTACGAATATCGGGTTCTCTGCAAGTTCTTGCGGCGCCCCTTCGAGCACCACCCGACCACCGCCGAGGACGTACGTCCAGTCGGAGATTCGTAACGCGGCCTTGGCGCGCTGTTCGACGAGCAACACCGTTGAACCAAAATTGGCGAAGCCCCGGATGTACTCCTCGAGCAACTGCGTCGCCACCATCGGCGCTAAGTTCGCGGTCGGCTCGTCGAGCACGAGCACCGAGGGCGAGAGCATCAAGACGCGACCCATCGCCAACATCTTGCGCTCGCCGCCCGACAACTTCCCTGCCTTGCGTGTCATCATCACCTTGAGTCTCGGAAAGAATTCGAGCACCGCGTCGATGCGCTCGTGCACCTCATTTCGCTTCAGGAGGTAACCACCGATCTCGAGATTTTCCTTCACCGACAGTGGCGGAAAGACGTCATCGATTTGCGGCACGTAGCCGACACCGATCTTGGCCACTTCTTCGGGGGGTAAATTGGTGATGTTGGTGCCCCCCACCGACACCGATCCGTCCAGAACTCTGACGACACCGACTAAGGACTTGAGCAAGGTGGACTTACCCGATCCGTTGGGCCCCACAATGGAAACGACTTTTCCCGGTGACGCCTCGACCGTGATACCGCTCACGATGGCGCGACCGTCGTAACCGGCCGCGAGCCCCGTGGCCGTCAAGACCTGGCCCTTCTTTGAGAGTTCAACCGACAAGGTACGCCTCCACTACTTCTTCCTTCTGACGAAGCTCCGCCATGGTGCCCTGAGCTAGCACTCGGCCTTCGGCAAGGACGATGACCGGATCGCAGTACGCGTCCATGAGAGCGAGTTCGTGTTCCACCATCACTATGGTCATACCTCCTTCACAGAGTCTCGTCAATTGGTCACCGATCTTGTGCGCCAAGTTCGGGTGAACACCCGCCATAGGCTCGTCGAGCAACAGGACCTTGGGTTCGGCGAGCAAAGCGCGCATGATCTCGACGAGTCGACGTTGTCCACCCGAGAGTCCCCCGGCGTACGCGTCGGCGTACTGGCTCAGGCCGAAACCTTCGAGAACTTCCTTCGCGCGTTCGATGTTCCCACGATCCTCGGCACCCCAGAAGCGCTTGCCCCGGAGAGAACCGAAGAAACTATCGCCGGATTGATTCGGTATCGCGCTCACCAGATTCTCGAGCACCGTGAGCTTCTTGAACTCACTCGCTAGCTGGAAGGTCCTCACCATGCCGGCGAGTGCGCGCTTGTTCGAGGGCATCGACGTGATGTCTCGTCCCTCGTAAAAGATCTGACCCGACGTGGGAGGTAGCGTGCCCGCCAACATCGCGAGCGTCGTGGACTTACCCGCACCGTTGGGTCCGATCATTCCGGTGAGTCGTCCCTGATGGATGGCGATCGTCACGTCCGACACGACCGTGACGCTGTTGAACGTCTTAGTGAGGCCGGTGGTGGACAGGATGACGCGATTGTCGTTGACGGGCTCGCCCAGTCGCAGCAACTCGCGGAAGTTCAACTGATCGACGTTGCCGATCTTGATGAGGGCGTCAGTCTCGTCGTCGGACTTGGTGGGTTCGGGTTCCGGCGCGTTCTTGTTGCCGCTCAAGATGCGGCGCCGCTCGGGCAAGATACCGTCGGGTCGGAACCAGAGGAAGAGAACGATCAACAACCCAATGGCGACCCACTCGAGCGCGGGCACCAACTCGGGATTGCCCACCGCAGGGAGGTAACGAGTGATTTCCTCGAAGCCCAACGGAACGATGAGGGCACCGAGTACCGCACCCTTGTGATTTCCCGCGCCCCCGATGATGATCGCCGCGAACAAGACGATCGTCTCGGCGTAACCCCACGCGCCGGGTGACCACAGTGTGATGAAGCCCACGAGAATCGCGCCACTCAACGCGGCGATCATTCCGCCCAGGATCAAGACGCTGGTGCGTTGCAGGCGCAGGTCCTTGCCGAGCGAGTCGGCCACGATATCGTTGTCGCGCATGGCACGAAGCGAACGCCCGTAGGGTGACTCGGTCACGCGCTTCACGAGGAAGTAGACACCGATGGTCAAGATGACCGCGACCGCACCGTACGAGAACTGATACGCCAATCCTTGGGTATTCCACTTGCTCTGAAACGGCGGGGGTACCAGCGAGATTCCCGCGGCGCCGTTGAAGAGGGGCACGTAGTTGGTCACCAACAAGTTCAACAACACGGCCGACACGAGGAGTCCCACCGCCGCGAAGTCCCCGCGAAGTCGCTTACCCACGAGGAACACGAAGGGGATGGCTAAGAGTCCGCCGACGATGGCCGCGCCAATCCACGGGAACGGCCACGGTAGGTGCCAGCCCAGGACGTACTGCTGGAAACCTCCGTTTGACCCCTTGGCGTTCGGCATGGACAATACGGCGGCGGTGTACGCACCGACCGACTGGAAAATGATGTACCCGAAGTTAGAAATGCCGGCAACTCCGAATTGAAGGTTGAGACCGAGGCAGGCCATGGAGTCCACCGCCCCGTAGACCAGGATGATGGCAAAATAAAATCCGTAATGGCCCATTAGTTTGTCTTCTCGCTTCCAAAGATTCCGAATGGTCGGAACGTCAGCATTCCGAGGAGTACTACGAATGCGACGACCAGCTTGTACTGCGGGTTGACGTACGCGGCACTGACCTCGGTGGCGACGCCGATGATGATGGCGCCGAACATTGCCCCGTAGGGTTCGCCGGGGCCGCCGAGGAACATCGCCGCCAGGAGCAACACGATGTACTGTTGGGCACTCGTAGCTTCAAAGACGCCGGCGTTCATAGCGAACACCGTCCCGGCCAAGCCGCAGAGAGCGCCGGAGATCAGCCACGTCGTAGAGATGATGAACTGCGTCTTTATTCCCGAGTTTCGCGCAAGGTTGCGGTTCGCCGACGTGGCGCGCATGGCCTTACCCAGTCGGGTGTACTTGAGAAGTCCGTGGATCCCTATTAGGACCACCGCGCAGATCCCAAAGATAATGAGTTGCAGGCCGCTCAAGATGAGTCCGGCGAAATGGTACTCGTGGCCTTGGCTCTGACTGAAGGAGACGTACCCGCCGCCGACGATGGCTTGCAAACCAAAGGTACCGATGAGGTCGATACCGAGCGAGACGATCACCACGGTGATCGGCGCCAGATTGCGACGCTGGAAGGGCGTGTAAACGAACTTGTTGAGGAGCCAGGACGCGATCGCTCCGGTGAGGACCCCGCCGATGAGCGCCACCCACGGCGACACGCCGTGTTCGTTGACGTAGTAGGTCACGAAGGCACTGTTGATCATGATCGACCCGTAGGCCAAGTTCAAGACATTGGTCACTGCGAACTGCATGGTAAAGCCCACCGTCGCGATCGCCAAGACGGCGGCGGTGATGAGGCCGAACCCGAATGATGACATGAAGACACTCAAGGGAAATCAATGTTCCTTTACAAATCGGTGGTGCGAGAGACGGATGGACTGCCCACTGCGGCGATTCTGAAGTGCGAAGAAGGACGAAAGTCGAGGTACGAGAACTTTTTAACAGAGAAGCGGTGGCCACGGCGACGGATGCCGCCGTGGCCACCTCTCTGGGAACTGCTACAGGCTGTTCAGCTCGGAGGCGGACAAAGTACCCGCGTTCACCGTGCTACCCGTAGCGGTGTACTTGGTGTCCTCAAAGGCACCGAACGACGTGTGGTACGCGTCGAAGCTGTAGAAACCACCAACGCCCAAGTAACGGATCTTCTTGCCCGCCTTGAGATCCTTGATACCAGCCTGAATCGACGTGACAACCGTCGCTCCCGGAACGCCGTCGGCGATCTTCAAGATGTCCGCCTTGTAGGCCGACCCCTGCGTGGAGCCCGACATCGCCATGGCCAGGAACGCCAGGTTGACGGCATCGTACAGGTGCACCGTACCGTTGGCCGAGAGCAGCGTCGAGAAGTTTCCGACCCCCTTGACCTTGCCGGACTGCGCCAACACCAACTTCTTGAACAACCCGTACGCCGGAGTCGCGGACGTGGAGACCTGGTTGTCCGCGTCGAAGGCGCTGATGAAGTTCTGTACGCCCACGGCCTTGGTGATACCCGAGTAGAACGTCGGGTCGATCATGGCCGAGGTACCAATCACCGGGATCATCTTGTTCCCGTTAAGCTGGTAGACCTCACTCAACAGCGCCACACCGGCGGCTCCCAGAGCCTCCATCAAAATGGCGTCGGGGTGAGCCGAGACGATGGACTGCGCTTCCGTCTCGAAGGTCGTCGCAGAAATGTCGAGGGTCTGGTTGGAGACCACGCTCATTCCCTTGACCTTGGCGATGGCCGTCTGGGCCGGCTGCACGAAGGTCTGCGAACCCGCGTCGTTACCGAAGGCCAGCGCGATCTTCTTGTAGCCCTTATTCTTCGCGATCGCCACCATGGCCACCGCGTCAGCGGCGTCCGGTGGGACGAGACGGTAGAAGTAGGGGAACTTGACCGAGTCAAACTCCGACTCCCCGGTCATGCAAAACGACACCGTCTTGTTCGAGCCGAACACCGGCACGACCGTCGAGGCCTCGTCCGAGGTGCAGCCAATCACGAAGGCGATATTGGACGTGGTGGCGTACATCTGGCCCACCGCCGGCACCGCGTCCGCGGGGTCACCACGAGTGTCCACCGTCTTGCAACTGATTTGGTGTCCAAGGATCCCACCAAGCTTGTTGGTCTCTTGGGCTGCGGCGAGACACGCGGTCTCGTACTTTGGACCCAGTGCGGCGTCGACACCGGTAAACGGTGCGACCACCGGAATGATCAGCGTGGATTTGGAACTGTGGCCCACGGTGCTCGCTCGCGCTGCGGTACCTGGCAATCCCACGGTCGCCGCCACCAGTGCAATCACGGCCACCAATAGTAATACCTTGTTGCGCATTCGCGTAGTCGGGTGACCCGACGACGTCAAAGACATTCCATTCATGTATTCCCCCCCTAGTTGTTGTGGTACTTCCTTACTGCGAACGGCACAAGATCAGAATGTGGTCGTATCCGCCTTCAACGGCATCCACGGCCAGTCTTCTGGAGCCCCCTCCTCGGCAACCACCTTGTTCGAAATAGAGCCGATCCCCTCGATCACCACTTCGATCACGTCGCCCGGCGTGAGCCAGACCGGTGGTGTGCGTGCGAAGCCGACGCCCCCCGGCGTCCCGCTGGCGATGACGTCGCCCGGACGCAACGTGGTGAAGGAGGAGAAGTATTCGACGGCCCGCGACACGCTGACAATCATTTGCGACGTACGCGCGTCTTGCATGACGGTGCCGTTGAGAATCGAACTGATGGCGAGGTCGGTGACGGTGACCTCGTCATTGGTGACGAGTTCGGGACCGATCGGCATCGTACCTTCGAAGTTCTTGCCCGGCGTCCACTGCGTCGCGGCGCGCTGCCACTCACGGGCGGAGCCGTCGTTCATGACCGAGTACCCGAGAATCGCGTCGTAGGCGTCCTCCGCCTTGATGTAGCGCCCACCCTTGCCGATGATAATGGCGAGCTCCGCCTCGTAGTCAAAGCGCACGCTCAAGGCGGGCTTCACCATGTCGTCGTAGGCGCCGATCACGCTGCCCGCTCCGCGCACGAAGGACTCGGGCCACGTCGGCACGGTACGACCACCCTCGATGGCGTGATCGGCGTAGTTGACACCGAGGCACAACACGCGTGGTGGGTTCGGAGTGAGCGGACCGAAATCGGTGCCCTCGTAGTGCTGTCCGGCGCCGCTTGACGCGTCACGCGCCGCGGCCAATGCCGCGTCGCCACCTTCGGCGAGTCCATTGAGCGTCACGAGCGAATCGTTGCCCGTGGCATCGGCGAGGTCGACGTACCCCTCGTTGCCCTTCACGTGCAGTCGAAGGCCCCGTGGGGTCCTGATCGTCGCAAACCTCATGCGGTGTCCTCCCGTTATTACAACCAAATTGGTTGAATTGGTCGTATCTAGTATGCGAACTATAAGGCGTGCATCAGGGATTGTCAATTACATCGGTAAGATAATTGATGAACTTTCGTAACAGGACTGTCATATTGGTGGGATTGGTTGATATACTCGGCCCATTCGAACCATTACGTAGATAGCCGACGATTTCACGAAGAGTCTGATGGGAGGCTGACGATGACCACTGTTTCCAATGTTCAGATGAGGGACGTCGCTGACAGCATCTTGATCTCGGCGACGCACACGGGACTACACAATGGCAGCCGCTTACCCACCGAACGTGAATTAGCTCAAGCACTCAAACTGTCACGCACCACCATCCGTAACGCAATGTCGCTATTGGAGAGTGAGGGCGTCGTCTCGCGCGAAGTCGGTCGCGGCACATTCTTACGTCGCGACCCCGATGCGGTACTGGGCGTTGACATCGGACCATCGATCTCAGCGTCGGTGGTCGGCAACGTCAGCCCCGCGGACGTCATGGCCGCGCGTCTTCTCATCGAACCCGCGGCACTGGCCGCCACCGTGGAGAACGCCACGTCGAGTGACTTCGAAGAAATTGAGCGATGCCTTCTCGGGGGCGACAACGCCACGGACTTCGACGAGTTCGAGCGTTGGGACTTAGCGCTGCATCGCGCATTCGTGCACGGATCGCACAACCCCTTGATTGAGAATATGTATCACTTCATCGCCGAGGCGCGCCGCGGTGTGACGTGGGGCAGCTTGAAGCGACGTAGCGACTCTCCCGAGCGCCGTGCGCACTACCGCGGACAACACCGAGAGATCGCCCAAGCGTTGGCAAATCGCGACGGACGCGCGGCGCGCGAGGCCATGCTGCGCCACCTCGGCGCGGTGGAGTCGAACCTGCAGAAGGCCGCCCAGAACTAGCGAGCACGACGAGGCTCGTCAGTTGGCGGCGGCTCCCGACTCGGCCACCGAATCGCGCACGCGCACGAAGCTCTCAACTGCGGCGGCCGAGTCGGGAGCCGCCGCCAACGCCAACGTCAAGGCAACGCGTGATTTGCGGGCGTCGAGAACCGCGCCGGACACCAAACCACGCGACAAGAGGTCCGATTCAGACCCCGGATAGCCGTACGTGTGTGCGAGCACTTCGCCCGCGCCCGTACGCGAGCACAGCACCACGGGCATGAGCGCCGCCAGGGTGTCGAGCGGTTCGACCAACGTTGACGCCACGTGACCGGCCCCGAACGCTTCGAGGACCGCGCCGCGATAGCCGAGGGACGCCAGCGAACCCAGGGTTCGACCGTCGTCACCCCAGGCACAACTCACTAGGGCGACCGCAGGCACCGCGTCGAGCCGCGAGACGGCAATCGTGGCGAGCGGGCTCACGCGAGAGACGATCCGCACCCGCTCTTCGGCCACCCATCCCAGGGGTCCGCTGCTGGGCGAGTGAAACGCACCCAGATTCGACGAATGCATCTTGCGCACGAAGCGCGCCGCGTGCACCTGCTCGTTCATCACGACGAGACACCCCAGGGCACGCGCCGCCGGTGACGCGGCGACTCGCACTGCGGTCAGCAGATTCCCCGGGCCGTCCGGGCTCAGTGCCGTCGGGTTGCGCATGGCTCCTGTGACGATGACTGGCACGCAGGTATCGAGGAGGACGTCGAGGGCAAAGGACGTCTCTTCGATAGTGTCGGTGCCCTGCGTGACGACCACCCCATCGACGCCGTTGGCCACTTGATCATTGATGATGCGCGCCACCTCGACGAGGTCCATGAAGGTGAGATCACCCGAAGGAATTTGGCGCACGGACATCGCGGTGAGGTCGGCGACGTCGGCGATGCCGGGCACGGCCTCAAGCAGATCCGACGCACTCAATTGAGGTACGACACCCGCACCACTCACCGAGGTCGACGCAATCGTGCCGCCCAGAGAAAGTACGAGCACCCTCGCGCGTTTGTCGTTATCTGTCACTTCGTACCTCCTCGGCTCTTCAGGATAGATGCTGGCCCACTGGTCAATTTTCACCGTTGTACCCGTGTCGACGTACGTCGGCGACGTAGGGCTTGCGATCACGGTGGCGTCACGCCCTCGAACATGTAAGTTCACTACTAGGACGACAGGAGGAACACGGTGGACGACGACAATGCGATCACGACCCCCGAACTCACTGACGAAGAACTCATCGCGCTCGCGCTGAGCGCCGATCCTCACCCGATCATTGATCCCCGCTCGACTCCGTGGCGGCCGATGGCTGACGCCGTCACCGGATTACTTCCCGACTGGTACATGCCCACTCCCTCGGGCTCGCATCGAGGAAAGGGCGCCAAAATTGCGATCGGCGTGATCATCGTCAGTTTCGTCGTCATCAACGCCCTCGGTTTGTGCGTCACCTACGGCTTAGTGACCATCGCCTAATCAAGCGGGGCCGCCCAGCGTCACCACGGTGTTCTAGATGACCGGCGACATTCCCCCGTCGACGCTAATTCCTACTCCCGTGACGAAACTCGCTCGCGACGACAACAAGAACGAGGCGACGTCCGCGAATTCTTCCGCTCGACCGAAGCGACCGAGAGGAATTCGCGCATCCTGCGCGGACTGCGCGTAATAAGCGTCGATGTCCACACCGGCACTCGCGGCGCGGCGCACCCACTGTCCCGATTCAATGAGTCCAATCAATACGGCGTTGACGCGGATACCGCGCGGCGCCACTTCGTTCGCCAAGGCCTTGGTCAGAGCAAGTCCCGCCGCTCGCGATGCGGTTGTCGGCGTGGAACCACCTTGGGGTGTTCGTGCTCCGACGGCTAACACGTTGAGAATCGCTCCCCCGTGGATTTCGAGGTGCGCCAAGGCACCGCGTGAAATGCGCAGGGCCGCCATGACTTTGAGTTCGTAGTCGTCGCGCCAGACCTGATCCGACGAAGTGGCGATGAGGGTCGAGGAGGCGGTGCCCGCGTTGTTCACGACGCCGTCCAAACGACCAAAATGTTTGACGGTCGTCTCGACGAACATGTCACAGTCCACGGTGTTCGTGACGTCAGCCTCAACGCACAGAACGTCACGGCCCAGCAGCGCCTGGGCGGACTCGAGGCGACCCCCGTCGCGACCGCATACGGCGACCCGTGCGCCCTCACTGGTGAGTCGCTCGGCCAACGCCAATCCCAGGCCGTCGGTTCCTCCGGTGATCAACACCACGCGCTCGTCGAGTTCTAGGTCCATGGAACCATCCTAGAAAGGAGCATCTCGCGACGCGACGCCCTAGTGCGTTCGGCGTATCTCGACGACCACTCCGAGTTGCGTGGATTCAGCACCTTGGTAGATGCCCTTCAGCGGTGCGACGTCGTCGTAGTCGCGTCCGTGACCGACGATGATGTGCCGCTGCGTCTCACGCACACCATTCGTCGGGTCGATCCCCGTCCAACTGCCCGAGAAGTACTGCACCCAGGCGTGACTCTGTCCCTCGACGACGTCACCGCTCAGTGGTTCTTGTTCGGGGTAGAGATAGCCCGACACGTAGCGCGCGGGAATGCCCATGGTTCTCAGTAGCCCGATCGTGACGTGGGTGATGTCCTGACACACCCCTTTTCGTCGGTCCCACGCTTCTTGCGCGGTGGCCGACACCGTCGTGGCACCGGGCACGTAGGCGACTTCATTGCGCACGAAGTCCGACGTCGCTTCGACGCACGCGTGTACGTCCGACAGTTGTTGCCAGCCCGCCACTTCGTTCGTCACCGCGCCCACCAGCGCGGTGCGGTGCGTAGGCAACAAGAACTCCGAGAATCGGTCGGCCAGTCGTTCGCTGCGCAACTCGCCCCAGTCCAGCGGAGCGTCAAGCGTCGCCGTCCAACTTTCGACTTGGGACACGGCTTCGACCTCGAGGCGAGGGTGGTTCTCTTGGATGTCAAAGGCCGTTACCAATGTACCGAAGTAGTCGACGTGAGAACTAACCGGCACCACCGGCCGCACGGTGATCTTGGACGTCTCGACGTGTTGCGTCGTGAGCGACCGCGGCGTCATCCGCGCCTCGTTGTAGGAGGCCTTGGCGACGCCACCGTAGGTGAATCCCGTATGGTGTCGAATCGATAGACACAGTCGCTCGCTCACAGTCCCTCCTCCGAGGACCACGCGACGGCGTCGTCGTGGCGAAAAAAACGGTCGGTGACCGCATCGGTAATGCGACAACACGTCGTTTCGAGCATCTCGAGCAAATCGGGCAACTGCTCGATGAGTTGACGCGGGTCAATGAACTCGAGCGTCCCGCGAGCGCGCGCCAGGGCTTGTCGCGCGGCGTCGCCGGCGCTGATGCGCTGACCCGCCGGTTGGATCTCGACCAGACACTCGTCGGCCAAGTTGAGTGAATAGAGCACCGAGCGCGGAAAGAGTCGATCCAACATCAAGAACGCCGCCACCCCATTGGCGTCGTTGATCTCACGGGTGTTGCGCATGAAGGCCTCCATGGCCCCCGAGGCGCGCAAAAAAGCCATCCAGTCCGGCGCATTTTCGTCACTGACAACACGACCGCGCAGGAGTCGCGCCGTCATGTCGATGCGCTCGAGGTTGCGACCCACCACCAAGAAACGCCACCCGTCGTCGTGGCTCAAGGTGGCGTCGGTGAGTCCCGCGAGCAGCGACGTTCGCTCGCGCACGTACTGCAGGTAGCGCGAGGGACCGAAGTCACGCCCCTGCGCTTCGCGCAGGGGCAGTTCGTTGCGCGTCGTGTTGAGGGCCACCCACATCTCCGAGGAGATGTAGTCGCGACTACGTCGGGCGTTCTCGTAGGCGCCATTGAGCGCCCCGGCGATCGAATTGGGATTCTGTACGTCGTACACGATTGTCTGCAGCGTCTCGTAGGTCCGCAGTCGTTCGGTCTCGACGTCGATGCCCAAGATGGAGAAAAGCGAACGGCACGTGGCACTCTCGTCGTTGAAGGGGTCTTCGACCATTCGATGGACGTAGGAGTCGACGATGCGCGCGGTGTCGTCGGCACGCTCCACGTAGCGCCCGATCCAAAAGAGCGATTCAGCGAGGCGCGAGAGCATGCCGCGCTCGCTCATTGCTCTCCCTGGTGGACCACGTATTCGTCGTGCTGTCGGGAGCCCACCGCGTGGCGGCGCAGGCGCGCACTCGCCGGGGGCACCGCGCCGCGAAACGCGATGGCCTCGTCGTTGAGGACCCAAGTATCCTTGGAACCGCCGCCTCGCGAAGAATTCACGATGAGCTCACCTTCGCCCAGCGCCACGCGCGTCAACCCACCGGGTAGCACCCAGACGTCGTCGCCATTGTTCACTGCGAATGGTCGTAAGTCGATGTGACGCGGAGCTATTCCGTCGCCGACGAAGGTCGGGTGCGTCGACAGCGCCACCGGACGTTGGGCGATGAAGTTGCGGGGCGCGGCCGTGACGGCCTTGTGCAGGGCGCGTAGTTCGGTCTTGGTCGCCTGAGGGCCGATCGCGATACCCTTTCCTCCCGAACCGTCGACCGGCTTCACGACGTACTTCGACAGTGACGACAAGACCTCGGCTCGGACGTCGTCCTTGTCGAGACGATACGTCTCGACGTTGTCCAGCAGCGGCTTTTCACCGAGGTAGAAGCGAATGAACTCGGGGACGTACGTGTAGATCAATTTGTCGTCGGCCACGCCATTCCCCACGCCGTTGGAGATCACGACGTTGCCCGCGCGCGCGGCGTTCACGAGGCCCGCGACGCCGATCACCGTGTCGGGACGAAACTGCAACGAGTCGAGCCAGTCGTCGTCCACGCGACGATAGATGACGTGGATCGCGCGCTCGCCGTTGGTCGTGCGCATGTAGACGTGGTTGGATCGACACACGAGGTCGCGTCCCTCGACCAGTTCGACGCCCATCATGCGCGCGAGTAGCACGTGCTCGAAGTAGGCGGCGTTGTGCACTCCCGGACTCAACACGACGATGACCGGATCGACCGCCTTGGGCGGCGCTGCCGCCAGGAGGGCCGCGAACAAGTGCGAGGGATAGGAGTCGACCGGGTGCACGCGATGATCCGAGAACAGTGCGGAGAACGCCTGGGTCATGGCGCGGCGATTCTCGATGACGTAGCTAACGCCCGAGGGGATCCGCACGTTATCTTCGAGGACGCAAAAGTTCCCGTGCTCGTCGCGCACGAGGTCGATCCCGGCGACAGTGATGCGAACACCGTTGGGTGGAGTGATGCCAAAGGCCGCGCGACAGTAGTACGGGCTCGAGGTGGCGGTGGCTCGGGGCATGAGGCCCTCGTCGAAGATCTTTCCGGCGCCGTAGACGTCGGCGAGAAACGCTTCCAAGGCGCGCACCCGCTGGGCGATGCCGCGCGCCAGGCGGTCCCACTCCAGGGCTCCGAGGATGCGTGGGACAAGGTCCAGGGGGAACGGACGCTCCTCGCCGCTGTGGGCGAACGTTACGCCACGGTCAATAAAGGTCCTCGCCAACTGGTCGGAGCGCTGGCGTAGTTCCTGGGGCTGGTACGCGTTGAGATCGGACAACAAACGCTCGTAGATGGGCCGCGGTTGACCGGGTGCGGAGAACATTTCGTTCCAGGCGCCCGTAGCGTCAGCCTCGAAGACAACTCCCATTCTTTTAACCTAGGACTCCTATGTGTACGGAGTATTTCGTCCTCGTATCGGCGGTGTAACCGCGATACCGCTAATCCATGAAGGCGCCGCCGTTGACGGAAATCGCCTCGCCGGTGATGAATTCGGCGTCTTCGGACGCCAAGAACGCCACCACCTTGGCGACGTCCTCGGGCGTTTGTAGTCGCGCCAGCGGGGTGTCGTCGATCCACGACTGTTGGACGGTCGCGGGATCGCTGCCTCGGAGTTGCGCTTCCCAGGCGAGTTCACGGGTCTGCATGGGCGTGGCCACGAATCCCGGACACACTGAATTGACTCGGATGCCGTGGGGGGCGAGCTCAAAGGCCATGGCCTGGGTGAGACCGAGGACGGCAAATTTGCTGGCGACGTAGTCCGAGAGGAAAGGCACGCGCCCCTGCTTGGCGGCCATGGAGGCCGTGTTGATGATGCGACCAGGCGTACCGAGTTCGATCATCGCTCGCGCGGCGGACTGCCCACAGTAAAAGACGCCGTAGGTGTTGACCTCGAAGTTGCGCACGAGGTCCCCGGGTGACACGTCGACGAAACGCTGCATCTTGGAGATACCGGCGTTGGACACCCATACGTCGAGTCGACCATGGGTCGTCACGACGCCACGAACGAGGGCGTCACAGGCCACTGGGTCGGTCACGTCGAGTTGGTAGGCCTGCGCGCTGGCGATACCCGCCGTCGTGCGCTGGGCGGCGGCGAGATCGATGTCGGTGACGACGACGTGATAACCCCGACGTCCGAGTTCGCCAGCGATCGCGGCGCCGATTCCCGAACCGGCGCCGGTAACGGCGGCGAGAGGCAGACTCATAAGGGACTCCTTGCTAGTGAATGCACGACCGAGGTGGTGTCCTCGGTGAGTTGCAAGAAATGTTGGTAGCGCTCCTCGTAGACCGGGACGTTCTGGGAATTAGGCGAGATGATCTCGCCTTGTTCTAGGGCGCCGTCGACGTAGGACCAGTCGTCAATGTGACCCGTTCCAATGCCGGCGATCACCGCGGCGCCGTAGGACGCGCCCGGATGATCGACGAGAGAGATCAGATCGCGTTGCAACACGTCGGCGAGAATCTCGCGCCACAAGCGCGAGCGCGAGCCGCCATTAGTGACGCGCACGTCGCCAATCTCCAGACCGCCTTCGGCGAACACGTCGACGTGGGACTTGAAGCCGTAGGCGATCGCCTCCAAGAAGGATCGGTGCAAGTCACCGCGCGTCGTGCCTAAGTGCAGACCGGCGACGACGCCGCGCAGATCCGGGTCATGCAGCGGAGTCTTCTCTCCGAGGAAGTACGGCAACGAGACCAAGGCACCGGGAACGGCGGCGCGCGCCTCGGCGTCCAGGTCCGCGAGTGATACCCCTGAAAAGAGGTTCTGCTCCCATCGCAGCAGCGAACCGCTAGTGGCCATGCAGCCATTGGGCAGCCACGATCCCGGAATCGGGTGGGCGTCCAGGTACAGACGACGGTCGAGGAAGGCCTGCTTGGATACCGCCAAGATATCGCCGGCTCCCCCGAGTTTGATGAGGGCGTCGCCGGCCTTGATGAGTCCCGCTCCGTAGGCCGACAGCACGTGGTCCGCACCCCCGACGACGATCGTCGTGCCCGCACGCAGGCCGGTGCTGCGCGCCGCCTCGAGGGACACTTCTCCGACCACCGTGCCCGGGCGCTCGACGGGCAAGGATGCGGGCCAGGGGACCTTCGTCGCCTCCGTCACGGCGGCGAGGGGCCGCAGATCGAGGTCGTAGAGCCCGCTCTCGATGGCCCAGTTTTGCTCCACGTGCGCAGCGGCGCCCAGCCGGCGGGCGAGCCAGTCGTAGGAACCCTGGACGGAGGCCGTCCGGGACCACAACGCTGGCTCGCTCCTCGCCAGCCACAGCACCGTCGGGGAGACGGATTGTTGCGATAAGACCGATCCGGTCAACCTCAGCAAGTCGAGGTGCTCCAGCGCCCGGTCGAGTTCACGTATTTCGTTCGTGGCGCGCGCGTCGTTTTGCAGGATTGCCCGTCGCAACGGCACACCGTCGACGTCACAGATCACGACCGCCGGCACCATCCCGGACACCGCCACCGACACGACGTCGTCGGGCGACGAATTTGACTGCGCGAGCAACGTAGCAATCACTTCACAGGTCGCTGCCCACCACTCGTGGGGATCAGCCTCGGCCCACCCCGGGTGGTCGCTGAAGAGCGCGACCTCGCGCGAGGCACTCGCGACGATACCGCGCTCGGGACTGACGAACGTGGCCTTCACGCCCGAGGACCCCAGGTCGAGACCCAGGAGGAGCGCCGCGGCCTCAGGCACTTCGTGCGGCGTCGACGAAGCGTTTGACGCGCTCGGGATCGACATCGTTCCAGGTATAGCCGTCGCGCTTAAGGTCCGATCCCACGACGCAGCCGTCGGCGAACTTGAGGTATTCCCCGATGGTGGCGGCCTTGGCCCCGGTGTTGAGAAGGACCGGCACCGAAGGATCCACCGCTTCGCGCACGTCGGCCACCGTCTGGACGTCGGGCTCAGCACCGGCCATCGGACCCGACACCAAGATCACGTCGGCCAGACTCGACACGACGGTCGAACGGGCCATTTGTGCGGCGCTTCGCTGACCAACCGGCGACGCGAATTCGGGAGTGATATTGGCGAACACGGCGAGGTCGTCTCGACCAAAATTGCGCCGGTCGCGCAGCAGTTTCGCCGCGTCGGGGCTCCAGGATCCCATGTCGGACTCCCAAGAACCGTTGATGACTTCACGCATGAACGACGCGCCCGAACCCACCGCGATCGCCAGTGCGCACTGGGCGTCCCATAGGAAATCGACGCCGAAGGGTCGGTCGTCGGGCTTACACTCCGTGACCACGCGCGTCATCACCGCCGAGGCCTCGAGGCCGGCGTGTAACTGATAGGGACGGTCGCCCTCGTTGCAAAACAGTACCGCGTCAAAGCCACCCTCGAGCAACAACGCGGTGTCGCGCTTGACGTGGTCAATGAGTCCCGACACGCCCGCGGCGGCGTCGTAGAGTGGCGTTCCCGGCAGTGGTGGCACGTGGGCCATGGCGATCAGGGGCTTCTCGATCCCCGGAAAAATGGTACGAAATCGCGACATTGTACTTACTCCTTGTTTTCGGGTGTGACGTGTAAAACGTCGACGTCCTGCTCGCGGATACGACGAATCACCGGGTTCGACGTCGGCGCGTCGGTGATGAGGACGTCGACGGAATGAATCGGGGCGAAGGTCACCAATGCGACGCGACCAACTTTGGACTCGTCGGCCAAGACAATGGCGCGACGACCCGTCGCCATCGCCACGCGTTTCACGTCCGCGTCATCCAGGTTGTATTCGGTGAGACCTTTGGTGCCACTCACCCCGGCCACACCCATGAACACCGCGTCGAAGTTGAGGTCGGCGAAGGACATTTGAGCCCGCGGTCCGATCAGGCTCAGCTCACCGAGACGGATCACTCCGCCGGTGACGATTGTCTTGACGGCCGGCTTGGTCGAGAGTTCCATCGCGATCAGTAACGAACTGGTGATCGCGGTAATAGGCAGGTCCGACGGAATTGCCTTGGCCATTTCGTGCGTCGTGGTGCCCACGTCCAGGAACACCGTCTCGTTCTCTCGCAATAACGACGCCGCCGCCATACCGATAGCTCGTTTCGCGTCGGACGACTGCGATGCGCGTTGCAGGATCGGTGGCTCGAAGGATCGACTCTGCACCGAAATAGCGCCCCCGCGCGCACGACGAGCGAGCCCCTCGACTTCGAGTTGATCCAGGTCGCGTCGAATCGTCATTTCCGACGTTCCGAAGAGGGCGGCCAGTTCCACTATTGAGGCCTCGCCCTGCGCCCGCAAGCGCTCCGCAATGGTCAATCGGCGGGTTTTGGAGTCCACGGCGCCCATTCTATGTTAATTTTTCACATTCAACAATCTTGATATGAGAGAATTTCACAAGATTTCGCCTAGAAGTCACAATAATTGAGATATTTCCGACCGTTCCCACACGGATGGAAGCATGCATCGCTGGAGAAACATCGATCTCAGTCAAAATCGAGCCATCCCGTCCGGTTGTGCCACGCGCCGCCGGTCGCCAACGCGTCGCGGATTACCCGCTGCAGACGTGAGGTTGCGGGTAAAGCGGCCGCGTCCGACGACTTCGAACCGAAGACGAAATCCACGACCGTTGCGACATCGTCCTCGAAGGGCGCGATGAGTTCAAATCGTCGCTGGAAGCCCACGATGTTGCTCTCCTCGCCCAAGGATTCGACGAGGCGCTCGTCCATCATCCAGGACTGACACGTGGCGAGACGACGCGTGGAGGTCGGCCACACTCGCGACAGGACTTCGCGGGCACGAATGAAGGTCGCGTCGAGCGCCCCGGGAGAGAGATCGGTGCGCGCGGGAATATGTATCCCCACCGACAGGTCGCCAACGCGAAAGCCTTCGCCGCGCTGGGACATCGCAGCGGCGTCGAGCCAGGGGTGCGGAGCGAGGCCGCCCACTCCCAGATGAACACGGTGGAACTTGAGGCTTCGTACTTGGAGGATCTCGCCGCGCAAGATGGGAACCATCCACCACCCGGCGTCCACCCCGGTCGTTCCCCACTTCAAACGATGTGTCTCGCCGTGACGTGCGAGCGCCTCGACGGTCGCATCGCTGACGTCCACCGGAACGCCACATGACCGATGCAACTCACGCAATTCACTGGCGAGCAGCGCGAACAGGTAGTAGTACAAGAGTCGACCACTCGCGCCGTGGTCATCGAGATCGTCCCAGACGACGAGCGGCGCGTCGACGGAACCGCGGTCGCGTCGAACGAAGGACACCATGGCCGCCAGTAACGACGACCATCGCGGAGAGGTACGCGTCGCGTCCCAGTGGGCCGCCACTTCCTCGACGACGTCGCTACGAAGGTCGAGTCCCCGAAGTCGTAACGTCATCTCCGTCGCGTCGACATCGCGTACGAGTGCCAACTCCGCCGCGGAGGGTGGACCCAAGAAGTCATCCATCCGCGCCAGCGTGTCGGTCACGTCGCCACCGCCGAGTCCAGGTGACGGTACGAGACGCCCAGCGCGTCCAGGCGCTCGAGGTGTTCCTCGAGTCGGCCCCGGAATTCGACCACGTCACTCGCACTCCCCCAGACCACCTCGCTGAAGGCGCAGAGTCGGGGAAAGGCCATGTAGTCCAGGCGTTCACGCGTGGCGATGTACTCGCTCCACAACTGCACCTGGGCTCCCCGAATTCGGTGCGACACCGTGGGGTCCAGGTCGTCGGGGATCACGTGATATCCGTACACCTTCTCCCAGGTCGTCACCAGCGGGAACCGCTTCACCGCGGTGGGTTCGTCGGGGGCGTCACTGCTCAGCCAGTCAAAGTAGAGGTACTGCATCGGCGCCATGATCACGTCCAGTCCACGCTGCGCCGCGTGGATCCCCTTGTCGACGCTGCGCCACGCGCAGATCGTTGTCCCCGGGGGAACCACGGCGTCGAGCACCTCGTCCCACGCGAGCACTTCGTGACCGTCGCGCACCAGCGCAGCGGCGAGACGTTGTGTATACAGAGCTTGCAACTGTTCGGGCTCGACAAAATCGAAGGCGTGCATCACGGCACGCGCCGCCGGACTGGCCGACCACTCGTCTGTCGGGCACTCGTCGCCCCCGATGTGCACCGGATTTCCGGGGAACAGACTGGCCACGTAGCGCACGACGTCCTCGACGAAGGCGAGCGTCTCGGGTTGCACGTTGAGTACGTGGTCGGAGACTCCCCAATGAGTCCAGACGTCCAAGGTCTCTGTCGTGTTACCGAAGTGGGGGTACGCCGCCAGGACGGCCTGCGCGTGACCAGGTAGATCGATTTCTGGCACCACCACGACGTGTCGTCGCCGGGCGTGTTCGACGATGCGCGCGATGTCGGCGGCTCGATAGAAACCCCCGTGGGGAATGTCGTCACTGCGACCCTCTCGCTCGTGACCCAGTGGTGTTGCCAAACGCCACGCACCCACCTCGGTCAAGCGGGGCCACCCGGGCACCTCGACGCGCCAACCCTGGTCGTCATTCAAATGCAAGTGGAGTCGATTAAGGCGGTGCGCCGCAAGTAGGTCGATGAAGCGAAGGACCACCTCGACGTCAAAGAATCGTCGTGCGACATCCAGGTGGGCCCCTCGCCACGCGAACGCCGGACCATCGACGATGGACACGCCGGGAACCATCCAGCACTCGAGGGGCGTCGTCTCGCGCGACCATAACGCCGCGGGGCCTAGTTGACGCAACGACGTCAACGCGTACGCAAAACCGGCCGCGCTCGACGCCGCGATGACGACCTGATTGGTCACGCGCAACGTATAGTGCTCGTCACGCCGCGTCGCGTCGGTGTCCATACGGATATCGCTGGGCTCATTTCGTTCCACGCGCTGCACCGCCCAACCGATGCTCGCGGCCATGTCGGCAGCGAAGACGTCGACCACCTCGCCCCACTGTTCGTCGTAGGCGATACGCAGCGGGGAAGTCAAGGTCAACGAACCTTCCAACCCCTCGCCCACCTGGGGTCGGGGCAGAAGGCTGTAGGTCACGGTTGCTCGATGGCGTAACAGGCGGCGCGCTGCGTCGGCGAAAGATGCACCATCGTCGGCGTCGACAGGCGGCACTGGTCCATCGCGAGCGGACAACGCGGAGCGAAACGACAGCCCGGACCCGGATTTATGACCTTGGGTGGTTCGCCGAGGTCTTGCACGTCGGTGTCGTGCGCGAGAGGGAGTCGTGGGTCGGGCGCCGTCGCCATCAAGAGTCGCGTGTACGGGTGCGCAGGAGCACCGATGACCTCTTCGGTGGTGCCTTCTTCCACGATGCGTCCGGCGTACAGCACGATCATGCGATCGGCCACGTAGCGCGCACTAGCCAGGTCGTGAGTGATGTAGAGCACCGACACGTGCTCGTCGTCGCGCAGGCTGCGCATGACGTTGAGCAGACCAATGCGAATTGACACATCGAGCATCGACACCGGCTCGTCCGCCAGGATCAGTGACGGCCGCGACGCGAGGGCCTGGGCGAAGCCGAGTCGTTGACGCTGACCACCCGACAACTCGTGCGGGTAGCGACGCAAAACTTCTGCTCCCGGCAGGAGGCCCACCTTCTCGACGAGCGAGATGGCCTCTGCCGCGCGACCACTCTTGTCGAGCTCGGGTCGGTGCAATTTCAGTGAGCGCAGCAGACTGTGGCCCACTCGTAGCACCGGATTGATCGAACCGAAAGGGTCCTGAAATACCATCGGCATGCGCCCGCGAACTTTACGACTCGACGTCTTGCCTTGGCGTTCACCCTCAAAGGTGATGGTGCCCGAAGTCGGTGGGTACAGGCCCGCCAAGACGCGTGCGATCGTCGACTTGCCCGAACCCGACTCGCCCACGAGTGCCACGATCTCGCTCGGCGCGACTGAGAACGTGACCTCGTCGGTCGCGTGCAGCGTGCCCGCTGATCGAAACCCTCCGACACGAAAGTATCGACTGAGGTTCTCCACCTTCAAGAGATCGCCACTCATACGGCGCTCCGGGGGTTGACCAAGTGGCACCTCACCGCTCGACCGTTGACGGTGATGAGTTCGGGTCGAAATTCACGACATTCGTCGGTTGCGAACGGACAACGAGGAGCGAATAGGCATCCTTGAGGAGGGTTCACGAGTGACGGCGGATTGCCGGGGATCCCCAATAGCTCCTTGGGGGCACCCACCAGCGAAGGAAAGGCGTCCATCAAGCCGCTCGAATACGGGTGCCGCGGATGGTCGAAGACGTCGCGCGTGCCGCCGAGTTCGACGATCTCGCCGGCGTACATCACCGCCAGACGATCCGAGAAGTGTGAGACGACACTCATGTCGTGGGTCACGAATAACACCGCGAAACCGAGTTCTCGGCGCAAGTTCTCCACTTGGCGCATCAAAGAGCGTTGGGCGACCACGTCGAGCGCCGAGGTGGGCTCGTCCATGATGATGAGTTGTGGCTCGAGCAGCAGGGCCATGGCGATCATGGCGCGTTGGCGCATCCCACCGGAGAGTTGGAACGGAAAACTCTTGAGGTGCGCCACGTCGATCGACACCATCGACAACACGTGGGCCGACCGCTCCGCGATCAGCTGGTCGTCCCAGTCGGTGTGTGCGCGACACGCGTCGGCGAGTTGAGCGCCGATCGACAGTGTGGGATTGAGCGCGTTCATGGCGCTTTGCATCACCACCGAAATGTCGCGCCAGCGATGTTGACGGAGCTCTTCGGCGGGCAGGGACCGCAGTTCCACGCCGTTGAATCTGACGCTTCCGCTCACCGTCTGCGCCGGGTAGGTCAGGAGTTCGGCAATGGAATATAACAGGGTCGATTTCCCGCAGCCTGATTCGCCGACGATGGCCAAGAACTCACCGGGCGCGAGATCGAACGACACCCCCGCCACCGCCAGGGCCGGACCAGCGGGAGTGGTGTATTCGACCTTGAGGTCGCGCACTTCGAGGATCGGCGTCGTCACGCGACCGCCCTCTTCTTGTTCTTACGCGTCGCTACTACCGGGCGCAGTGCGGGATTCGAGACTTCGTCGAAGGCGTAGTTGAGGAGCGCCAGGGCGCTGCCGAAGATGGCGATCATGATCCCGGGCGCTAGAGCCCACAGGGGCAGTCCGGCCGAGAAGGCTTCGTTGTTCTGCGCCCAGTACAACATCGTCCCCCAAGCTTCGGTATTGACGTTGGCCAGTCCCACGAATTGCAACCCGGAGGCCGCGATGATGGCGTAGAGGGCCGCGCCCAAGAAGTTCGCGACGATGAGCGACGTCATGGGCGGGATGAGTTCGACGCAGATGACGTACCAACTCGCCTCGCCGCGCGCTCGTGCCGCGAGCAAGTAATCGCGGTTGCGTAGCGAAAGAGCTTGGACGCGCAACTGTCGCGCCCCGTAACTCCACCCGGTGATGACCAGCACGAAGGCCACCGTCCAGAACGACGCGCCCTTTAAGTACGCGGCGATGACGATGACCAGCGGGAAGGTGGGGATCACTAGGACGACGTCGGTGAAGAGCGACAACGAATCGTCCACGATTCCCCCGGAGTACGCGGCGGTGATGCCGATGGCGACCGAGAGGACCGTGCAAAAAAATCCGACCACCAGCGCGATCATGACGGACTGGCGAGTGCCGGCCATCAACTGTGAAAAGACGTCTTGACCGAAGGACGTCGTACCGAGGGGATGCGCCCACGACAGTCCAATGCCGGGGGTGTACGCGTACGCCGCGGGGTCGTCGGGAGTGAACCAACTCGGAAACGCCGAGATGACGAGCAAGATAAACAAGATGATGACGCCCACCATCGCCTTCTTGTCGCGACGCAAGAAGACCCACGCCACGAACAGCGCTCGACCGAGACGACGCGCCGGGTTCACCGGTTGTTCCTCGTGCGAGGATCCAACAACGCAGTCGCGATATCGGAGACGAAGATGGCGATCAGCACCGCCACCGTGATGAGCAAGAAGAGCGCCTGCATCAAGGGATAATCCTCGTTGTTCACGGCCAGTAGGAGCAAGAATCCGACCCCCGGGTAATTGAACACGTATTCGACCAAAATGGCTCCCGAGATGACGAAGCCCAACGACATGGCAAAACCGGTCAAGTTGGGCAACAGCGCATTTCGACCGGCGTACTGCCACAGGATGCGACGTGAGCGCAGGCCCTTGGCCCGCGCCATCTTGACGTAATCCTCAGCAACGACGGTGATCATGTTGTTGCGCATCGTGAGGATCCATCCCCCTATCGCGGTGATGAGGATCGTGAAGGCCGGCAGCACCGAGTGCCACAAGATGTCACCCACGAAGCCCCACGTCAATGTCGGCGTCGCCGTTTCGGTGTACCCCCCAAGGGTGGGAAGCCAGTTCAGCGTCAACGAAAAGAGCCAGATTAGTATCAGCCCCACCCAGAAATATGGGAAGGCCGAGATGATGACGAACACCGGGGGCAAGACGTTGTCAAAGACCCGCCCGCGACGCCACGCGGCGATGGCGCCGAGGGCGGTCCCGGCGAGGAATCCCAAGACGGTGCTGATGCCCACGAGACCGAGTGACCACGGTAGGGCCCGCGAGATCACGGTGACCACGGGAGTTGGGAAGTAGTACGTCGAGATACCGAAGTGACCGCTGAGCGAATTACCCAGGTACTGGAAGTACGCCGCGATGATGTTTTGGTGTCCCCCGATGCCTAGTTCGGCTTCGATCGCCTTCAAGGCGCCCGGGCCGAGGCGACCGTGGTACTGCGCGATCACGCTCTCGGCAGGATTGCCGGGCATGAGTCGGGGGATGAAGAAGTTCAACGTGAGGGCCGCCCACAAGGCGATGACCAAGAAGCCAACACGTCGAACTAAATACCTCATCCCCCGACTCTGTTCCGATTACCTGATTACGCCTTGGGGGTCAACTTGTCCAGCACGTAACCCCAGTCCGGCTCGTTGTAGAGACCGGGCTGCGCGTACTGGTTGCTCGCTGTCGGGAAGTTGTTGATGGTCGTCGGGTTGTATTGGTACCAGTCAACTTCCTCGAGCACCGGAATCACTGGTGCCTGAGTGACCATCACGCTCTCGAGCTTGGCGATGATGGACTTCTGGGTCGCCGGGTTCGAGGTGACACCGTAGGAGTTCAACAAGGCATCCGTCGCCGGGCTGGAATACCGCTCCCAGTTCGACGCGGCCGCGGTACCGATGGCCGCCGAGTTCTTCGAGAACAGCCACTGGCGCATCTCGTAGAACGGAGTCGGGCCGCCGGCTTCGACGTTGTAGGCCAATTGGTAGTTGCCCGAATACAGGTTCGCGTAGAACGTCCCTGCGGCCGGAGTCTCCAAGCTGATCTTGATGCCGAAGGACGTGAGCTGCTGGCTCAAGACCTGCATCGACGCGATCCAGTCCGAGTACCCGCCGTTAGTGGTCAGCGTGAACTCGAGCTTCTTGCCATTCTTCGCGTAGACGCCACCGGTCTTCACGTAGCCGTCGGCCTTGAGGATCGCCGCGGCCTTCGCCGTGTTGAATCCCGAACCCAGCGCCGACGTCGCCGAGGAGGCAACCCACGACGAGAATGTGGGACTCACGATGCCGTCTTGACTGGCCGGCGGCTCGTAGCCGTACTCGCCGATCTTGGAGATCAACGGTCGGTTGATGGCGTAGCTGATCGCTTGGCGCACCTTGGGGTCGTTGAGTCCCGGCACCGTCAAGTTCGGGAACAAGACCACGTTGGCGACCGGTGGGAACCAGTATGAGTTGCCCGACTTCTTAGCCACGTACGAACTACTGATATTGGGAATGAACTGTGAGCCCCACGCCGACTTGCCCGAAGCCAAGTACTCATTGCAGGCATTGTTGGTCAAGAAGGCGGGCATGTTCACTACCTTGATTTGGGCCTGGCCCTTTTGCCAGTAGTGCGGGTTCGCCGTCCACTTGATGTTTTCGCCCGTGCACTTGGACATGACGTAGCCGCCCGTACCAATTGGGTTCGCAATGGTTGACGTAACCGGATTAGCAATCTTGCTCCATACGTGCTCGGGCACGATCGGCACCTGGTCAGCCACGTAGTAGAAGTACGGAACGGCGGCCGACTTGAAGTTGAGAATCACCTTGTCGCCGGATTGGCTGACGCTGGACAACACGGACCACACCGAGTTGAGGTCGAGAGACGGGTCCTTCTTCAACAAGTTGAACGTGTAGACCACGTCTGCCGCGTTAAAGGGCACGCCGTCGGACCACTTGACGCCCGAACGAATCGTGAAAGTCAACGTCTTATTCGATTTCGACCACGCGTACGCCGACGCGAGGACCGGTGTGACCTTGCCGCTCTGCAACGCGTTGACGAAGTCGAGTGACTCGTAGGTCAATCCGAACGAATACGGCTGCGACGACGGAACGAACGGGTTAAACGCGCACGACCAGAGCGCACCCTGCTCGTTGCCGAGATTGAGCGGCGCCTGTGCCGGCGCGGCGTTCGCGACGGTCAGTCCCACGACGGACGGACCCACCACCGTGATCGTGGATGCCACGAGCACGAGGGCCGATGTCGCCAGACCTACCTTGAATTTTTTCATCACAACAACTCCTCCCGAAGGGAACCCCCTGAGCTCCCGCTTCACTGTGGCGCCGCTGAGCGCGCCGGCGTTGCGCTCACGCGCGACGCCGTCACGACTTCGGACTCACGTGGTCACAATATGTGAATTTTTAACATTCAGCAATCAATTTTGTGAGAAATTTTCACATTTTGAGAGATTTAATCAACATGAAGCGATGGGGCGGGCTCTCACACCGCCTTTACGCGCCTTTCCCGACGTGTGGAACTACGCCGACAGGGTCACTTTCGACAACCCGGGGGAGGTGTCGATAGGACGACCACGCACTTCGCCCAGGCGAAGTGCCATGGCTTGACCAACCACGATCGCCGCCAGACCCGTCACCCAGTTGGGACTGTCCTCGGGGAGCACGATCTGCGCGTCGCATTCGACGACGTCGCGGCGCGCCGGACGAACCACCACCGTAGACATCCCCGACTCGCGACATCCCTGCAGAAGTTCCGCCAAGACGGCGTCACTGAGTTCGTCGGTCACCACCACGACCGCCGTACACCCGCCACCATTGGCCCCGATCGGGCCGTGGAGGTAGTCGGGGGCCGAATAGGACTCTGCGCGCACGCCCGTCACCTCGCGAACCTTGAGGCCGATCTCTCTCGCGGCAGCAAAACCAATCCCGCGCCCGAGCATCGTCAGACCATCCACGTTGAGCTGTGTGAGTGGCAATGGTGCGGCGAGCGCCCAAGTCGTTAGGCGATCAAGTGTTTCGGGCAAGGCGTCGAGTCCCTCGAGGGCCTCGCCACTCATCGCCTCGACCAGTTGTGCGAGCGCGTGCCACGTCGACGAGAACGTCTTCGTCGACGCGATGGCCTGTTCGGGACCCACCCGTAGTTCCAAGATGACGTCACTCGATTGCGCCAGTTCCGACGTTGCGTCATTGGTCACGACGACCGTCGCACGTCCCTGGGCTCGCGCCTGGGCAAGGACGTCGCCCAAGCCGGGCGATCGACCCGACTGGGAAATGGCGAGCACGCCCGCACCATCGAGCGTGATTGGTCGTGGACCTTCGTAGAGCGACGGCGCGGCGACGGCGACCATCACTCCGAGGCGCTGGCCCGCTAAATATTGAAAGAAGATCGCCGCGTTCTCTGACGAACCCCGCGCCACCACGACGAGGTGTGTCGCGTCAAGCCAGACCTCCGCGGCGCGCGACGCCTCGAGAGCGCCAGCCGCGGCACGAGCGCGTAAGAGACCGCCCTGCGAGCGGATTTCGTCTTCAAAGATGGTCACGTGAGTCCTCGCTGGTACTTGACGCTCCTGAATACGCCCGAAGCGTAGTGGGTCGCTTCGGGCGCCACCGAGAATTCAGGCGCCGTCGAAGAGTCGCGCGGCGCCACGCAAGGTGCCCTCGTTGTCGTTGAACACCACGAGGCATCCCGCGTCGCGTAAATCCTGCGCGCTCACGTTGCGCGCGTTGCCGCCGCCGACGTGCACTACGTCAGCCGAGTACTCGCGCACGAAGGCGCCGATTGCCTCGGCCAGGTGGGCGTGCCAACGCGACGTGTCGCGGGCCCGAGCGGGCTCTCCCATTACCTCGTCGTAAGTGCCCAGGTCGTAGTACGGGGCGTTACCGACGTCAGGAATCTTTTGCCACGTCCCGTCGACCACCAGGGCGATGCCAAAACCCGTGCCCAGGGTGAAGATGAGTTCTCGCCCCACCCCCTCGGCGTAGCCGTATGCCGCCAGCGTGGCGTCGTTCACCACGCGCACCTGCGCGCGACAGCGCGCGCGCAGTTCCGTTTCCAAGTGACACCCGACCCACTGGGCGTGAATCACCGGGTCGACGGGCGTAGCGATACCTCCCGCTCGCGAGAGATTGCCGGGTTCGACGACCACTCCGTCGACTATATCGCCGGGAAAACCGACACCCGCGCGCGCGAGTGCACTTGCGTTGATGAGGCCCGCGACCGCCGTGACCAGCGTGTCGGGCAGACACGGATAGGGGGTAGCGACGCGCACGACGTCACTTAACAACTGCCCGCGCTGGTCGACCGGGCAGCACTTGATCGACGTCGCGCCGATGTCGACGGCCAGAATGGCCTCGAGTGGCGTGGTCGTTGATTCGGCCATGGGCGAAGTGTAGTGAGTGAGCACGGAGCGATACCATCGAAGTTCGTCGTACCAGTACTCGAGGAGAGTCGTGTCATCTCAACCCACGCCGTCGCAAGCGACGACCCAGGTCGAACTCACGACGTTGGCCTTCGCCAATCTCACCGGCGTCTTCATCTTGGCGGGCGCCACGTCGGCGCTCTTCGGACCGCTCTTGTTGACGTTCTCTCACCACTTCTCCGTCTCGTTACCCGACGCCGGTGAGGTACTCAGCGTGTACTTCGTCGGTGCACTTATCGGCGTATTGCCCGGGTGGTGGGGGCTCAAAAACACCACGGGACGTCGCGTCCTCACGTGGTCGCTCGCCGCCGTTGCCGCGGCGGCATTGGCAGCGGGCCTCGTGCACACGTGGTACCCGTTTCTCGCCAGTCTCTTCGTCTTAGGTCTGGGTTTTGGATCGCTCGACATGAGTCTCAACGTCTTTATGTCGCGAACCGCGTCCACTGGTCGCGCGCACCGACTCAGCTTCGTGAACGCGGGGTACGGTCTGGGTGCCGTCATCTGTCCGCTGCTCCTCATCGTCGCGCACCCGAGGAACTTTCCCAGTGTTTTCGTGGGCATCGCCGTTCTCGCAGTGGTCCTCTCACTGTTCAATCGCGGCGTGCACGCGCCTCCGCTCAAGGCCGAGGCCTTGCAGAGCGTGATCAGCGCGCACAAGGAGCAGCGCCGGCCGATTTTGTTGAGTTTCGTCGCCGCCTACATTTTTTACGTCGCTCTAGAGACGGCGTCATCAGGATGGATGTCCTCGCAACTGCAACGAGGGGGATTCTCGACGTCGGTGGGCAGTGTCATCACCGCCGCCTTTTGGGTGGGCATGACGATCGGACGGAGCCTGGGTGGACCGCTGCATCGCATCTTCAGTGACACCCGTCTCGCAATCGGGGGGCTCGTCGTGGCGATCGCGCTTGACCTCACCGCAACGTCCAATCACGTCGCCCTGGTGTCGTACCCGGTGCTCGGGCTGACCCTGGCGACGATCTTTCCGATGGGTCTGCTCTGGTACACGCGACTGCTACCGAACGACAGCGATGGCGTCACCATCATCTTGTTCGCCATGATGGCGGGCGGGGTGATTGGACCCGGTGGCGTGAGTCTGTTGGTGTCGCACTTCGGGATTCACGCGGTCCCGTGGTCCCTCGCCGGTATCGCCGTCATTGACCTCGCCATCTTCACCAGCATCCTGCGCTTCAAGCCCATCCAATTCAACTGAGAGCACGCGCGTTTAGAGGTTCTGCTCGAACTCCAAGAGCACCGCGTGACGATCCTCCTTGGTGGGCATGAGAAAATACGGATTGCCCCTGAGCCAGTAGTAACTCATCGGTATGAGACCCAGCGCCATCGATCCCAGTCCGACCACCTTGGTCGTCGTGTTGAGAGGCGGAATCACCTTCACGAAAACTACCGACATGAAAATGGCGCCGAGGAGGGGCCACAGTCCCATGAAGATGAAGTTCTTCACCGACTTAAAGAGTTGCCGTCGGTACAAAATGACTACGGAATAGCCGGCCAGTCCGTAGTAGATACAGATCTGGATCCCGATGGCGTTATACCCATCACTCAAGATGTTCGACACCGAGCCGATGTACTGGCTGCCGACGAAGAGCGCCAAAGAGATGATCGTCACGACCGCCGTCGCGATGATGGGCGTACGACGTACCGCGTGCACGTGTCCCAACGACGCGGGCAACGTCTCGTCGCGTCCCATCGCGAACATGGTGCGCGTCACCTGGATCAACGTGGTCTCGAGCGTCGCAATCGTCGAGAGGAGGACACCGGCCACGATGAGGTGACCGAACCAACCCGGCGCGACTTCTTGGCCGAGTTTGCTCAAAATATCCGCGGAGTACGCCCCGTTGGTCAAAGTACCCTTCGGCAACACCATGTTGGTGGCGATCGTGAAAACCTCGAACAACAAGAAGACGACGACGGTCCCCAAGATGCCGCCCATCCCGGACGTCGAGGTACGTGACTTGCTACGTGAGTCGACCACGCCCGCCTTCGTCTCCTCGTTGAGGTTGGCGGTCACGTCCCAACCCCAGAAGTAGAAGGCGGCGAGCAACGCACCCGCGAAGAACGTATTGCCCGAGCTGGTGTGAAAGACCGACGGCGAGAACCAGTGCCACGAGAACGGCGTGACGTGGTGGTGAAAGAGCGCCATTCCCGCAAAGAGCAGCAACAACGCGATCTCCACGCACGACATCGCGATCTGGACGTTGACCGTGAGAGTCACGCCTGCGGCGACCGCACCCACCATGAGGAGGAAGAACACGGCGCCAAAGAGCGTGATGAGGGTCTTATTGGAAGCCGCCGAGTTCGAGAAGATCTGCAGCACGTTCGATCCGGCCGGGAACGTCGCGATCACCATGAAGATCAGCGCCGAGACGATCAGGGCCCAACCTGACAGGTAGCCGAGGATGGGGTGCAGCGCCCGGCGAACCCAGGAGTAGGCGGCCCCGGCGTGCGAGTCGGCCTTGGACAAGTAGTTGAACGCGAAGACGATGCCGAACATGAAGAAGCCGCAGTACAGCAGTGACCCCGGTCCCCCGTAGAGGACGGCACCGAAGAGGGCGAACGTCGTCGCCGATATGGAATACGCCGGCGCAGAACCGGCGATACCCATGATGGCCGAGTCGAAGAGCCCTAGGACCCCCGATTTTAGAGAGTGTTCGGGCGTTGCCGACGTGTTCCCTCCGACGGTGTCAGTCACGACAACCTCTTTCTTATGGATATCACCTTCAGTGGGGTACTGCACAATTGTGGAACTCAACATAGCCGTCGTGCACGGTGCTCGCCGGTCATCTCCGCCTCCACTTTGTGCTGATCACCACGCACCGCGACGGGCCAACGCATCTCTAGTAAATTTGCCATGAGTCGGACCCCGACCATCGGTCCAGCGAAAGGTCGTCGTGTCAGCATTCCAACGCTTCGACCTGAACGGCCAGGCCGCCACGCCCTCAGAGATCGCGCGACGCTGGCGCGATTTTCACCGCGCCGTACGCCGGCACTCCCCCACCGCGTTCGCACGACTCCTCGGTCCCCTCCTGGGCGACGACACGCTGCGAAGACGAGTGGCGGAGCGTCTCCGACCGACGCCGCCCGCTCCCGTTCCTCGTCGCGCGGACCTCGTGACATCGTTTCCCGAGAACTACGTCGCGCGCAATGTGCTCACGCGATCACTGCCACCACTCAGCGACGACGTGGAATTCGTCGTCGTGAATTCGAGCGACCCGCACGAGCTGGACGAGAAGTTCCGCGCGGCGCTGACCTCGTCGAAGGAGTGGCTGCTCATCGTGCGTGACGCTGACGATTGCCACGAGGTCGCCGCGACGCTGCTCGCGTACGGCGAAGGCGCCGACGTCGTCTACGGCGACGAAATTGGTGACACGCCGATCATTCCCCTACTCAAGCCGCCCGAAATTGGCCCGCACAGTCTCCTCAGTTACAACGTCGTCGGTCGACCCGCGCTATTGCGACGTGACGTCGTTGCGCGCGCCGACGGATTAAGGCCCGACGCGCGACGTGCGGCCGAGCACGATTTATACCTGCGTCTCTTGGAAGCGCGAGCCACATTTCGACACGCCCCCCTCGTGCTGCCCGGCCGTACCCCTAGCGAACGACACGACGCGACCCTCAGTGGCGACACCCGACGCGTGGTGCATGACGCGCTGGAACGTCGCGGCGTACGAGCGCAGGTCGACGCCACGTCACGGGCGTCGGTCGTCACCTGGACGCCCCAACTCGAGGCGTGGCCCACTATCGACATCCTCATCCCGACGCGCGACCGCGTCGAACTACTTCGTCAGTGCGTCGAGTCCGTTGAGGCGAGCTCGTACCCGAACTACTCGATCACCATTTTGGACAACGACTCGAGCGAGGCCTCGACGTTGACCTACTTACGCTCGACGCCGCATCGCGTCGTCGCGTCTCCGGGTCCCTTCAACTACGCCGCCATCATCAATCGTGGCGTCGCGCGGTGCACCGGCGAGTACGTAGTGACGCTCAACAACGACACCCTGGTGCGTACTGGCGACTGGCTGGAGCAAATGGTCGCCGTCGCGTCCCTCGACGACGTCAGCATCGTCGGGGTCACCTTGATTGACCAGCACGATACTCACGAACACGACGGCATCGTCATCGCCCCCTACCCCCAGCACTTACGCCGTGGGATCAACTACCTCGTCGACGACGACTTCGCTCTCGCGCGTCGTGACGTCGCCGCGGTTACCGGAGCGGTGCAAATGGTCTCGCGTGAGCAATACGTCGAGCTCGGGGGAATGGACGAACACCTGGCGGTCGTGATGAACGACGTCGACCTGTGCTTACGCAGCCAGGTCAAGGGTCGCCACGTCGTGATGCTGCCCGACGTCGTCCTCTCGCACTTCGCCGGCTCCTCCCGGGGACGACTCGACCCGGTGGCGGACCGCGACTACTTCGTTCGCCGCTGGGACGTCTTCGGAGCCCTGCGCGATCCGTATTTCCCCGAAACCCTCCGCCTCTACGGTTCGACGATGGAGTACCACCCGGTGGTGTCAGACTGAGGTCGTGAGCAACCGTCTCGATGATCTCGATCTCTCGCAGTCGCTCTCGCGCGAGGAATCGGATAAGCGCATCGTCGCCGCCCAGAGGCGTCTGCTGCACCTTCGACTCTTCAGCGCCGGCCTGCTCGGTCCGGCACCCAATGCGCCAGGACTGTTGGTCCTGTTCGAAGGCTTCGACGCCGCCGGAAAGGGCGGAGCGATTCGACGTCTTACCAACGGGCTGGACCCTCGTCACGTGCGCGTCGTGCCGATCGGACCCCCCACTGCCGAGGAACTGCGCCACCATTTTCTCTGGCGCTTCGGCCCCCCGCTGCCGGGTAAGGGCGAGATGTCCGTATTCGACCGTTCCTGGTACGGACGACTCTTGGTGGAAAGAGTCGACCAGCTCATCGACGCCGACGACGTGCAACGATCCGCCGAGGAGATCGTCGATTTCGAAAATGCGCTGGTGCACGACGGCGTCACCCTCGTCAAGTTCTGGTTACAGATCTCGGAGGACGAACAACTTCGACGGTTCAACGATCGAGCGGCGCACCCGGCCAAACAATGGAAGCTCACCCCCGACGACTGGCACAACCGTTCGCTGCGCCCCCAGTACCTGCACGCCATCAAGGACATGATCAGATGGACTGATCACTCCCACGCGCACTGGGACCTCGTGGCCGCCGAAGACAAGCCCTTCGCGCGCGTTTTTGTCCTCGAAACACTCATCAAGCGCTGGGAACACGATCTGGAGCGACACGGATTCACCCTTCCGGAGTCGCACGGCACGAATTACATGGTTTGACGCGGCCTATCTCTAGACTTAACTCAACGATGGGAGCATGATGGCGAAAAAGAACTCCGAGAAGAAGAGTTCGAAGAAGAAGTCTTCGAAGAAGAAGTCTTCGAAGAAGGCGCCCAAGGTTCTCATCGGCGTCGTCGATACCATGTTCGCTCGCTATGACATGGGCCAGGCGGCCTGCGACGAACTCGCAATCTGTCCGGGCTTCAACAAGATCTTCAAGGTCGTCGCCAAGACCGTACCGGGATTCAAGGATCTCGCGGTCGCGGCCATGAACCTGATCGAGGAGGACGGGTGCGCGATCGTCGTCGCCCTGGGAATGCCGGGCTCCGCCCCCATCGATAAACAGTGCGCGCACGAAGCCGCCATGGGCATCATGCAAGCCCAACTGCTGACGGCGACCCCCATCCTCGAGGTCTTCGTCCACGAAGACGAGGCCACCGATCCCAAGGTACTCGCCAGTGTGTTTGAGAATCGATCACGCAAGCACGCGCGCAACGCATACTGGATGCTGTTCGAACCCGAGCAGTTACGTCGACGCGCGGGACAAGGTGTTCGTCAAGGTTTCGACGACGCCGGTCCGCTGCAACTGAAGTAGGGCGTCCAACATGGCCGAGGCTGTCCTCGTCGCCGCCGGACGCACCCCCATCGGGCGCGCCTTCAAGGGATCGCTCGTCGACGAACGTCCCGACGACCTCACGGCCTACGTCGTGTGTCAAGTCCTCGAACAAGTGCCTGAACTAGATCCCCACATGGTCGAAGACCTCTTGGTGGGTTGTGGCCAACCAGCGGGCGAGAGTGGTTTCAATCTGGCGCGCGTGATTGCGGTGCTCGCGGACCTCGACGACGTGCCGGGCGTGACGGTCAATCGCTACTGCTCCTCCTCGCTGCAGACCATTCGCATGGCCGCGCACGCCATTCGTGCCGGCGAAGGCGACGTTTTCGTCGCCGCCGGCGTCGAGACGATCTCGCGTTTCGCCGCGGGGATGGCCGACGTCGACGCGGCCGCCAATTCCCGATTTGGCGCCGCCCGCCAACGCAGTCTCGAACGTTCCCTCGCCGGTTCGACCCCCTGGAGCCCACCGGTGGGCCTGCCCGACATCTATATCGCCATGGGCCAAACCGCGGAGAACGTCGCGCAACTCGCGAACGTCAGTCGCGGCGAAATGGACGAGTTCGCCCTACGTAGTCAAGAACTCGCCGTGACCCATCAACGCAACGGTTTCTTCGCCCGCGAGATCATTCCCGTCACCCGTGGCGACGGCGTCGTCATCGACACCGACGACGGCCCGCGCGCCGACACTTCGCTCGAGCGCCTGGCCGGCCTCGCACCGGTCTTTCGACCCGACGGAACGATCACGGCGGGCAATGCCTGTCCCCTCAACGACGGCGCAGCGGCGGTCGTCGTGATGAGCGACGTTCGCGCCAAGGAACTCGGCATCCGAGCACGAGCGCGCGTCGTCTCGTCGGGCCTGAGCGGTCTCAACCCCGAAATCATGGGGCTCGGGCCGATTGAGGCGAGCCGCCAGGCGCTCGCGCGCGCTGGACTAACAATGGACGACATCGACCTGGTGGAGATCAATGAGGCGTTCGCGGCCCAGGTCCTCCCGAGCGCGAAACACCTGGGAGTTCCCCTGGAAAAGCTCAACGTGCGCGGCGGCGCGATCGCTCTCGGACATCCCTTCGGCATGACGGGAGCGCGCATCATGACGACGCTGCTGCATTCCCTCGAGGAGTCCGGAGGACGTTACGGCTTAGAAACCATGTGCGTCGGCGGCGGCCAGGGTATGGCCATGATCATCGAACGACTCGACTGATTCAGTGGTCTCGTGAGTCGTTAACGTCTCGAAATCACTGAATCACCTGAGCGGAAACACCTTTGGGTTCGCGCCACGCCGTGAGCGATCCGACAATCGTCGCCACCGAAATGGCTAGCAAGTTGGCTACGGGAACCGACGCCAACGAACTGATCCCGTCCAGGGCGCTGGTTCGACCAAAGCCAATCATGGCCAGGTCGGCCGCGGAGGTACCCGCAATAGCCGCGACGAGAGCCAGTGCGCCGGCGGTCGCCCCGGTCAGGTGACGCCGAGTTCGGCTACTGGCTCCCGTGGCCGCGAGAATTCGAAGATCGCCCGCCGACTCACTACGGATCAGACGGATCGCCATGGCGAGAATACCCAGGGCGAGTAGTGCGCGTGGCCGTGCCCACTCGCCAGTGGCGCACGTCGACAAAAGCGTTTGAGCATCGTGGCAAAGAAGGGCGACAACAAGACGACCGCCGCCACGCGCAGGTATCGTTCCTGTCCTTCGAACAGGTGCGACGTCACACTACAAAGACCGAGTTAGCTAGGGACGCCCCGTATTGCGCCCAGTGGGGTCGCCCATGATTTTCTCGTGCTCGGCCTCCTCGACGTCGCGCGCTTCACCAGTGAGAAGGACCGGGATGTCATCCTTCACCTCGTAGGCGCGGCGCGTACGAGGGTTGTACAACACGTCGAGGGACGCGACGTACCGTAGGGGTCCGTGATCCGCCGGATCTTCGAGCAAGTCCAGCAAGAAAGTGTCGAGGGCCATGATCAGTTGCTCCGAATCAAGGCAACAACTTCGTCGACGTGACGCGCGCACTCCGCGTCCGTCGCCGCCTCCACGTTGAGGCGCAGCAGCGGTTCGGTGTTGGAGGGACGTAGGTTAAACCACCAGTCGCCGTAGTCCGCGGTCAACCCATCGAGCTCATCGATCTGGGCGCCCGAGTTGCGCAGTTGCGCGGAGATCTTCGCCACCGTTTCGATGGGATTGTCCACGACCGTATTGATCTCGCCCGAGGCCGCGTAGCGGTTGAAGGGTGCCACCAGCTCTGACAGTAGGCCGTCAAAATTACTCAAGAGTTCGAGCACGAGCATCGCGGTGATGATCCCCGAGTCGGCGCGATAGTTGTCGCGGTAGTAATAGTGACCCGAGTGCTCGCCGCCAAAGACGGCGTTGGTCTCGGCCATGACTTGCTTGATGTAGCTGTGGCCCACGCGCGTGCGCACCCCGACGCCACCGTGTTCAGCGATGACGGCGGGCACCGACTTGGAGCAAATCACGTTGTAGAGGATCGTGGCACCCGGATTCTGGTCGAGCAGGCGCGCCGCGACCATCGCGGTCGTGGTCGAACCACTGATGCCCTGGGCCTTTTCGTCGATGAGGAAGACCCGATCGGCGTCACCGTCGAAGGCGAGACCAATGTCGGCTCCGGTCTCAATGATCCGCTTCTGCAAATCCACGATGTTCGCGGGGTTGAGCGGGTCCGCCGGATGGTTCGGGAACGTCCCGTCAAGTTCGGGGTACATGATCTCGACGTCAAAGGGAAGGCCCTCAAAGATCAGCGGCGCGACATAACCGCCCATGCCGTTGGCGGTGTCGCACACGATCTTGAGGGGACGCAGTGCCGAGATGTCGATGAAGGAGTGCACGTGGCGCACCCATGCCGCGAGGACGTCGCCTTCCCTCATGGCGGCCAATTCGCCTGACGCCGGAGCGGCGAAAAAGTCGTTCGCCATCTTCTCGATATCCGCCAGACCCGTCTCCAGACCGATCGGCTTGGCGCCGGCTAGACACATCTTGATGCCGTTGTATTGGGCGGGATTATGTGACGCGGTGAACATCGCGCCGGGCGAATCGAGGTGACCCGAGGCGAAATAGAGCAGGTCGGTGGACGCCAGACCGATGTCGACAACTTCCACACCGACGCGGCGCGCACCCTCGGCGAAGGCGGCCACGAGACTGGGGCCCGACGGACGCATGTCGCGCGCCACGACGATCGAGGGCCCACCCACAAAGGTCGCGAAGGCCGAACCGGTTGCGCGCGCTACCGCTTCGTTGAGTTGATCAGGGTAGGTCCCGCGAACGTCGTAGGCCTTGAAGATCAGCGAGGTGTCCATGACTGGTCATCCTACCGTCGAGCTCGCCGCCGCCTTCGTAGCGCCAGTACCGCCACCATCACGCCGACCAGCGCCGCCGCGTCGGTCACGAGATTGCCCAACGTCACCGCCGAACCCGCGACGTAGGTGAGCGAGACGGTCGTCGACGTGGGCACCACCACCATGAGATTCGGACTGACCCGGTAGGGCCCCGTCGCACCCGTGGCCTGCCAGCGGGGGAAGTACGAGATCTTCACCAACACTGGCACGCCCACGCGCGACACGTGAAATTTGATGGACTGCGTCGTCTGGACAACGTCGGTGACCTTCACGCTCGCCAGCGTCGGCGACGTGTAGGCACGATTGGCGGCGCTCACTTGGGGCCACGACGCGGGCCCACTGCTCGCCAACGGGACGTCCCACGACGTCGGATCCAACCACCACGTCTCGTTGGCGTTGAGCCACGCGACGCGACTCGAGAGCCCGGCCACGACCACGGGTTCGTGCGTCAAGGCCTGCACCATCGGACTCTTCTTGACGAGGTAGATGTACCACTGCGCTCCGGGACTCGGCCAGGCTTTGGTCTTGGCCACCAAGGTGAGTGACGCGTCATCCCTGGCCTGAGCAATCGCCGCTGGCGAGTAGGCGATGTAGTACTTGACGCCGAGTAACTGCAAGTGCGCGACGCCCTCGGAGACGTTGAGCGTACCGTAGTTGAGTCCGACTTGGGGGTCACTCGGATTGGCGCTCAACTCGGCCTGATCGAGGAAGTGATACGGGGTCGTCGCCGACGATTCGAAGAAGAGCCCCTCCATCGAATCCACGCAGTTGTTCGTCCAGTACGGCAGGAGCATCAGGGCCTCGGGCGTTCCGAAGCGACCTTCGCCCGAGTTGTACTCCCACATCGCGCGCCCGCATCCGTAGCGCGCGGCGATACTGGCCATGGTGGTCATGAGATCGTGGTACTCCGGCCACGCGGCCTTGCCCTGATACCCCGAGTAGTTGTACTGCGCCCAACTGGTGACCTGGTTACCGGTGGTATTGAGGTGCAGCGTGCGCGCCACGCCGGGGATCAGTCCGGGCACCGTGGAAAGCAACCCCGCCAGGATGACCACTGATGTGGCGTTCACCACCCGCGAGGTGTGAATCCGCTCGCCCCATTCCTCGCGCCACGAGGGGGCCACCGTGTCGCCGTCGCTGTGCTCGTCGCTGTACTGCAACACCAGGTCGATGCGACGCTGTCGTTGCACCCATCGCCACGCGCCGTAGCCCACCAGCCATCCGGCCAAGAGGTGGATGCCAACGAACCAGAAGGGGACGAGTCGTTCATTCCAAATGGCGCTCTGAGGGTCGTAGATATACGCCACGAGCGACGCCAGGGTGACGAGCGAGAGCACCATGCCCAAACGGTCGCGCACCACGGCCGCCACCACCACCGCGAGGGCCGCCAAGATGATCACCCAGCGGTCTCCCGCCGCGGCCCCGGTGCTCGTCCACCAGCCAAGCGTGGTGAAGATCTGGTGCACCGTGTGCGTCGGATCGTTGGAGTAACCCATCGAGTTGGTGAGATTTTGCGTCGTGGCGAAGCTGAGCAACCACCAGGCCGATAGCGCCAACGAGATGAGTGACGCGCCGATGGCGAAACGCAGGGGTCGCGCGTGGTCCCCCGGCGTGCGCTCTTCGCGTGGGTCCCCGTAGCCGCGGCGCTGTAGCAATTCCAGCACGACGATCACCGCGATAGCCCCCAACGCGAACAGCCAGGGTAAGAGGTGCGACGCCAACGTGGCACTGAGTCCGATCGCGGCCCACCAGTACCCGCGCCCGGTACGCACGCCACGCGCGAAGAGGCCGATCGTGATCAGCGCCAGGGCCAGCGACAGGGAGAACGCGTACTCGCCCGCCATGGTGGAAAAGAGATTCCCCCCGTCAATGGTGAAGCTCGCGTCGAACAAGAAGGGTAACGTCGCCAACGCCAAAGCGGCCGGTACCGGGCGCGGTGCGCGAAAGAGTCGCGCCATGACGTAGGCGCCGATCGGCATCAAGACCGACCCCACGATGGTGGCAAGTTTGAAGGCCACGGCGAAACTAATGACGTAGCTAGCGAGCACCGCGAGGTAGTCCGGCAGTACGAAGTAATAGGTGTAGGCGGGCATGCCGTCGAACCAACCGGGGTACCACGGCGTCAAGTGAAAGATGTCGCCCTGACTACGCAAGAACGCCGGGAGCGCGAGGTGCGCACCGGTGTCTCCGCCGGTGATCAAACTGTTGGAGAACACCAGATTGGGGTGCAGCGACCACAGCGTCACCACGATGACCGCGAGCACGGCGCCCAGGTCGAGCCACGCCCCCGGTGACAGTCGAAGGCGACGCATCAGTGGTGCAATCGTTGCAAGATGAGCGAGCCCATGGTCAAGGCGTTGAATCCCGCGTGGGTGAGAAATGAGGGCAGAAGTCGACGCGTGCGGTACACCACGACTGCGAGTACGATTCCGAGGAACGCGAGCCCGGGGAACTGCAACCACTCGGCGTGGGCCGCGGCAAAGATCAGCGCACTCAGTACGACGGCACTGACCGTTCCCGCGCGTCCCCATCGCGGTGCGAAACCAGCGTCCAGCGAGCGAAAGACCACCCCGCGAAACAGCCACTCCTCCATGAGCGGTGCACCGAGCACCGTCATGAACGCCAGGAGAGCAAATTGGGGTCCGTGCGCCGCCCCGAAGATGTGGTTCACCGGGGTGTTCATATTCTTAAAGTGGAACGGCGTGTAGGCGACTCCCACGGCGATCTGACACGCGACACCGAGCACGATGAAGAGCCCGTCGTAGCGCCGCGGTCGCCACGCTCCCTCCAGGGGCCGTAACCCACCGCGGTGGTGCGCCAAGTAAATGGCCAGCGCGAAGCCCACCCAAAGTCCCGCCAATCCCACGACATTTGACCACCAGGGCGGCTCGCTCGCCTTCGATAACGCGTTCACCCCGCCCGGATAGTGGGTGGCCGCAACGAGCAGCGCGTCGAGCACGGTGGCCACGATTTGGCCCAGCACAAAACCCGCGAATGCCATGGCAATGATGGCCACGACCCGAGGCTGATTCTTAAGATCCGTGTCCGTCACTACCCCTCACGCTAACAAGCCAAGGGTTTTGCACAGGATCCGAGAAACGGGTGTCGCTCACCGCCTCTAGATTAGAAAAGTGACAATGCCTCCCCCAGAACAGAACAACTGGCGCAAGTACGTGCCGGGTGGACCAAATCCCATGCCGCCCGACGCGCGTCGACGAGTATTCATGTTCGCCATCATCTTCTTCATCCTCGGTTTTATCGTGATCAACTCGTTCTTTTCGTCCAAGATCGTCAAGAATGTCAATTACTCCAACTTGTTGACCTACGCGCACGAACAAAAGGTGATCTCGGCCAGCATTAACAACAACTCGGGTGTGTTGACGGGTCAGCTGTCCGACGGAACCAACTACACCACCAACGGCCCCGTGCCGGTGCTGAGTGACGAGATCACGACGCTGCGCACGGACAACGTGTCGGTCACCTTCGCCAATCCCTCGAGCCTGGCCGCCACTCTCCTGCCCTACATCATCTGGATCTTGATCTTTGGCGGGTTCATGATCTTCTTGTCGCGCCAGGCGCGCGGCCAGATGAACGGAATGATGTCCGTGGGTCGCTCCAAGGCCAAGCAGTTCAACCAGGACCGTCCTACGACGACCTTCGCCGACGTCGCGGGTTACCTCGGGGTCAAACAAGAGATCAACGAAGTCGTGGAGTTCTTGAAGACCCCCGCGAGGTACGCCGCGATGGGGGCACTGATCCCCAAGGGCATCTTGTTGGTCGGCCCTCCCGGGACCGGTAAGACGATGCTCGCGCGCGCCGTCGCCGGTGAAGCGGGCGTGCCCTTCTTCTCCGTCTCGGGATCGGACTTCATGGAGATGTTCGTGGGCGTCGGCGCGAGCCGCGTGCGCGACCTCTTCTCGACCGCGCGTAAGCAGTCCCCCGCCATTGTCTTTATTGACGAGATCGACTCCATTGGACGCAAGCGTGGTGCGGGGGTCGGCGGCGGTCACGACGAGCGCGAGCAGACCCTCAACCAGATGCTCAGCGAGATGGACGGCTTCGACCCGGCGGAAGGCGTCGTGGTGATCGCCGCGACCAACCGACCCGACGTTCTGGACCCGGCGCTGTTGCGCCCGGGGCGATTCGACCGTCAAATCGTCGTCCCGTTGCCGGACCTCGATGAACGTCTGCCTATCCTCGAGGTGCACTCCAAGGGTAAACCGATGGATGCCACGGTGTCACTGGAGATGGTGGCACGCGGGACGCCGGGAATGAGCGGTGCGGACCTCGCGAACCTCGTCAACGAGTCGGCCCTACACGCGGTACGTCGACACTCCGAGACCATCTCGATGGAGGACTTCGAGAGTGCGCGCGATCGCGTCATGATGGGCCAGCAGCGTGATTCGATGGTCCTGCACGACGACGAGCGCGAGCGCATCGCCTTTCACGAGTCGGGCCACGCGCTCTTGGCCTACGTGCTCGACAAGACCGACCCCCTACACAAGATCACCATCATTCCTCGCGGAATGGCGCTCGGGGTCACGATGACCCTGCCCGAAGAAGATCGCTACATCATGTCGCGCCAACACCTCGAGGACTCGCTGTGCATGCGCATGGGCGGACGCGTCGCCGAGTTACTCGTCTACGGTGACCTGTCCACGGGCGCCGCCGACGACCTGCAACGTAACACCGAGCTCGCTCGACGCATGGTGCGAGAGTGGGGCATGTCCAAGGAGATTGGACCGATGGCCTGGGGAGCGAACAACCAGGTCTTCTTGGGTGAGGATCTGATGCACACGCGCGACTACTCGGACCACACGTCACAGATCATCGACGACGAAGTGGAACGCATCTTGCGCGAGCAAGAGTCCCGCGCCATCGAAGTCTTGACGTTGCATCGTCGCGGTCTCGAATCATTGACGCGCGCCTTGCTCGAGCACGAGACCATCGACGGCGAGGCCGCCGCACAACTCATCGACGAGGCTCACGGCGAGCCGGTGCACCCGGTCGGTACCCGGACGGTCAGCGCGCTCGGACTTCGTAAGCACACCGGCAAGGACTCGGACAACTCGTCGAACGGATCGAACGGGAACGTGGCGCCCAGCCCGGCCCCGGTGCCCGCCACCGTGCCCACCTGGCAACCGCCGACCCTACCCGCCGTTTAACGCCGCCGCCATCGTCACGCCCACGGGCGTCGTGTTGAGGATGGCGTTCACCACGAGCGACGGGGTGGTGCCCGTGAGGATCAACGTCGCGCTCGTTAGTTTCGCGCGACCGTTCAACAGTTGACCGAGTGACACCGTGTGGCCCGCGCTGACCGAGGTGGCGCCCGTCGAAGCGAGCGCCCCGTGACGCAGCAGCGTCCAGGTGACGTCTGTCGACTTGTCGGTGGCGTTGGTGAGCGTGGCTTCGCCAAATCCCGCGCCGGTCACGTCGGCGAGCACCACGCGCGACGCGGGAGTACCGAGAGGACTGAAGCTCAACCCGTTGCTCGTCCCCGTCGCCAGGGTCGCGTCCACTGGCTGGGTCGACGTCATGGTCAACGAGGCCTCGCCCGCCGCGGGAATGGCCGTGTTGGGCGTGATGGTAATCAGCGCGCTGTGGTACGGGGCAATCGTCGTGGACTGCGGAGCGACGGTGAACTTCGCGAGTTTCACCGTGAACTTGACCGTGGCGGCCGATGCACTGGGATTGGCGACGCGAACTTCGGACGTGGCGGTATTGGCGGTCGTCACGAGGGGAAACGTTCCCGTCGTGGCCAAAACATCGGTTCCGTAATTCATTGACGAGATCGAGTGCGAGATCTGATCACCCACGACAACCAGCGAACCGCGCAACACCACTACTTGCACGCCGAAGTTCGATGTGGCGACGATCTCGTTACCGAGATTGAGTGCGAGTTCCGAGTGCGGCCCGACGGTGACGCCCTGCAGTTGCGCCGGCGCGAGGTAGCCCCCCTTCGAGAACGTCGTGACGTTGAACACCGCGGCGGTCGCCGTCGGGTTGTACACGCTCAATATCGCCTTGGAATTCACCGTGGCGTCAAAGCCCGATCCGTACCACGTCGTGACCCCCGCGCTCGTACATGGCGACTGCGTACCGTAACGGGTCACCACCTGCTCGGCACTCACGCCGCCGCCGTCAATCTGCGCCGAGAGCGCGTAGGTCTGGCCCACGAGCAAATTCGTCGGCGTCACGCTCTGTCGCGCGTACGGCGCCAGAGTCAACGCGGTCGCTACCGCCGAACGCGCGCCGGTCGCCACCGCGTGCACCACTACGTGGCGCGTCACGTTGGTCGTGTTCAAGAAGGTCACGACGCCGCGTACGGCGCCGCGAGCGTTGGTGAGTCCGGTGCAGTACAGCGCACTCGACTGGGCGCTCGGCCCCGTCGCCGACGGATTCACCACGGCGTTATTCACCGCGCCCGTGTTGTTGAGCACGCCGACCAGAGCGACACCGACGACCACAGCCGCCAAGGAGAGGAGACCCGACTTACGCACGTAGGTCCTCGCGGGTGGTTGTGCGCGCCGAACGCGCGTGACGAGCGCGGCGCCGACCAGTGAAAAGCCATTCAAGCCGCTGCACCCAGCCAAAACCGAGCCAGATGATCAACCACGTCAGCAACGTGAAGGTGGCTAGTAGCCCATTCCACGGGAAGCAGTGCAGTTGCAAGGTACCCACGGCCGGAGTAGACGACGCCGGCACGTTGTAGGCACCCGCCCAGCCATCGAGCGAGCTGACGGCCAGGGTGTGGTGCTGCACGCGGAGTGAGAATGCGCTGGCCGGGGCGAGACCGACTTCGACCTGGTCGCCTCCGACAAGGGGCCCGGAGTTGGACTTCGCCGAGAGGACCGACGTCCACGGCGCGGCCTTGGACGAGCGCTCTCGCACGATACCGGAGAACTGGGCGTTGGCGTAGACCTGGACAGTCGACGTCGAGAGCTCTAGGGCCAAGTCAGTCTGCGCATTGAGAGAGGGGATCAACGCTGCGGGGACCGAGCGCACCGGCGAGGATTCGACACCGGCCAACTGCGGGGCCGAGGCGTCTAAGACGACGACGGCCGCGACGCCCGCTGGCGACAACAAGGAGCCGAGATTGACCGTGCGTCCTTCGAGGGCCGTCTTCACCGCAGCGATGACGACTCTGGCGGTTCCCGGCGTCGGCGGCGAGAACAGTGTGTTGCCGCCCGGCAGGCCGTCCATCGACGTCGCCACGGCGAGTCCCGGCGCCACGGTCCACCCCGGCACCGGCAAGACGGAGGGGTCGCCCAGCCACACGACGCGATACTGCGTCGCCTTGGGGGGCGCCAGGGTCGAGAGCGATTCGGCGACGCTAGAAGTTGGAAGGTCGAATCGGCCACTGCCCAAGGACACCAGCCAGACCAACGGCGCGACCACCAGGGCCGCGACCGACAGCACCGCGCACACCTGTCGCCAACCAAAACCCGCCGAGCGCACGTCGTTTTCCAGGGCCGCCACCGCGAGTCCGACCATCATGGCGATCATCACGCCGTAGAGCACGAGGAGGACGTCGAGGTCCGGCGTGAATGAACCCAGCCAGTGGTGATCGCTCACGGTGATGAGAAGCAATGTCAGCGTCGAAATGACGGCGCCCTTGGCGGCGATGGAGCGACGTACCTGGCGCGCCAGGAGCAGCGCGACCAGTGCCAGTGCGGGCCAGAGCCAGCCCCACCACCCATTACCGAATCCCCCGTCCGCCCCGCGCAGGAGGCTCGTGAACGAGGGAATCGACCACGGTCCGCGCGCGTCACCGAAGACTGAGAACGCCTGGCGTCCGGCGATGGCGGTGTCGACGGTCAAGGGCAACAAGAAGACAGCGACGTTGAACAAGATCGAGCCCAGTAGTCGCCACGGCCGCGTCGCGACCGCGTCGTCAGGCTCGAGCCATCGTGACAGCGTCACTCCCACGACGATGAGGGCGACGACGACGAGCGTCGCCGGCGCTAGGGCGCTGACGGCGGCGATCACCATGATCGTGCTCATGCGCCGACCGGCTTCGGTGGTGCGCCAGCCACGGTGACCGAACGCGGCCGGATCGCCGTAGGGAGTCGATTGGAATCCCGAGACGCGCAGGAGGTCGAAGAGTCGGCGCACGATGAAGGGCAGTCCCGCCACCACGGCGAGGACGTCGACACGACCCTGACCGATCATGTTGAGCCCGGTCGGCAGCGCCAAATAAGACAGGGTTGCCGCCACACGAGCGCGGTTCGAGACACGCCCCTGCAACAGTCGCGCCACTCCGAACGCCCCGAGAGGAACCGCACCGATCAGCGCCAGACGGGGCAGCACCCACATGCGTCCGAAGACGAACGTACCCGCGAAGCCCAAGATGCCGTATCCCGGTGAGCCCGGCGCGCCGCTCCCCACACCGTTGGGCGACCAGGACGCGAAGAAGTGTCGCCACGTGGTCCACCACGAGTCCAGGGGCGCCAGACGTCCAATGAGGGGCAGGTGCATGGCCATCAGATTGCGCGCGCCCATCGCCCAGAGCAGCGCCACTACCACGACGACGACGGCCTGAGAGCGAAACGAGGTCAAGAACCGTGTCGGATGCAGACGCTCGTCGTTGAGTTCGAGTCCCTCGTCAAAGACTTCGTCCTCGGCGAACGCCGCGGCGAACCCGACGCCGTCCTCGGTCTCACCGCTGGGTCCCTCGGTTTCGGCAAGGGGTGCGGGCAGGATGCCGCGCGCACTCTCAAGACCCTCGCGCAGGAGGACCAGGAAGAATCGAGTGAGACGACTCGCGCCAACGTCTTGGAGGCGCAGCAATTGCGCGTCCGATAGGACCCGCGTCGTCTTTCTTTGTCGACGTCGTTCGCGAATGCGACGTCGATGCCCAAAAAGCCAGGCCCAGGATCCGACGATCGCACTCACGCGGTCGCTGTCGCAACCCAGCAACGCCAAAAACAACTCCATGATATCCATCACGAGCAACGTGGCCATGGTGAGTAACGCGCGAGAAAAGCGCCAGCCCGTCGCGACCACCAACAATTGATGGCGACGTTGCAGGAGCGACAGCGACGCGTGGCGCGTGCCGCGCGCGGTGACGGTGCGCTCGCCACTGGCGACGGTCTCGCGATGGGCTGCGCGAGCCTGGGGCGTCACCACGATGCGCGCGCCGGCGACCTGCGCGCGCCAACACAGGTCGAGGTCCTCGCCGATGATGGGGATCAGTGGGTCGAAGCCGCGAAGGGTACGAAACAAGTCGGTGCGCACTAGGGTGACGCCACCGGGCGCCACGAAGACGTCGCGTTCGAGGTCTTGTTGTCCGTGGTCGATCTCGCCGTTCTCCACCCGATCGCGCACGACCCCGAATCGGTCGCAGGTCTGGCCCACGTGCAACAAAATCAGCGGGTCCTCGTAGTTGACGAATTTCGGCGTGACGATGCCCGCGTTGGTACGAAACGCCGCCTCGACCATCAGTCCGACGCACTCGGGGTCGAGTCGCACGTCGTCGTGACAGAACAAGAAGAAGGCGGATCCCTCCACCATGACCGACGCCTCATTACACGCGGCCGCGAAACCACGATTGTGTTCGAGTACCCGCACGAAGGCGTTCGGCGCAACCGCGGCGACGCGTGCCGCGACGTGTTCGTGGGACCCGTTCGCAACGACGAGCAGGCTGAGCTCCTCATAGTCCTGGGCAACGATCGAGGCCAGTGCGGCTTCGAGGCCGGGGCCCGGACCAGTGGTAACGACGACGGCAACAACGGCCGGAGCACGGGATTCCATCAGTACGTCAAGGCTAGTTCTCTTGGGCCCGCGCCTCGTGTCGCCGATGCGTGGTGAGGTGTTTTTTCACGGACGTGACGTCGATGTTGCGTGCTAGCGGGCGCGTTCGCTCGCGATGACGTCGTCGAGTGAACGCGCGAGTGAATACGTTGGTTCCCAGCCCGTCGCGTCGTGAAGCTTTTGAAAACTTCCGCGACTTACCGGCATCTCCACGGGACGCAACAACTCGGGATCGACGAGGAGTTCGACATTCGGATTGATTCGCCGACGGATCTCCTCGGCCACGTCCACCAGGGCCACGTCGTGGCCCGAGGCCACGTTGTAGGACTCGCCGGGTCGACCCCATTCGCTCAACAGTCGGTAGGCCCGGACGACGTCGCGCACGTCGCTGAAATCTCGACGCGTACTGAGGTCGCCCACGAAGATGAAGTGGCGACCCTCGGCGCTAGCGTCGAAGAGTCGTCGCACCAATGCCGGCACGACGAACGAAGTGGACTGTCCGGGTCCGATGTGGTTGAACGGTCGGGCGATCACGACACTCTGGTGTCGCGACCTCACCGCCTCACGGGCCACGAGTTCAGCCTCGAGCTTGCTGGTGGAATAGGGATTGGCCGGTACCGTGGGCGCCGTTTCGCTGAGGGGTAGGTCCTCCTCGCGCACGATGCCGTAGACCTCGGCGGAACTCACGAGCATCACGCGCGCCTCGGGCACGACTTCGTGCGCGGCGTCGAGCACGTGGGCGGTGCCCAGAACGTTCACGCGTGTGTACTCGTTGGGCTGCGACCACGAATCAGCCACGCTGGTCATGGCCGCCAAGTGGTAGATCACCTCGGGACGCGACTCGCTCAACGCGGCCGCGACGGCGGACCGATCGGTGACGTCGCACTCTCGATCGGCCACTACGACCTCGTCACCCGCGTCGATCAAGTGATGCGCCAAGTGACCACCAACGAATCCCTGGCCTCCGGTAATAAAAGCGCGCACGTCACTCTCCTCGTGCAAGATGGTAGGCGACGAGATGCTGATCGACGCAACGCTCCCAAGTGAACGTCTCGGCCCGATCGCGCCCCACCCGGGCGATGACGGCGCGCTCCTCGGGCGTCTGGCTGAGCAAACCAATCAGCGTGCTCGCTAAGTCTGGTGCCGATCCGACTGTCGTCAAGGTCGCAGCGGGTCCGGCCACCTCTTGCATCACGGTGTCGCGCGAAGTCACCACCGGCACGCCGCAGGCCAGCGCTTCGAGAACCGGGAGACCGAATCCCTCGCCCCGCGAGGGATAGACCGCGGCCTTGGACTGGCGCAGCAACGGGGCCAGGGCCTCGTCGGGCACGAATCCGAGGCGGCGGATCCGTCCGGCCGCCGGGTGCGTCGACAGATGCGCCTCCACTTGCTCGACGCCCCAGCCGTGTTGACCGGCCAACCACAGTTCGACCTCGGGGTCCTCCTGGGCCACGTCAACGAAAGCGTCGAGGAGGACGTCAATACCCTTACGGGGTTCGAAGGTGCCCACGAACAGGAAATACGTCGTCGGCGTCAACAAGTTGTGACGTTCTAAGACGTCCTCGTCACCCCCGGCGTCAAGGTTAAATCGCCGCAGGTCGACGCCGAGGGGGGCCACGATCACCGGGGCGTGCCCCACGAGGAGTTCGTCGATGAGGCGCGCGGTGTACTCACTCACCGAGATGATCGCCCGAGCGTGCGACGCCGCGTAGGTGATGGCGCGGTGAAAGAACGCGACCTTGGCGCGCTCGTGCCATTCGGGGTTCGTGAAGAAGGTCATGTCGTGGATGGTCACGACACTGGGCGTGGTGCCGCGGCGCGGCATCGTGTAGTGAGGCCCGTGCCACACGTCGGCCGAGCGCGCGACGTCGGACGTCCCGAGCAGTGTCGCCTCGTAGAGCAGTCGCGACACTCGCGCGCGCGGCACTCGCGGCGCCACGCGGGCGTCCGGCGAGTATTCGCGCCATCGTTGATCGTCACCGCGGCGCGTCACGAGGGTCGTGTCGAGCCCGCGTCCCGGTAGGCGTCGCGCCAATTCGAACACGTAACGTCCGGCACCCGCGGCCTGGACCGGGACCGCCGAGGTGTCCAGGGTGATCCTCACAGCCAGGCCTTGAGGTGGTCGAGGGCGCAGTTGTGCCAGGTCATTTCCGCCACCGACGCTCGGCGACGTTCGCGACTCAAGGGATCGTCACCTTGATCCAGGACCGCGATCAAACCTTCGACGATGGACTCTTCGACTAACGGGTCTACGAGCACCGCTTCGGCGTTGCCCTCGATACTGGGACAATTGCGCGACGCCACCACGCGCGATCCGGCGTGCAGCGCCTCGACAGGGGGAAGGCCCCACCCCTCGGCGCGCGGCACGTACGCGCACACCGTGGCGTCGCGGTACAGACCAAGGAGGAGCGAACGGTCCACTAAGCCGAGGATCACCGCGTCGGCGGTGTCGACTTGACCCCAGCCCGTGGGACCCGCCAGCACCAGGGGACCCAACTCGGGTTGAATGCGGCGCGCCGCGCGATGCGCGTGCACTAAACGCTCGACGTTCTTGCGCGGTTCGCGCGTTCCGGCGTAGAAGGTAAAGGGGCCCTGCACGCCGTGACCCAACAGCGCCACGCGCACCTGTTCACGGTCGGCCGCGGCGACCACCGTGTCGTCCACTCCCAGGCGCGCGAAGCGGATCCGGTCCGGATCGATACCGATCTGAAAGAGCCGCACGCCCAGACGCGGCGAGGTGGTGATGATGCGCAAGTGCTCAGCGCGCAACAAGAACTGTAGACGCGCTTCGTGAAATCGGATGCCGTTCGGCGTCGACGAGTCGGGTTCGTCGCGCCACAACAAGTCGTGCATCGTCACCGAGTGCACGGCGCGCGCCGCGCCCCCGCCGAAGGGTCCCGCGACCGACGTCGCATGTACAACGTTGGCGTCGCCAGGGACGCCAAAGGCGTAGTGGGGCCACAGCTGCGTCAAGAGGCGAAGTGAAAGGGGTGTCGTCGCGATCTCGATGCCGAGTTGACGCACGGCGGGTGGTCGCGAGCGCGGTCCCACGCCAATAATCTCGAGACCTTCGCCCACGGTGAGCAGCCCCTCGACCAACCCGCGGACGTACGAGCCGATGCCCCCTGGCTGGGGTCGATAGAGCTGATCAACGCTCAAGACGATACGGCGCGTCACACGGAACTCCGTTGCGCAACGTCGGCGTACAACGCGGCGTAGACCGACGCCACGTTCCACGGCGAGAAGTCCGCGGCACGCGCGCGACCGGCCGCGATGAGGATCGCCCGACGCGAGTCGTTCGTCCACAGATCTTCGAGAGTCACCACGGCCTCGTCATTGTGGTGCAAGAGGGCGGCCGCTCCGTTCAGGAGTTCGCGATTGATATCGGTCGCCAGCGCTACGGTCGGCACCTCGGCGGCGAGGGCCGCCACGGCGAATGAAGGAAACCGGGCCCCGTCCGAGATGTGCACGACGCAACGCGCCTGGGCCAAGGCGCTCGCGGAATTGCGCCGTTCCACGATGGCGGCGGTGATCCCCGACGCGCGCAGCCGCTGGCCCACCGTCGTGCTGGCCACGACGATCAACTGCGCGTCGTGTCGATGCACGAAGGATTGCAAGTCCTTGGCGAGGGCGTCGAATCGCTCCGCGAGCCCCGTCACGCTGACCACTAGCGCCGTGCCAGAGCGGGTAACGTCGACGTGACCCACGGGCGGTCGAACGACGACGATCTCCGCGCGTTCGAGATTGAGCGCCGCCATCACTTCGTGTCGCGCGGCGCGACTCGAGACGACCAGCACCGCCCCCCGGCCCACGGCGCGCTGCAACTGGACTACGCGCTGATGCGTTCGTTCCTCGCTGCGCAAAGGACGTAGGTCGTCCACCGTGATCAACAACGGCACGTTCTTCGTGGGCGGCGTCGCCGGACCAGCCACGTGGACCACGTCGACCGGTGCCAACATCGTGTCGATGGACCGACCGCGACTGCGTCGCCACCACGGGATCCAAAAACTGCGCAACGCCAATCGCGCCTCGTCACTCGCCGCGCGTCGCGACGACGTGCGAAAGCGCACGAGCGCCAGGTCACCGCGCTCACTCAGCGCCGTCGCCAGGTCCTGCATTGAGTTGTTCATCGACTCGAGCGATCCATCCAGATCCAGACCCACGCGCACCATGGCGCCACTCACGAGGTCGTGGCCCACTGGCGCACGCGCGTAGTCCACGCGGGCCAAAATTCGTTGGCCCACGCGCCAAACTCCACGGTGCTCGTGGCCACGAGGACGAGACCCTCGTCGGCGTTGATCAACACCATTGCGCCGCTGCGGCCGAAGTGCCCGAAGGACGACGGTGGCCACTCGCCCATCCAGTGCGACTTCTCGCCGCGCACTTCGGGACCGAGTCCCCAGGGACACGGGTTGAAGCGACCCCATCCCGGGACGACGCCACTGAGTTCGGGTAAAAATGCCTGCACGGTTCGATCGCGTCGCGACACCGGAATGAGCGACGGCGTCACCCACTGGCGAGCGAACGTCGCCAAATCTTTCGTCGAACCCTCGAGACCTTCTGAGGCGCGCCCGACCAGACGCGTCGAGTGCAACTCGAGCGGCTGAGCCAAGCGGGTGGCCAGCCACGTCGCCACGTCGGTGCCGCCCGCGAGGTACTGCGCGGCGAGGTCCACGCCGTAGTTGGAGTACACGCGTTTGCGACCCGGTGCGCTCGTCTGATCAGCCGACTCGAAACCTAGGCCGCTCGAATGAGAGAGGAGGTGCGCCAGCGTCGAGCCCGCGGGTCCTACCGGGTCGTCGAGCGTCGCGCGACCTGCCTCGACGTCGATCGCCGCGCACAGGCCCGTCACCAATTTGGTCACCGACGCCCAAGGTCGGATGTCGTCGAGGTCACCGCACGTCGCCAGCGTCCGCCATTCGCCACCGCGCCACGCCGACAGCACCACAGCCGGCTCGCCCGGCCAACCGACTGCGAGCAACGACGGGTCCACAGCATTCGATGATACCGAAGCGACCTAAAGTCTCCGGGGTGATCACTGTTCTGAGCGGCGGCGTCGGCGCCGCACGTCTGTTGGGAGCGCTACGTCGCCACGACGCGCTGGTCGAGTTGAGCGCGGTCGTCAACGTGGGCGACGATCTCGTCATGCACGGACTGACCATCTGTCCTGACCTCGACACCATCATGTACACCCTGGCGGGTGCCAATAACGTTGAGTTAGGTTGGGGTCTCGCCGGAGAGTCTTGGCGCGTCATGGACCAACTCGGCCACCTCGGCGGCGAGAACTGGTTCGCACTGGGTGACCTCGACCTCTCGACGCACCTCTATCGCTCTCAACGTCTCAGTCAGGGAGCCACCAAGACGGAGGTCAGCCGCGAACTCGCGTCGAAGTTCGGACTCGACGTCGAGCTCCTCCCGGTCAGTGATGACGTCGTCGCAACCGAGTTCGACACCGACGTCGGCGCACTGAGTTTCCAGGAATACTTCGTGCAACACCACCACGACGTCGCCGTCAGCGCCATTCGCATACGCGGGGCCAAGAGCGCACGCCTCAGCGACGAGGCGCGTCACGCTCTAGAGACCAGTGAGCGCATCGTCATCGCCCCGTCCAATCCTCTGATCTCCATTGATCCCATCCTGCAGGTGCCCGGTGTGCGTGACATCCTCGCGCGCCGTCGCGCCGACGTCGTCGCGGTGTCGCCTCTCGTCGGGGGCGCCGCGCTGAAGGGACCCGCGGATCGACTGATGCGCGAACTCGGTCACGACGTCAACGCAGTGGGTGTCGCGCGCTTCTACCAGGGACTCGTGGGCACGATGATCATCGACGTCCTCGACGCCGACCAGGCCGACGCCGTCGCCGACACCGGCTGTGACGTGCGCGTGACGACCACCGTGATGAGTGACGAGTCGCACGCGCGGGCCCTCGCCGAGGCGGTGCGCACTTGAACGAACTTCGCATCTTCGCCCTCGAGGGAGTGGGCGAGGTGGGACGTGGCGACGACCTCGTCGCATTATTCCTCGCCGCCCTCGACGCGAGCTCGCACGAACTGGCGCATCACGACGTGATCATTGTCACCAGCAAAGTCGTCTCGAAATCCGAGGGGCGCGTGGTGCCCTTTGACGGCACTGACGAGCATCGTGAGCAACTTATCGCTCAAGAGTCCGCCAGGGTTCTGCGCCGTCGCGGGCCGTTGCGGATCACCGAGACGACTCACGGCTTCGTCAACGCCAACGCGGGCATCGATCACTCCAATACCGCCGAGGGGACCGCCGTCTTGTTGCCCAAGGACCCGGACCGCTCGGCGCGCCGTTTTCGCGCGGACGTCGCGCGACGTCGCGGCGTCGAAGTGGGCGTCATCGTGACGGACACGTTCGGACGAACGTGGCGAAACGGAGTGACCGACATCGCGCTCGGGAGCGCGGGCGTCGTGCCCATCCTCGATCTGCGCGGAACGACGGACGCCATGGGTCGAATTCTCGAAGTCACCGAAGTAGCGATCGTCGACGAGATCGCCGCCGCCGCGAACCTAGCTCTGGCCAAAGACGCCGGCACACCCTTTGGCGTCGTACGAGGACTTTCAGAGCATTTCTTTGGCGAGGGGTCGGTGGCCGAGCACGTCGTGCGCGCTCCGCACGGCGACCTCTTTCGCTAGTTCAGATACCGCCGAGGTACACTTCGCCCGACAATTCGGAGCCGTCGGCGACGGTCACTTCGGCACCCACGACGCAGGTCGGCCCGAGGATCGACGCCGAACCCACCACCGCGCGCGGTCCGATGATCGAGGAAGTGATTCGCACGTTGTCGCCAATGTACGCGCCGGGCATGAGGATCACTCCGTCCAGCACGACGTTCTCGCCCACCACGCAGTCGCGGTCCACCACGGTGTTGTCGAGGCGCGCACTGGCGGCCACGCGACTCGTCTCGTGACACCACGTGGTGCCCACCAGATCCTTCACGATCCGGTCGGAGTCGCGGCCGTTCAAGACATCGATGTTGGCCTGCAAGAACGTGCGTGGGGTCCCGGTATCGAGCCAATACGCGTGATCGGCCATGGCGTACAGCACACCGTCGGCCGCGAGGGTGGGGAACGTCTCGCGCTCGACGCTGACCTTTCGTCCGGGCGCAATGCGCTCCAAGACAGAAGGCTCAAAGACGTAGGTTCCGGCGTTGATCAGGTTGGTCGGCGCATCTTCTCGGGTCGGCTTCTCGATGAAGGCGCGCACCAGACCGTCTTCGTTGGTGACGACGACGCCAAAGCGCGAGGGGTCGTCCACTGGGTGCAGCGCAATCGTGCCCTGCGCCCCGCGACTGCGGTGAAAGGCCACCAGAGACGTCACGTCGAGGTCGGTCAACACGTCGCCGTTGACCACGAGAAACGTGTCGTCGACGCCGACGTAGTCGGCGGCGAACTTGATGGCACCGGCCGTGTCGAGGGGTTCGGGTTCCACCGCGTAGGAGATCTTCACGCCGGCGATGGAACCGTCCGGGTAGGACTCAATGAAGTGATGGGGAAGGTACCCGAGCGACAAGACCACCTCGGTGATGCCGTGCTGAGACAGAGATTCGAACACACACTCAATCATCGGCACACCGACGAGGGGCAGCATCTGCTTGGGCATCTCGTACGTGAGCGGCCGCAGCCGAGTCCCCTGACCGCCGACCAGGATTATTGACTTCAAACTCAGCCCTTCGCGGTCGTGGTGGTCGTTGCCTTCGTCGTCGTCGTGGTGGTGGGAGTTGCCGCAGTCGTGGTGGTCACGCCCGCCGTGGTGGTGGTGGTGGTGGTCGTCGAGAGCGATGCTTCGTAACTCACCATGGAGTTCACCGTAGTTGCACTCGGTGCGGTGGGAACCACGCCCTTGGGGTCAAAGGACATCGTGACGCGTAGGTATTGCGCCAACTTGATCGCCCCGGGGTTCGTGGTGATTTTGGGGGTCTTTTGACTGAACGATGTCCAGTACGCGTACTCGACCTGTCCCACCTTCTTGGGGTACTTCGATGATGACGGGCACTGCTCGCCATTGCGATACGTGGTCGAGGCGTTGGCAACACCCGCGGCGGAAGGAATTGCGAGTTCGCTCGAACTCAGGATCAAGCCCGGGAATTCGACGCCAAACTGTGCGAGGGTCGCGTTCTTGCCGGAGTCGGCCGCGTTCACCGGGGTGATCTGCATGACGTTGTCACTCAGGATCTTGAGGCCACCTGAGATGTTGGGATCGGTCTTGAGGTACGGCAGGGTCTCGCCACAGGCCTCGACCGAGACGGCCGCGAACCACGTGGTGCCCACGGTTGGTGGGGTTCCGGCGGCGGCCGACGCCGGGTGCTGGTAGTCGTAGCGCGCCAGCACCGTGGTCGCCAGGCCCAGTATCACGATGACGATCAAGATGCCGTAGTAATTGCTCGGACGCGTCTTCTTGTACGCCTTGCCCCCACCGGAAGATCCAACCCGACTTACCCATTTACCTGTTGTGCTCTTAGCCACGGAGGCAACGCTACTAAAGAATCAACACCCCCCAATCAGGCGGGTGAGGGAATGGCGAAAATCTCGGAGTTTCGCTCGGCGCTGGCTCCGGCCCTCAACGCCAGATGTCGCCGTAGTGCCCTCGGTAGAATGTGGCATGCGCCTGGTGTCGTGGAACGTCAATGGAATCCGTGCGGTACAGCGAAAAGGGCTCTTCGATCCTTTCGTCGCCGCCCTCACGCCCGACGTGATCTGCCTGCAAGAGACCAAAGCCGAACAACACCAGCACGAGTGCGATCTCGCGGGATACGAGGAGTATTGGCATTCGGCCACGAAGAAGGGCTACTCCGGTACCGCCATCTTCTCTCGCACGACTCCCCTGTCGGTTACCACCGGTCTTCCCGCCTCGCTGGTGAAGAAATACTCGCTGGGCGAGGACTCTTTCGGCGATCCCAACGACGAGGGGCGAACCATGACTGCGGAATTCGAGCACTTCTATCTCGTCAACGTCTACACCCCCAACGCCAAGGGCGACCTCAGTCGACTGCGCCTGCGTAACGAGCAATGGGACCCGGCGTTCCTCGCCTACCTGCGCGCGCTCCAAAAGAAGAAGCCCGTTGCGATTTGCGGTGACATGAACGTGGCCCACACCACCGACGACATCGCCAATCCCAAGTCCAACGTCGGCAAGGCGGGCTTCACCAACGAGGAACGTCAACGTTTCGGTGAACTCCTCGCCGGCGGTTTCGTCGACTCCTTTCGTCTCTTCACCCAGGGCAACGGCCACTACACGTGGTGGTCGAACTTCTCGGCCGCGCGTGAGCGAAACGTCGGGTGGCGTATCGACTACTTCTTGGTGTCCCAGGACCTCGTGAATCGGGTCACGAAGGCTGAAATCCACGCCGAACTAATGGGGTCGGATCATTGTCCGGTGTCGATCACCCTCGACTGCTAATCGAGGCGCCCTGAGGAACGTGACGCGCTGTTGAGCTTGAATAGCGCTCCGCTCGGGTCGCTCGCAGTGGCGATGAGACCGTAGGGCGACTCCATCTCGTCGTCGATCACGGTACCGCCCAACTTCTTCACGCGCGCGAGGGCGTCGGTGATGTCGTCGACGTACCAGTAGGTGAGCCAGCGCGAACCTTCGCCTTCGCCCAGATCGGTACCGGCGTCGAGAATTCCAGCCACCTGCTCGCCGCCTGACGTCAATGTCGTGTATCGAAATTCGTCGCCGTCGGCCACGACCTCGGTGCCGAGGTGAAAGACGCGCGTATAGAAGTCGACGGCCTTGTGGTAGTCACGCGTGTGCAATTCGAACCACGCCGGCGAACCGTGTTCGCCCATGGTCGTGAAGCCCTGGAACGCGACGGGTTGCCAGGCGCCGAGCGGCGCACCCGTCGCGTCGTCGAGCACGGTCTGGATTCCTAGGTCCGCCACCGGTTCGGGGGGAAAGACGAAATGCGCGCCCGCCGACTCGCCCAGCGCCACCGTCTGGTTGATGTCCGAGGTGTTGAGGTAGATCTTCCAGGTGTTGTCAGCGGCCATCTCACCCATGTCGCCCATGCCCCCGGCGACGGGGACACCGTCGCGCGTAAACATGAAGTACCCACCGAACTGCTCATTCGGCTCCTCCGCCTCCCACCCGAAGAGTTCTGCGTAGAAGTGTCGACTCGACTCGACGTCGCTCGTCCATAGGTCAATCCAACACGGGGCCCCTTCGGGAGCATTCTCTCGTTGTGTCATGTCGCTCCTCCTCGCTCGAGGGATCAAAATGACGATCCTGAGGCGACTCTAGGCCAGCCTCGCGCGCGGCGCCAGTGGTGCAGTCACTTTAAAACACCGCGTCGCGACGCGCGAGTGACGGATCCGCGAACGACGTGTCGTCACGCAGGGCGTCGCAACATCACTCATCGAAAGCGATCGAGATCGCCTATCGCCAGAACCGCAGGAGCTAAGAATTTCTCTCTACAAATTTACTTTGCGGCGACGAACGTCCCTCGGCCAATCGTCGCGTGGTAGGGGCGGAGGGACTCGAACCCTCACTGGAGGCGGTTTAAGCGCCTTGCCTCTGCCAATTGGGCTACGCCCCCACGCGCGGTTGCGACACCTAACGCTAACCCATCAATTCGGGCACAAATATACAAGTCCCCTAAAGGTCGTCACTAGAATCGTGCAATGTATTCCGTGCGTCGTCGGGGCACGTCTCCCTTCCTTGCTCTCCTAGCGAGTTGTGCCGTCATCGTCCTAGCCACGGTGATGCCCCTTGACGCGCCCCCGAGCGGCGCCCAGAGCATCGCTCAGACCAAGGCCGAGATCGCCAACTTGTCGGCCCAGTTGGCACGGCAAGAAAAATCGAGCGAAGTGACGGCGAACGCCTTCGACGCCGCGAAGTCCGAACTCAGCACGTTGACCTCCAACGTCATCACCCTGCAACACCGCGAAGTCGCCACCCGCGTCGCTCTCGCGACGACCACGCACTCGATGGTGCACGCCGTCCTACAGTCCTACGTCTTTGACACGTCGGCCACCCTGACGGTCGCCGTCTTCAACCAGGACGTAACTTCGTCGGACGCCCGCTCGGTGTACCAGGGTCTGGTCGATTCCAACCTCGGTAAGCTGCGCGTCAAACTCGACCGCCAACGAGCCTCACTCTTTTCGACGATCACACTGGTCGCCCAGCAGCGCCTGCAGGCGAGCGCGCAGACCGCGAACTTGCAAAGCCTCCTCGGGCGCAACATTGCCGCGTCGGACCAGACCCGCAGCACCCTGACTGTCGTGACGGCCGCCCTCAAGACACAGATCATCGCCTACGAGGTGAACGCGGGTGCCGTCGCGGCACGCTCGCGCGATACCGCGGCCGAGTCCTCCGCGGTCGCCGCCGCGTCCGAAGTCGGTGGCCAACAAGCCGCCAACCAAGTTCTGGCCGCCATCTCCGCCAACACCCCCCCGGTCATCACCTCCACCGTCTCAGGTTCGCCGGCCGGATCGGCCGCCGGTGAACTCGCCGTGAGTTACGCCGAAAAAGAAGAAGGCGTGCCCTACGTCTGGGGCGGCGAGACACCCGGCGTCGGTTTCGACTGCTCGGGCCTGGTCCAGTGGGCCTGGGCCCAGGCGGGGTACTCCATGCCGCGCACCACCGAGGAACAGTGGGCCGCTTTGCCCCACGTCGCCCTCAACGCCCTGCAACCCGGCGACTTGCTGTACTACTACAACCTCGACGGAGACAACCTCGTCGACCACGTCGTGATGTACGTCGGCAGTGGCACCTTCGGCACCAACACCATCATCGCGGCACCCTACACCGGAACCAACGTGGGACTTGCACCCATCTTCACCTTCGGGCTCATCGGCGCGGCTCGACCCTAATCCTGTGGCCTCACCCACGCAGTCCCTCATCGTTCCGGCCTATAACGAGGCTCCGCGGCTCGCCTCAGGATTCGAACGGCTGCGTCCCACGCTCGAGATTCTCGGCACCGATCGCACCGAAATCGTCATGGTCGACGACGGTTCGACCGACGCCACCATGCGCATCGCGCACGAGGTCTACGGCCACCTAGAGCATTTTCGTCTCGTCCAGCACCCCGAAAACCGGGGCAAGGGGGCGGCGGTGCGCACGGGACTCGCGCACGCGCGCGGCGCCAAGGTCATCGTGAGCGACGCGGACATGTCGATCCGGCCCGAACACTTCGTGAACATCATGGATGCTCTCTCTCGCGCGCCGATGGCCCCGGGTTCGCGGGCACTGAACGGCAAAATCGAATACGCGACGCTCACGCGCACAATCTCGGGCAGCGTCTTTCACGCCATCGTGCGCCACTACACCAAGACAACGATTCGCGACACGCAGTGCGGCTGCAAGGGCTTTCAACTGGCCCCCGGACGACTCCTCGCCCTGCTCGGCTTCGTCTCCGGATTCGCCTACGACGTGGAATTGTTCTACTTGGCGCGACTCCTCGACTTTGAGATCGAGCCCGTGGCGGTGACCTGGGACGACATCGGAGGCTCCAAGGTGAGCATCCTCAACTCCAAGAGCACGCTCTTGGAGGACCTGCGCAACATCCCGCGCACCCGTTACGAGTGTCCCGTCGTCGCTCTGGAGGCCGACGCGAGTCTCGAGGACGTGCGCCGCAGCGCCGTCGACGCGCGCGCTGCGGGCCTGGTGCTCGCGCGCGGTGACGGCGACGCGTTGGTGGTCATGCCGCGCGACGGCGCCGTCACGGCCGTGGGCATCGCCCAGGCGCTCGGTGGCAGTGTGCGCACGGCGTCGCTCGACGAATTACGCGGACGACGCCTCGAGGCGGTATAGGTCCGTCTCAGTCGGTACGCGGCAAGAGCCAGTCGGCGACGAGTTGGGGCGCGCGGTCGGACCATTCCTCCGCGGTGATCGCGTAGTGCGCGTGGTCCTCCCAGGCACCGTCAATCTCTAAGTAGCGCTCCGCGATCCCCTCGAAGCGAAGTCCGAGCTTCTCCACCACGCGTCGTGACGGAGCATTGCGAGGAATGATATTGATCTCGACCCGGTGCAGGCGCAGCGTGTCGAAGGCGTACTGCAATACCGTCACCACCGACTCGGGCATCAGGCCCAAGCCCGCCACCGCCTGGTCGATCCAGTACCCGACGAAGGCCGACTGTAACGGCCCGCGCTGGATCGACGAGAGGGTGATTTCGCCGACGAAGCGACCTTCGAAGAAGATCCCAAAGCCAAAACCCGACCCCATCTGACGTTCGCGTTCTCGTATCGCGCAGCGACTCGAGAAACTGCGCTCGTCTTCGGCCAGGTGCGCGGCGTGGGCCGATCGCGGTTCCCACTTGACCAACCACTCGTGACAGCGCCGACGCACTTCGAGCCACCCGTCGTAGTCCGCGTCGCCGAGGGTACGCAACACTACGCGCCGACCGTGCAAGTTGATCGGCGCGTGAACGGCGCTACGGGTCGTCACTATGAGCTCATCCTCACTACTCCATCGTTACAGGTTCGTCGCGGGTACGCACACTAGAGGAGAGATGCCGCCACGCCGTCCATAATGTCGTCCTCGGAACTCAACAGCTCGTCAACACCGAACCGGCCCATGACCGCCTCGAGGATGAACAAGCCCGCCACCAAAACGTCCTCACGCCCCGCGACCATACCGGGCAGTTCCAGTCGCTGCGCGGGGGTGAGAGATCCCAGTCGACGTCGCCAGTCCACGACGGTCTGGCGCGATAGGTGCCGGTGGTGGACCGCGCCCCGGTCGTAGAGGCGCAGACCAGCGTCGAGCTGCGCCAGGGTCGCTACCGTGCCCGCCACACCGACGAGGCGCACCGCTCCCACCAATCTTGAGAACTCCGGCCGCGCCGCGAACGCACGGTCGAGCTCGCCCGCGATCATCTCGCGCGCCGCACTCTCGGCCGCAGCCGTAACGACGCCGGAGCCGAGTGCTCGCTCGGTGACGCGCACGCAGCCGAGTTGCATCGAATAACTCCGCAAGGCCTCGTTGACGCGCACCGCTAACTCGGTCGATCCGCCCCCGATGTCGACGATCAGCGTGGGTCGCGCATCCGGTGCCAAGTCGTGCGTCGCTCCAGCGTACGAGAACGTGGCCTCTTCGTTGCCGCCCAACAGACGTGCCTCGACACCGGTGATCTCCGCCGCTCGCTGCAAGAACTCGGCGCCGTTGGCGGCGTCGCGCACCGCGGACGTCGCGACCAACAGGCCGCGCTCGACGTGGTGCTCGTCCATCAACTGGCGATACTGCGTGAGGACCGCGTAGCTACGTTCGAGTGCGGGGGGGGTCAAGTTGCCCGAGGCGTCCACGCCTTGTGAGAGGCGCGTGATGCGCATTTCGCGCGCGAGCGTTGCGCCGTCGGGTGCCGCGATGAGTAGGCGCGTCGAGTTCGACCCGCAGTCCAAGACGGCGACGTTAGACGCCACGGACGTCGACGATCGTCACGTCCGGTAGCGTCACCTCGTGCGCGACGAGCTGGCCCACGGGATCGTCGTGGCCAGCCAGGTAATTCGCCAGGTGAGCGTGCAGACACTTCACTCCCACACGCGTGCCGCCCACTCCCCCGCTAGCCGCAATGGCGTCGGTACGGACGGTGGCCGCCTCACGACGACGGCGATAGTCGTCGTGCGTGCGCACCAGCTCTTGGGGATCGACCAGTGCTTCGAAGCGGTGCACGCCGCTCGCCCCTTCAACGCGACTGACCGCCTCGTTGAGTTCGGCGTCGACCAACCAGTACAGCGTCGGCATGGGCGTGCCGTCACGCAAGTGCGGCTCGTTCTCGATCACGACGGGACGTCCGTCACGGCGTCGCACGACCACCGCGCAACGACCCGCCAACGGGCGACCCACCAATGCTTCGATGATGTCGAGGTCCTCGCGCGACGCGTCGGGAAAACTCAACGCCAGAACTCAATGGTGCGCACGAAGCGCGACACGAATCCGTGCACGAGCGACGTCGAACGATTCGACGTCGCGGTCGCGGTCGCGGTGGGCGTCAAGTTCACCAAGGGTGCGAAACCAGGATCGTTCGAGTTCTCCGCCACGTAGCCCGCGCCGTTACCTGGGAGGACTTGGATGAGGCGCTGACCCGGTTGGACGAGTTGGTACTGCTCGCGTGCCAGCGCGATCGCGGCGGCTTCGGTGGAGACCGCCTTCGCCTGCTGCGTCAAGGCGCTCGACTGACGACCGATCTGGGCGATTTGGCTGGACGCCGCGTTGAGGGCCTGTTGCTGACGCCACAACGTCTGGAAGGGGAAGGCCACCACCACGATCGAGATCGCGGCGAGTACCGACAGGGGGAGAACCCACCGTGGGTACCGCGTCTGATTACTTCGAATAACTGACACCTGCCGCCCCCGACAACGACGTGGCCCCGAGAAAACGAGCCGAATCTCCGAGCTGTTCTTCCAGTCTCAGTAGTTGATTGTACTTCGCGACCCGGTCCGAACGCGCCGGTGCGCCAGTTTTAATCTGACCGGCGTTCGTCGCCACCGCCAGGTCGGCAATGGTGACGTCTTCGGTTTCGCCCGAACGGTGCGAGATGACGGTGCTGTACCGGTGCAACGTGGCCAGGCGCACGGTGTCGAGCGTCTCGGTCAGCGTGCCGATCTGGTTGAGTTTGATGAGAATCGAATTGGCGACGCCGCGGTCAATACCCTTTTGCAGCAATTCGACGTTAGTGACGAACAAGTCGTCGCCGACGAGTTGAATACGCTGTCCGAGCTTCGCAGTCAGCGCCGCCCAACCGTCCCAGTCTTCTTCGGCGAGACCGTCTTCGATCGAAACGATGGGGTAGCGGTCACACAGATCCGCCCAGTAGTCCACCATTTCGAGACTCGAGAGCACGCGACCCTCGCCGTCGAGGTGGTACGACCCGTCGCGGTAGATCTCGCTGGCCGCCGGGTCGAGCGCGATTGCGATGTCGTGACCCGGGGTGCGCCCCGTCGATTCGATCGCCTCCATCAAAACCTTGACCGCGGTCTCGTTGTCCGGCAAGTCCGGCGCGAAGCCACCCTCGTCGCCCACTGACGTCGATAGTCCACGCTTGGCGAGGACTGCCTTTAGGGCGTGATACGTCTCGGTGCCCCACTGCAGCGCCTCGGAGAAGGTGGCGGCGCCGATGGGCATCACCATGAATTCTTGGAAGTCGATGGAGTTCTTCGCGTGCACGCCCCCGTTGACGACGTTGAGCATCGGTACGGGCAACACGTGGGCGTTCACTCCGCCCACGTAACTGTAGAGAGGGAGCTCGCACTCCATCGCGGCGGCCTTGGCGACCGCGAGCGAGACGGCGAGGATGGCGTTGGCCCCGAGTCGACCCTTGTTAGGGGTTCCGTCGAGATCGATCATGGCGTAGTCGACCGCGCGCTGGTCTTCGGCGTCGTACCCTTCGAGAGCGTCGTGAATCTCGGTATTGACGTAGGCGACCGCCTGGCGTACGCCCTTGCCGCCCCATTCATCGCCGCCGTCGCGTAGTTCGACCGCTTCGTGGATGCCCGTCGAGGCGCCCGAAGGCGACACGGCGCGACCGAAGGCTCCGGACTCGAGGTGGACTTCGGCTTCCACGGTGGGGTTTCCGCGGGAATCAAGGATCTGTCGGCCCAGGACAACTTCAATCGCGCTCATGGCGTTTCTCCTTCGAATCTTCGCCTTTAAGGCTACTCGGCGACCTTGGATGGGTCCGATTGGTCGGCCTCGATACCACGTATCTCATCACGCACTACGAGAACCTGCGCACGCAGGAGCGACTCCAAGTCCACGCCGAGGATCGCGGCGCACGCACTCACCGCGACGATCGCGTCGCGCAACGACGACTGCATCTGCGACGTCGCTTCATGATCGGTCGCGTCGTCGCCGAGGGGTGTCAGCGAGGACACCGCATCGCTCAGGTGCGCCACGTGCTCGCGCGCGGTGGGCGGCACGTGAAGGGCTCGCGCCTTCGTCAGGATTTTGGCGTGCAGCGAGAGCGCGGGGAGTTGCCACGCAATGCCGTCGAGCACACTGGTGCGACCCTTCTCCACCTTCTTCAACACTTCCCAGCGCTGAGCGACCTCAGCGGCGTCAGCGACCACCACGTCGCCAAAGACGTGGGGATGTCGATGCGTCAACTTGTCGCGTTCGGCATCGGCGATGGTCGCTAAGTTGAAGCGACCTTCCTCGTCGCCGAGCTCGGCGTGAAACAACACCTGAAACAACAAGTCGCCGAGTTCCTCTTCGGCGTGCGCCACTAGTCCCTCGTCGTCCTCGCCCGCATCAATCATGGCGGCGAGGGCCTCCAGGGCGTCCAGGGCTTCGTAGGTCTCTTCGACCAGGTGGCGCGTTAACGACGCGTGGGTCTGTTCCTGGTCCCAGGGGCACTCCGCGCGTAGACGCCGGGTGAAACTCACCAGATCAGCCATCGCGTCGCCCGCGCCGCGTAGTCCCGCGACGTAGAGCGAGGTCAGATGATCGGCGTCGGAGAAACTAGCCAGTTCGCGCGCCTCGAGCGTCACGATGCGCTCATCGGCGAGCCCCACGTGGTGCAGCACCTCAACCGGGGTGTGTGCGGGTATTCGATCGGCGACGGTGGCGAGCACCTCGGGTGAGTAGGTCTGAAGGATGAGAAGCGGCCCGGGTCCGCGAAATGGTTCGATCGAGTCGAGCGCGTCGAGGATACGAAGTCCACTCGCCATCGGATCCACGCCCAGTGCCGCGCACGCCACGTCGATCACCGAGACGGCCGGTTCGCACACCACATCCACCTCGCCACGTTCGCGCAGCAGTTCAACGGTACGTTCGGCGACGACCGGTGACCCCGGGACGGCGTAGACGACTTCGCCGTCGCGCGACGTAACGGCCAAGGACACGAGGTCGTCGACGATGCGCGCGTACAGCTCCTCGAAGGAGTCGGCACTCTCGTACCATTCGTCGTAACTCTCAAGGTCGAAGGCTGAGGCGGCAGGGTGCACCCGGGTACGCAGACGGGCCACGGGAGCGTCGCGAAGTAACGCGATCGTCCCCGCAGTGAGGTGGCGCGCATCACCCGGACCGAGCCCGACCACGCGAACGCGCGGTCGGTTCACTGGTAGGGCTGGGTTGCCACCGTCGTCAGATTCGCCTTGGACGTGGGCCCGGTGTCACCGGGGAGACCTGGCGCGAAGATAGCCGGACCACTCGAGGCGATGCCCCAATTACCGTACGACGGATTGACGACCACGGCGGCGGCGTAGAGCAAGTTGGCTTTCACTTGGTTGGCTCCAGTGGCGTTAGACGCCTGGATGTCATTGATGACGACGGGCTCAGCCGTGGCGAAGGGCGACACGGTTTCTTTGGTGGGCGCGACGAACAACGCGTACGTCGCGTTGTTGTAACTGATGCTGAGCGGGGTGGTCGGAAAATGGTTCAGCGCCGTCGTCGCCACGTCGGAGCGCACACCGGTGTACGACGACGAACTCGGAGCGTAGCATCCATAGACGCCGCCGCTAGCTGCCGAAGTATCCACCGAGTACTTCTTCGCGAGAGCCGCGACCGACATCCCCTGTTTTTGGGAGGCGGCGAACGCCGTCAGATTGGTGGGAGAGACCACGGCTACCGACACGCACAGGGTGTCGTAGCGCGAGAGGTGCGAGGTGTAGTACTGCTTGATCTTCGCCGCGGTCAAGGGAATCGTCGAATTCAACTTGCTCACCAGGTACACCGACGCGGCCTGGGCCTCGATCTGGGACTGACGCATTTCGGCGGGCATTTCCGCCAGCGCGGCGGTCGACGTCCCCGGGCAGGTCTGTGACGCCTGCGTGGCCGCGGCGGTGAGCTCGCCCTCGAGCGAGTTCGTCGCGCTCGCCAGGTCAGCCGCCGTGGGTTGGTAGTGGAGGAACTGCTTCACGTACTCGTCGATCGCGAGGCCCTCAACGCGGAAATTGGCCCACGCGGCGTCGCCCGCGGCGGTCACGGTGTCACGTCCCGCTCCGGGTTCGATGCCCACCCCGGCGAGAGAACTCAGGTAACAGAGGAGCCCCGGGTGCGTCGAAATAGCGGTTAATTCCGCGTTGAAGTTCGAATATGTCACGGATCGACCGTTGACGGCCAACGCGGTGGTGGACCCCGCCAACCCGTACCAACCGGCGCCGACGAGTGCTACAACGATGAGGAGAATGACGCGACGCACTCTTCTGATGCTAGCGAGTCACGTCGAGGGGTTCGTATCGGTGAAGAGGTCATTCATGAGTTCGACCAGGCCCGCCGAGTCCGTCGCCCCCGGTAATTCGCTACGGAACTCCTTGGTTTCCTCGTTGTAGGCGCGCGACCCGTAACGCCGACGCACGCGCATCTGCGTCGACACGCTCAAGTCCAGTGGTCCCAGTCGCACCACTGGTCGCGAGCGCAGTCCCACCTTGGCGGGCAGGACCTGCAGGTGCGTCACCCCGTGCGCCAAACAGCGCAGGCGCAGGTCGGCCAGTTCGAGCAGCCCGCGCGCGGCCGGCGGCATCGCGCCGTAGCGGTCGATCCACTCGGCGCGCAGGTCCTCGAGTTCCGCCGCACTGGCGACCGTCGCCAAACGACGATACGCCTCGAGACGAGCGTCGTCGGCTTCGACGTACCCCTTGGGCAGATGCGCGTCCCCGGGGACGTCGAGCGTGATCGTCACGACGTCGGGCACCATGATGCCCTTGGCGTCGGCCACCGCCTCGGCGACCAGTTGCACGTACAGGTCATATCCCACCGCCGCCACCGGACCGGACTGGTCGTGGCCGAGCAGGTTCCCCGCGCCACGGATCTCGAGGTCGCGCATCGCGATCTTGAAACCGCTGCCCAGCGCGGTGTTGTCGCCGATGGTGCGCAGTCGCTCGAAGGCGGTTTCGGATAGGACTTGATTGGCCCCGTGAAACAAGTAGGCGTAGGCGCGATGACCACTTCGTCCGACGCGTCCGCGTAATTGGTGCATCTGGCCGAGGCCGAGTCGCTCGGCGCGGTCGACGATCAACGTGTTGACCGACGGCAGGTCGATGCCCGACTCGACGATCGTCGTGCAGACCAGCACGTCGAAGTGTCGCTCCCAGAAGTCCACCATGACGCGCTCGAGGGTCCCCTCATCCATCTGACCGTGCGCCACCGCGATACGCGCGTCGGGCACCAACTGTCCGAGGCGTCGGGCCACCTCGTCGATGTCCGCGACGCGGTTGTGCACGAAGAACACTTGTCCCTCGCGCAACAGTTCTCGCCGAATCGCCTCGACGACCGCGGCCTCGTCGTACTCCCCCACGTGAGTGAGGATCGGGCGTCGATCGGCCGGCGGGGTGGTAACCATGGACAGATCGCGAATGCCGGCGAAGGCCATCTCCAAGGTACGTGGGATGGGACTCGCCGAGAGCGTCAGGACGTCCACGCCGACCGAGCGCGACTTGATCGCCTCCTTGTGATTGACCCCGAAGCGTTGCTCCTCGTCCACGACGAGCAGACCCAGGTCTTTGAACCCCACCGACTCGGACAAGATCCGGTGCGTGCCCACCACCACGTCGATCGAGCCATCCTTGAGGCCCGCGACCGTCTGAGCACTCTCGGCGTCGTCGACGAAGCGACTCAGCATGGCGACCTTCACCGGGAAACCCGCGAATCGTTCGCTGAACGTAGCGAAGTGTTGACTCGCGAGCAATGTCGTGGGCACCAAGATCGCGGCCTGCTTGTTGTCCTGGATCGCCTTGAAGACGGCGCGCACGGCGATCTCGGTCTTGCCGAAGCCGACGTCGGCCACTACGAGACGATCCATCGGACGCGGTAGTTCCATGTCGGCCTTGATCGCCACGATGGCCTCGCCTTGATCGGGCGTGAGGGTGTAGGGAAAGAGGTCTTCCATCTCGAGTTGCCACGCGGTGTCGGGGCTGAAGGCGTGGCCCACCGCCACCGAGCGTCGGCGATACAGGTTGACGAGGTCCTGGGCGACGAGGTACGCCGCAGCGCTCGCCTTGGCGCGGGTCTTTTGCCACTCGGCTCCCCCCATGCGCGACAACGCCGGCGCGTCACCCCCCGAATACGGGGTGAGGGCGTCGATCTGGTCCGTCGGCCAGTAACTGCGCCCGTCCTTGAACTCAAGGATCAGGTAGTCGCGCGTGGTGCCGTTGATCGCGCGCGTCGTCGTCCCGGAGAACTTGGCCACCCCGTGCTGGCGATGCACGACGTAACTGCCGATCGCCAAGTCGTCGAAGAAGCCGTCGACGTTGCGCGTACGAGTGCGCGCCGCGCGGTGCACGCTGCGCCGACCCGTGAGGTCACTCTCGCTCCACACCACCACCGCCGGCGACTCCAGTGAAAATCCCGCGGGCAGGGTGCTCTCGAGCACACTCAGTCGCACGTCGAGCACCTTGTCGGGGTCCGCCGACACATCGAGACCCTCGGCGCGCAACTGATCGGCCATGCGCGACACCGCGGCCGCGTTGGACGTCAGGACGACGCCGCGCCGATCGGGAGCCCACGTGCGCACGTGTGCGGCGATGCGTGCGGGGTCTCCCTGCACCACTGGCGGCGACGTCAACGTCAATTCCGACGCGGCCTCGGCGAAACCCCGTTCGAGACTGAGGTCAATACGACCCTGCAGCACCTCGTCAAACGTGTTGTGCAGCAGTGCCACCTCATCGGTGGCCCGCCAGGTCTGGGCGACGGCACTGGTGAGTTCGCGCTCCTCGTCGAGCAAGTCCTCCAGGCGCCGACGCACCCGCTCGGGTTCCACGACCAGACAGGTGAGGCCGGTCACCTCGTCGAGCAGGGTGGTGCGCGCGGTGGCGAACAGGGGCATCCAGCCCTCCATGCCGTCAAAGAGTTGACCTTGGGCGAGGCGGTCAAAGACGTCGCGGCCCCACGGATCGCTGCGGATCAGCTCCTCGGCTCGCGCGCGGGTCGCGGCCGTGGGCAACCATTCGCGCGCCGGTCCCACATCGACCACCTCGACGTCAGACGTCGAACGTTGTGACGCGATGTCAAAGCGCGTGAGTCGCTCGATCTCGTCGCCGAAGAAATCCAGACGCACCGGCTCGAGTGCGTGCGCCGGCCACACGTCGACGATGCCACCGCGCACCGCGAATTCGGCGCGGTGCTCGACGAGGCTCTCGCGACGATATCCGTAGCGCACGAGCGCGGCGATGAATTCGTCACGGTCGCGTTCGTCGCCGCGCGTGACGCGCAGTGGCTCGGCGGGCTCGTCGGGCGGCAAGATTTGGGCGAGAGCGCGAATGGAGGACACGACGACGTCGGGGCGATCGCCGTGGTGCAGGCGCGAGCGCAACAACGACCGGTCCGCCATCACTGAATTGTCCGGACTCACGCGTTCCAGCGGGTGGGTGTCCCACGCGCCATAGAGCGCCACGTCGGTTGCCGCGCCGAGCAAGGACCGTAGAGCTTCGGCGAGGTGCTCGGCCTCAGTCGACGTCGCCGTCACCACGAGGAGTGCGGGGTGCTCGAGCGCGTAGGCGGCGACTGCCAGGGGCGTCGCGTAGCCGCTGGGGATGAAGGTGCCGGCGGCGTTGGCCGCGCGCAGGGTGGGAGCGACGAGTTCGATAACTCGTCGAAGCCCGATCGAATCAGTCACGGGTACCGTTGATCTGACGCTGCGCGGCCTCGAAGTCCGTATCGACCAGTACCTCCAGCGCGTCGGCGGCGCGCTGAACGTCGACCTCGACGCTGACCTTGCGCGCGCCGGTCGGGCGTCGCAGCACGTAGTCGGTGACTTGCTCCTTGTGCTCGGGGCGCCCAATGCCGATGCGCAGGCGAGCGAAGTCATGAGTCGACAAGACCTGAGCAATGGAACGTAGACCGTTGTGGCCGGCCAGCCCCCCACCGAACTTCAACTGCAGGCGCCCGGGGTCCAAGTCCAAGTCGTCGTGGGCCACGACGAGGCGCGTGAGATCGTGCAGCGACGTTCGCGCGAGGAGTGGGGGCAGTGCGGCACCGGACTCGTTCATGTAGGTCGTCGGTACGGCGAGGGTCACGGGGCCTCGCGGCGTGGACAGGGTGACACTGAGCGCGCGTTGTCGACGCTCGAGAACGAGGCGTGCGTTACGACGTTGGGCCAACAGACGCACAGCGTCCCCACCCACGTTGTGGCGTGATCCGGCGTACTCGTCGCCGGGATTGGCCAGGCCCACGATGACGAGTGTGCTGGCACTACCGCGCCGGCCGTCGCCCGAGCGCCTTAGCGCCACGTCAGACTACGGCTTCACTTCGGCCGTCTTGGCCGCGCGGCCCGCGTGCGTGTTCACCACCGAGATCGAAGAGTCACCGGCGGGCACGACGCCCTCGGGCAACACGATGTCGGCCACGCGGATCGCGTCGCCCGGCGTCAAGTGAGTGATGTCGACGTCAATGTGGGTCGGAATGAGGTCCGGTCGCGAGAGGACTTCCAGGTTAAACAGCTGCTGGTCGATCTCCCAGTCGGCGTGGCGCACTTCGACGGCGTCACCGATCATGTGCAGGGGTACCACCGCGACGACCGGCTTGTGCGGGTCAACGACCTGGAAGTCGATATGCGAGACGGTGCCGCGCACTGGGTGGCGCTGGATCTCGCGCGCCATGACGATGAACTTCTTTCCGTCGGCGTCGAGGTCGATCAACGTGTTGAGGCCCTGGTCGCCCGACACCGCGGTGCGAAAGGACTTGGCGTCAACGGCGACCGGCAAGGGAGCGACACCCTCGCCGTAGACAACGGCGGGGATGGATCCGGTCGCGCGCAAGCGACGCGAGTTACGACTCCCGTGGGCGCGGTCCGTGGACGCGTGCAGCGTATTGTCTGACATGGCAACTCCTCTGGCGAATTTTCGCGCACGCGACCGCAGTCACGCACAGGGTGAATAGTCTAGCCGCCGTTCGTGCGACGCACTTTTGACGTTAGAGCAGGTTCTCGCCGCCAAAGATGTCCGACACCGAGGAATCCTCGAAAATCGCCGAAATGGCGTTGGCCACGATATTGGCCACGGACAGGATCTCGAGCTTCTCGAAGCGACGTTCGGGTCCGAGCGGCAAAGTGTCAGTGACGATGACTCGACTCACTGGCGCGTTGAACAGCCGGTCGACCGCCGGGGGCGAGAACAAAGCGTGGGTGGCCATCACCCAGATCTCACCGGCCCCCTGGGCCTTTAAGAGGTCGCACGCGGCCACGATGGTGCCGGCGGTATCGATCATGTCGTCGATCAAGACGCAGTGTCGATCGGCGACGTCACCGACGATGTGGCGGGCCTCGGCGATGTTGGCGGTGCCGCGCGGACGGGTCTTGTGCACCAGGGCGAGGTCGCAGCCCAGGTGCTGGGCGTAGCGCTCGGCCACCTTGACGCGACCGGCGTCGGGCGCGACCACCACGATGTCGTTGGTGTTCGCGTGGGTCTTGAGGTAGTCCTCGAGCACCGGCGCGGCCACCAGGTGGTCCACCGGGATGTCGAAGAAGCCCTGGATCTGGCCGGAGTGAAAGTCGACCGACAAGACGCGATTGGCGCCCGCGGTCTGGAGCATGTCGGCGATGAGTTTGGCGGTGATGGGCTCGCGACCCGTGGACTTACGGTCCTGGCGGGCGTAGCCGTAGTTCGGGATGACCGCCGTGATGCTTTTGGCCGACGCGCGCTTGGCGGCGTCGATCATGATGAGTTGCTCCATCACCGCGTCGTTGACCGGCGAGGAGTGCGTTTGGATGATGAAAACGTGCGCCCCGCGGATGGACTCGTCAAAGCGACAATGGATCTCCCCGTTGGAGAATTCGCGCAGATTCGCCTCGGTCAACGTCACCCCGAGTTGGTCCGCGATGTCCTTGGCGAGGGCCGGGTGACATCGCCCCGTAGTGATGACGAGGCGACGCTTTGACAATGATTCCACGCCGCCATGGTACCTGGTGTCGTCACCATCAACTTCTCCTACGATGCGTTCGTGACGGGCTACGACGAGTTCGGGTATTTCGACGAGAACCTCGCCGAATGGAATCTGGCGCCGCGCACACCACACGTCCGTCGTTGCTTCGTGGCCGTCGAAGGTTTGCGTCACGTGAGCGCCCTGGTGTGGGGTGAGGGGCCCGCCGAACTCGTGCTCGTGCACGGCAGTGGACAAAACGCCCACACTTTCGACACCCTGGCCCTCGCCCTCGATCGTCCCCTGGTGGCCGTCGACCTGCCCCACCACGGTCACTCTGACGCCTCGTTCTACGGGCCGCGCGCCGTGCTCGAACACGCCGACGACGTGGCGCGCGCACTCGATGAACTCATCACGGCACCGCGCCCGCTCGTCGCGATGTCCTACGGCGGACTCGTCGCCATCGCTCTCACGCACCAGCACCCCCGCTTGGTGAGTCGCCTCGTGCTGCTCGACATCACTCCTGGCGTTCATACCGATCGCGCGCAGCCCATCCTCGATTTCGTCGACGGTCCCGAGTCCTTCGACAGCTTCGATGACATCCTCGCGCGCACCATCGCCTTCAACCCCGGTCGATCGGAGTCTTCACTGCGCCGCGGCGTTGTGCACAACGCGCTCGAGCGACCCGACGGCACGTGGGTGTGGCGCCACCAACAACACGCCGTTGCGCGACGCCCACCCGATCTCACCATTGATCTGTGGACGTGGCTGGAGCAGCTCGCGATCCCGGTCACGCTAGTGCGCGCCCTCGGGGCCTCGTCGGTGGTCAGCGACGACGACGCGAGTGAATTTCTCCGTCGTCGACCCCACGACGAAGTCGTGGCCGTCGCGCAGGCGAGTCACTCCATCCAGGGCAGCCACCCGCTCGAACTCGCCGAGATCCTTCGTCGCTACCTGTAGAGAAAAAGAAGCGCACCCGCGCAGGCGCTCGACGGCCGTCAGCCTCAGCGGTTGACGATTGGTTGAATTGGTCATATCTGGGTGGAAGCGCTTACTTGTATGGGCATAATCGGTGGGAATTCTAAGGAAATCAATTGGTTGTCCATTCCAACCAATGTCTCCTCTCGCGGCCCAGGCCCACTACAGTGTCGCAGAACGTCGTCACCCGAAACCGGAGGAAGCATGTCGCTCACGAACTCACCGGTCCCGTCCGCGTCCAACGAAGCCGCACGTCGTTTCGTCTACGACTTCGACCATCCTCACGACGCCGCGCCCATGTCGCTCAAGTTCCTGCTGGGTGGCAAGGGGGCGAATTTGGCCGAGATGACCTCCGTGCTGGGCCTGCCGGTGCCCCCGGGGTTCACCATCTCGACCACGGCGTGTCGCGCGTACCTGCGCCACGGTTGGCCACTGTCGCTCGGCCACGAAATCAACCAGGCCGTCTCGCGACTCGAGTCGCGCATGGGTCGGCACTTCGGCGACGACAGCGATCCCCTTCTCGTCTCGGTGCGATCCGGCGCCCAGTTCTCGATGCCCGGGATGATGGACACGGTCCTGAACCTGGGGCTCAACGACGCGTCGGTCGAGGCACTCGTCGCACGATCGGGCGACGCGCGCTTCGCCTATGACTCCTACGCGCGCTTCATCGCCATGTACGGACGCATCGTGTTGGGCATCGACCACGCGCACTTCAACGAACACCTGCGTCGCGCCATGGCCGACGAAGGCGTCGCGACTGAGGGAGCGTTGAGCGCCGAGGCCAACCTCGCTCTCGCCGCACAGTATCGCTCCGTCGTGCAGACCCACTGCGGTCGGGCATTCCCCCAGGACCCGCGCCAACAACTGCACGAAGCCATCGAGGCGATCTTCACGTCGTGGAACGGCGCGCGCGCCCACGCCTTTCGCGACCGCGAGGGCATCGACCACGAACTCGGCACCGCGGCCAACGTCCAAGCCATGGTCTTTGGAAATCGCGACGAGACGTCGGGAACCGGCGTCGCCTTCACCCGCAATCCCTCCACCGGTGAAGCCCTCGCCTTCGGTGACTTCATGGTCAACGCCCAGGGCGAAGACGTCGTCGCGGGCACCAGCATCACCCGACCCCTGGTCGACCTCGACGACCTGTTTCCCATCGTCGCCAAGGAATTAAGCGACGTGTTCGCGCGCCTCGAGTCGCACTATCGCGATATGTGCGACATCGAGTTCACCGTCGAACAAAATCGACTCTGGATGCTCCAGACGCGTCCCGGTATGCGCACCGGAGCCGCGGCGTTGCGCATGGCGGTCGACATGGTGGACGACCCCGCGATCCTCTTGACGCGCGCCGAGGCGGTGTCGCGCATCACCGGCGATCACCTGGACCAAGTCCTTCACCCCACCTTCGATCCTTCCACCGAGGTCGAAGTCGTGGCTCGCGGTCTCGCCGCCTCACCCGGTGCGGCTGTGGGTCGCGCCTACTTCGACGCGCCCTCGGCGGTCGCCGCAACCCAGCGCGGTGAGAGCATCGTCCTCATCCGCGCCGAGACCTCGCCCGACGACGTCGCGGGAATGTTGGTGGCCGAAGGAGTGATCACCGCTCGCGGCGGCCTGGTGAGTCACGCCGCCGTGGTCGCCCGCGGCTGGGGTAAGCCCGCCGTCGTCGGCGTGAGTGAGCTGGTGGTCGACGCGAGGAGCGCGCGCCTCGGCGACATCACCATCACCGAGGGTGACTGGGTATCGCTCGACGGCTCCGCTGGTCACGTGGTGCTGGGTCGCGTCGAACTCGCCTCGAGTACTGCGCCAGCCGAGCTCGAGGTGATCTTGAGTTGGGCCGACGAGATCCGAGCCGGACACTTGGGCGTACGCGCGAACGCCGACACTGCCAGCGACGCACTGGCCGCGCGCCAACGCGGCGCCGAAGGCATTGGCCTGTGTCGCACCGAACATATGTTCCTCGGTCCCGATCGCCTGCCGGTCGTGCGCGCGATGATCTTGGCCAACACTGACGAGGAGTATCACGACGCCCTCGCGCGACTACTCGAAGTGCAACGAGCCGACTTCGTCGCGATCCTCGAAGCCATGGACGCACTACCGGTCACGGTGCGCCTACTCGATCCTCCCCTGCACGAATTCCTGCCGGACCTCGACGCCCTCGTGGTGAAGGAGGCAACGCTCGGACTCGACGACGACGAGACGCGACTACTCGCGGCGGCGCGCTACTGGCACGAACAAAACCCCATGCTCGGCGTTCGTGGTGTTCGCCTAGGCGTGCTCAAGCCGGGGCTCTACGCCATGCAAGTACGCGCGCTGCTCGAGGCCGCCCAACTGCGTCTAGCCGCCGGTGGCGACCCGCGCGTTGAGATCATGATCCCCTTGACCATCTCGGCTCCCGAACTCGCTCTGGCGCGTTCGTGGGTGATCGAAGCCAGTGAGTACGTCGCGCGCCACTACCCGGTCCCCCTGCACTTTTCGGTGGGCACCATGATCGAGACGCCGCGCGCGGCGTTGTTGGCCCACCAGATTGCCGCGCACGCTGACTTCTTTTCCTTCGGCACCAACGACCTGACGCAGATGACCTTTGGATTCAGTCGTGACGACGTCGAGGGCAAATTGATGGCCCCGTACCTGGAACAGGGACTATTGGAACACAACCCCTTTGACGTCCTGGACGCCGAGGGGGTCGGCGAACTCGTGAGCCTCGGCGTTCGTCGCGGTCGCAGCACCAACCCCCATCTCAAGATCGGCATATGCGGCGAACACGGCGGGGACCCGACGTCGATCGCGACGCTCTATCGCTGCGGCGTGGACTACGTGAGCTGTTCGCCCTATCGCATCCCCGTCGCGCGCCTCGCAGCCGCTCAAGCGGTGCTCGCCGGGGGACGCAATGCGGGTCCCGAGGACTCGTCACCTTCTCACCAGGAATAATGAAGAGCACAACGCCCGGAGTCGATGAGCTGGCGGGGGAGGGCTCGAACCTCCAACCTACGGATTCAAAGAGCGATTCGGCATGTTGTTCCAGTTCATCTCGTTGAAACAGTCCTTTGATTGCAAGGCTTTTGCAAGAATCCTGTTGATCTGGTTGATGTGAGTTGACCTGGTGTGTGGGATTTTGTGTGGGATTTTTCTTGGAGAATTCCACCTGCGCGCTTTCGGCGAACTCGGGTCGACCCAGTATGTGCTCGAACGGATCGCGATTCATGAAACCAAGATGTCGCCGACGATAGCGGGAGGTTATGACGCCCGGCAGCAGACGCATTGACATCCTCGCGGCCATCCGCCGACGGGAACTCCATACGGCCCATGCCGCAGCTCCTACGAGTGACTGACGCTTCACAGGGTCGTTGCGCATGGCCCGAGTGAGCCTTGCGGGTGACTTCAGTCACCGGAGCGACATCAACTAGCGATCGACGCCGATCCTGTCGATGTCGGGAACGCTATTGGTACGCCAGTCTCAATGAACAGCTCGAGATGCGCTTTGACTATTCGAAGGTTCGAGCCGATCTTGAGAACAGGTACGGGGAACTCTCCGCGCTTGTAGAGATTCCAAGCGGTGGTCCGGTGAATACCAAGCACCATGGCGGCTTCGCCGAGGGTCATCGTGGCACACGTGCTCAAATCAATTCGAGGCGCCGTCACGGAACCCGCGGGCAACTGCGTCAGGTCGTCGAGGGCCATCGCCACTACCTTCCAATCCCGAATTCACGGTTGGTCAGCGTGGGTGTATCGAGAACCTCGAGCTCAGCCGCAGACAGCGGTCGATATTTCCGCATCCGTTCATCGTCGAAAGAACGATCAGCTACCACATTGATGTTCTCGGTCTCAGTTGAATCTTCAGTCGGCTGGTCAACCTCGAAAGTCTTGAGTACCGCCGTGGCGGCCTTCTGGATACGCCCCGCGGATGTCTTGATGCCCTCAATTGCTTCGGGGGCGCCACCGGTCCATCCAACGACGTAGCCAAAGGAGTAGTCGCTGGTGTCGAGTCCGAGAGTCTGGCTGACCACGTAAGCGACTGACTCCGCCTCGAGTTCCTTGAGTCCGCGCGTCAGGTCCTTGGTCGACTCAACACCTGGATCATGCAGAAGAGCGTGACCGATTTCGTGGGCGAGGGTCTTGGCCTGTTGAGCCTCGGAGTTAGCGCTGACCACTCGGATGAGACCCACTGAGTGACTCGTGTCACCATTCGCCCCGCTATCCAATGACTCGGGTCGCTCGACGCGAAAGCCAATACTGTTGGCGAACTCCGTGAGCCGGTCGAACACGCCTTCGGGGGCCCGCCCCTCCAATTTGCTTGCAATCTCAGGAAGTGGCGGTCCGTCGGTCTGTGATACGTCGAAAACGTTGACGGTGGTGAACCCGACAATGAACGACTTCTTCTCTTCCTTCTCATCCGACTTCGCAGTCTCATCGGTCTCCACCTTGCGGGTTCGACCAATGGGGGCAAGAATGACGATCCCCTTCTCGCCCTTGCGGACCTGGTGTTTCAATTCCGTCCACTTTTTATACCCGGCTACCCGAGATGCATTCGGCTTTTGGAGGGCGATAAGAAGGGCATTGTTGAATGAATACTGGTAAAACTTGCTCTGGACGTTGAGATAGTTCTTCCACTTCTCGCTGGTCGTAAGTTCCGCAATACCTTCGGTCAGCGATTCGAGTAGTCCCGAGTAGTCACGTGATTGGCCACTTCGCGGCTGGCCCCCTTCCGTTGGCAGGGGAGGGAGACTCGCCGACGTGTCGGCCAGCACTTCGACGAGCAAGGGATTCGTCATCGTTCCTCCGACGGGTCCAGCGCGCTGGCGACTGCTCGACGGCGGCGCTCTGCCACGTCTTCGCCGACAAACTCGTTCCACGCTTCTTCGTCAACGGTCGGTACCGGTCGACTCGGAAAGTGCTCGGTAGTCGTGCAACGCAGGTACCCACTGAACGAACGCAGTTGACTTGTAATGTCGCGGTACGCGCGAAACCAATCCGTCCCCGCGGAGGCAGGTGACGACGGATCGTAGGCCACTTTTTCATGATCTTTCAGGGCCTGTAACGCTGACACGATCGCCGGGTGTCGATACCAGCACGCGGGGATGAAGTGGAAGTCGAGCTCGTCGTAACGTTCGCGCAGTCCCATGACCCAGGCTCTCAACGCCGGCCACTCGCGCTCGGCATCGAGTGGTGTGAGCGTCGGCCAGTGAAGAGGGGCCGTCACCTCCTTCGTCGCCGCGCGCCGCGCGCTCGACTGTCGAATCGGACGACCCTGCCCCGAGGTCGTGTTGTCACTCATAGTTCCTCACCCGTCTGGAGGGCCCGTCCGTCCGTTCTTCTCGTCCCAGCACCCAATAGCGTGACGGTGGATTTTGCAAGACGGGGCGGCCCCTGGTGAAACACAGAGTCGACCAGGATAACTTCATGGGATCGCGAATGACCGACCCACCCAATGACAATTGGATCGATCACGCGTGTGCTGACACGACGCCGTGAGAACCGCACAGACGGCACTTCATGATGATGCCGTCGCACCTGTGCGCGTGGCGTAGCGGTGGACTCGTCATTGGTCTGCTCACGGTTCTCGGTCGCGAGGAAGAGTCTGCGCCACCACCGCCGTACGAACCGGCGCCTACGCACGGTTCCGCCCATTGGCCCGCGTTCCCTCACGCAGCATCTTCTCAACGACCTTCCTATTCGCACGCAGTTCACGAGCAACCCTTCGTTTGGTCCTGGGCTTCAGCGTCAACATGATGGGTTTGGCATTACGCAACAGCAACAGGGCGTGACCCATCGGAATGGAGCGGATCGTGGCCGGATCCAAAATGGGGCGCTGTCGCGTGGTCTTTGGGACGCTCCGCCCAGCGCCGTCGTTCGTGGTCTCGGTGACGATCAGTTTTGAGACATCGCGGAGGTCGCTCACACTGCTCGATCCAGGGAGGTATAGCTTGACGTTCATGGAGTCCCAGATTGCCGTCGCCATCTCGTAACCGAACTGCGCCCGCAGTTGGGCGAGCGACTGCACCACCGCGACCGTGGCGATACCGTTGCCCCCGCCAGAAGACGCCAAACCGCCCAGCGATTTTAATGGGTAGTTGGCCGCCTCGTCGAGCAAAAGTGAAAGCGGCGGATCCAATCGTCCACCAGTCGATGCGGACGCCTCGTGGTACGCGACGTCGACAATGTCCTGAATCAGGGCTGAGATGAAGTTCTCCATTACCACTCTTCCACTGGCGCTTCCCAACAGATAGAGCGTTCCGTTGTTCTTAATGAACTCCAGGGGGTCAAACTCCCTACCCGGCTCGGGGGTGAGTTGGGCGACAACCTTGGGGTCAGCGAGGGGTGCGAATATCGAGCGCACGAACGACCACAGGATCTCGCGGTGCCGCTCTTCCGACATCACCACACCGTCGAGATCCCGGTACCAAAGTGGAGCTGCCTCCAGTGATTCCCCCAAAATTCTCACGACTTCGCGAGAGTGCGGGGGTGACGAACTCCAGGCGTGAAGGTCTGACGTGGGGCGGCCGTCGATCGCCGCCCCGTGAAGCAGATTCTGAACGACCATTTCTGTTTCAATCAGCCATAGTCCGCCATCTTTGACATTCTCAGTCGCACCAGCGCACAGCGTTCTCGCACGGTGCATGGCCGTCGTCGGATCCTCGCACCCGCGACTTGGTGACCAGCGCAGTGCACTTGCCACGCCGCTCGCGAGGCCCTCGGGATCCACGATGGTAACGGGCCCACGCTTGGAGCGTGCGATCATCGTGGCCACGAAATTGTCAGTCTTGGTCGAGGTCGTAACGGCCGCGGCCGGCGCAGCGAGTATCCATGGAATAAGAAAATTTCTAGATTTACCCGATCTTGGGGGACCCACAATTCCTATGCTCAATTCATAACTGGAATAGCAATCCACTCCGCAACTCTCACCAAGTAGAAACCCGAGGTCTCGTGGCTTCGGCCTCTTCACTGATGGCCTGATCGTTGAACCTTGCGCCCGTAATTGGTTTTTTCCGGCCGACGCTCGAACTTCGCGACGATCCGCGAGGCCGTCAATGTGCGTCGGATCGTCGTCTCTCTTTCGCCGCTTCGAACTGAAGAGGTGCATCGCGTACAGAACGATGCAAATCGCCACAATGAATACGACAACGGTCGACGCCCAGTAGAGGTCTCGAGGGCCGACGGAGACGCCCCAGGCCAGCGAAGGATCACGGAGGTGTGAGATGAGGGGGAGCAGCGCCGGCGCGTGATCAGTAGGTAGACCGTGACCGGAAAGAAATGCGCAGAGTAATCCCCCAGCTACCAAGAATAAGTACACGGCAAACATCGACGCGATAACAATGGGCACTAAGTGATCATCGCGACGTGGAACGCTCACTGATTCACCATCACTTTCTCTGGCTGCTTCGTATCGAACGTCGCGAGAGTGCTCCGCGTGCATTCGTCTCTCGTGACGAAGACTCCATCGACGCTGCGGCGTTTCCCCTATGTATTCCCAGCAACAAAAGCAGATCAACTGCCATTGAGGACAGTCCATTCACCCCACCGAATTTGAAACCTTCACTCAGTCCTTGGGTATGGTCAGTCAAGGTAGTTATGAGCGCGACGAAGCCGAGTGCAAGGTGATGCGTTTCAAATTGTGGGTCGCCCGGAGTTTGAAGTTCCAAGAGCGGGTGACTCTCCACGATGCCACCGACTTCAAAAACCCAGAGCGATAAAGAGGTCGGAGAAATTTGATCGAGCAACGTAGTGTGCTTCAGAACTCGTGAGCCATCGACGCGAGCGGAGGGACGCCCGAGTCCCCTTGACCGTGGAGATGACCTCCTCGAACTATCCGGCGCATTCATCATTGTCTTCTCGGTTTCAAGTTGACCTCTGAGTCTCAATATTTCACGTATCAGTGAATTTCTCACCGTAAGGAATCGCTTACAAGTATATCTACCTTTCCGTAATATTTTCCCCATTTAATGACTTTCTTGCTTAACAGCCATATCGACTCTATACTTGCTGGTATGCCCAAACCTCTCGGATCAACATGGCCCCGCGAACCATTTAAGAAGTGGTGGGATCCCGTCGAGCCAGCTCTGCAACCCGACGACTACGACTCGAGAGATCCGGCCCAGGCCAATGCCGGCGATAACTTTTCGGAGATCCTCACCTCTGAGTTGAACGAGTCAGTTCGCAAGTTCATCGACGACCGGTGTCGCGAATGCAATGTGGACGGACCAGGACTTCGACGTCTGGCTCGCTTCGCACTTTGGAACGAAGTCCAAGAACTCAGTCGACGAGAGATGATCCAAAGTGCGGTCATCCTTCGCGAAAATGGTGTGCCATGGACCGCATTGTCGACGATCGCTCGCTACAAGGGAGCGGGTAGTTTCAAACGGCGTTGGGGGAAAGAAATTGCCGCCATCATTGAAGGACGGTCATTCGACAGGGAAGAAGGCTTCATTCCCACTGATGTCCTCGAACCCGAATGAGAATCCTCAAGTTTCACAAATGATGTATCCGGAATCTATAGAAAGGCCAACATGGACAACTACACAATTGGAGATCGCGCTCTTCAGAATGGCTTGGATGAAGCGGCCTACGCGTCGGCAATCCGCGCCATCTGGGACCCGCCCGGATTCTCAACTCTTGACGACGGTTCACCGTCCACGGATTGGACCCGGCGTAACGTAACTGTGCACGCCGGAGACCCGTTCGGCTTCTTTTTAGAGGGGGCGCTCAACGCCGGCGCTGTTAATCACGTCGCTCGGGCCGTCCACCTTTGGGTCACGACCGTCCTCCAGTTCATGGACCTCGACGCGAGCCACTGGGCACAGCGTATGAAGATGTACCAACCGCTGGCAACTCTGCACTTGACGGTGGACCGGATACGGGAACTGGACCTCCTGGGTGAGCAACTCTGACCGTCACGGTAAGCGCACACCGAGTCGGAATCGCGTAGGCGACTACGCACCGCAGGACGATGGCCCGTGCCCCCCATCTCGCGCGTCGCTATGCAGGGGATCAAATACAAATGGCACCCACCACTTAGTAGAAATCAGGCAGCGAGAGTGATGTCGTCACCCACTGGAAGTGCGGGGCAGACGGGCGAGTGCGGTACCGTAGCCCCGCAGCACTGTCCCAGCAGAACACGACCCCAGGAGTTGTGATGACCATTGACAACACACCAACACATCGGGATGATCTACCGGCCAGTTACGACGAGACCCTCAAGCGGCTGGCCGCCGAGGTCCGGTCAGCGAACATCCGAGCCGTCCGAAAAGTCAACGTCGAGCTCATCAATCTCTATTGGTCCCTTGGTCACATCATTCTGGAGCGTCAGGCAGCCGAGGGCTGGGGTACGAAGGTGATTATGCGCCTGTCGGCCGATTTGCGACGACAGTTTCCCCACATGAGGGGCCTCTCGCCAAGGAACCTGCAGTACATGCAGCAATTCGCGTCAGACTTCCCCGGGCCAATTGCGCAGCAACCTGCTGCGCAATTGCCGTGGGGTCATGTAATGGTCCTTCTGGACTTGAGCGAAGACGCTGTCGTCAGAAAGTTCTACGCGACCGGTGCAGTCAAGGAGGGCTGGAGCCGAGCTGTCTTACTGAACCAGATCAAGAGCAGACTTCATCTCCGGGCCGGTGCTGCCCCTTCAAACTTCTCTCTCGTCTTGCCACCAGCAGAGTCAGATCTGATGCAGCAGATGGTGAAAGACCCCTACAACTTTGAGTTCCTGACACTGGCGTCCGACGCCGCCGAACGCGACGTCGAGACCGGGCTCGTCGCAAACCTCGCCAAGACGCTCCAGGAACTCGGTGTTGGCTTCTACTACGCCGGGCGTCAACATCGACTGGTACTTACGGGCGACCACGGCGAAGAGCAGGAATTCTTTCTCGATCTGCTCTTCTACCACCACTACCTGCGCCGATTCGTCGTCTTCGAATTAAAGATCGACGAGTTCAAGCCCGAGTATGCAGGAAAGTTGAACTTCTACTGCAACGTCGTCGACGACCAACTTCGTCATGCTGACGGCCTGGACGCTCCAACCATTGGGATACTCCTGTGCGCGTCAAAGTCCAACGTCGTGGTCGACTACTCATTGCGAAACCTCACCACCCCGCTGGCCGTGGCGCAGTACACCTACAGCGAGCTACCCCAGGAATTTCAGGAAGTGCTGCCGTCCCCCGCCGATCTCGAGCCGATCGCCACCGAAGCGATCGAAGAAGCCGAGGCAGCTAGTGAACAGCAGTGATGGTGGTCCCGTAGTCCCTCACGACATCTGATCAAGATTGCGGCCGCAACCAAAGTGGTTGTTCCCTCTGGCCGGCCAAGTACCTGGCGTGCGGCTTAGTTATAAGCCATTAACGAGTTGAGTGAAACGGACCTAGCGCCCGAAAGGGGACATGTCTCTTAACGCTCCCACAGGCGGACTCACATGGTGCGGCAACACCGCAAGGTTCATGTTTGCCTCAAGAAGCAAGTACCGGGCCTCAATTAGTGCCAGTTCCACAACTTCAGTGGGGTCAGAATACGCGGCACCGGAAAACTCATTCATTGGTTCCACTTATGACCTCCTGTTCTGGCGATTGTTCGTCAAGGTCGAGGTTGTCTAATTCAGTTCTTAGCGCGGATTCCGTAGTCTCTCCGTAGTGAGTGTACATGTCTTTCAATTTACTTAAGGTCGGCTCATCTAGCACCACGGAACCATTGGCAGAAATGATGGCAATATCTGTGTCGATGCCGACTCCAGGAGCCACTTCGGCACGCCGTTTCGCGGCATACACCTGGAACACCGTTTCCTTTAGCGGCGTCGTTGGCGAGTGTCGAAAACCAATCATGGCTTGTAGGGCGTGAATGCCGCCGCTTCCGATTGCGGCGTATCCAATAACATCATGTTCACGTTCGGGCTGACCGGGGTTATCGATCGAGTAAATATGCGCGCCGCCTGCGTCAACTCCGGCGACTAGTAGTTCAATCCCAAGATTGTATTGAGCCATTTGGTTGTCGAGCATTGCCGTGATGTTGCCGTTCAGGCTTTGATGCCCCCCGTAGTACTTCTGGAGATCCAAGCCTCTGAGACTGAGTATTTGATGTTCGAGTTCGCCACGGCGCATCTCAACATATCTTTGCGCCAGTCGAGCGGCAACCTCCGCAGTGTTAGGCGAAGCACCAAAGAATTCTTGCGCCACGGCGTGCGCTAGGCGTGCACCTAGCAAAGTGTCCCCTGCAACCATCGCCACGGAAAACGGTGACGATGGTTGCATTTTTGAGACGGTGTGTTCGAACTCAATGAAGCCTCCGAGTGTCACCATCCGGTCTGCGGCGACAACCGCCACGGGTCCAACATTTCCGTCGCGACAAATTGCCGCCATGCAAAGGGTCATTATCAGTACACCCCTACTCTCGGGTTAACTCAGGAACATTAACCCGTCGAATTCACAAGCGCCCAATCGCCGTAATATCCCCGGAAAACCCTAGTAAAAGCGTCTATGCCACGTAACGCCTTTGAAAACTGCGACGAGCCAGTCAAGGTTGACATGGACCCCTAAGGAAGCGTTGAAGCTTGTGCTGAACGCCAAAACTGATCCTGACGGCGGCCACCCAGAAGACCAATAACCCGTTACTGCGGACACCTGGAACAGCCGGTGGCGAAGACGTAGCCGTGCTGGTCGCGACGCCTCTGCAATTCAATCAGTAGGCGAGATTTGCAATTCTGAAACTCAGCGACTCGCTTTATGTCCCCGTGCACGTTTACTTCGGGCCACATCATTACGTCTCCGAGAAACTGTTGAATCCGCGCCATGGCGGTCTCTCTTGTGATTTCATCCGTCGCACGGGCCGCGAACGTCGATTGATTGGCACTCCTATTGATTCTCACCTCGTCAGGCGCCTGGTCATTCTGAGGTTCCCAAGGGATAAGGAACGGTACCTCAGATTCTGAAGTCCCGGCTCTTTGCACCGCAAACGAAAATATGTCTCTTAGGGTCTCATGCGAATACACGTGATAATCGAATGTGGCGATCTCGTGCTCACTATGCACTCTGAGTCGCTCGCGCAGTGCGTCATTTGCAAGAGCCACCATATCCCATTCATCTACGAGCGCGATCACTGATGGTAAATGACCGATCAACGAATCCCGCATGGCTGAAGGTTCGAATCCAACTATGTGGTCTTTTCGGACTTCTTCTTCCACGAAGGCGAGGGCCTCGCGTATTCCGGCTTCGTGGTCCTTATCAAGCGTCCGCTGTGCAATGTCGGAGCGAAGCCGTGCAATCTCCGTGTCTTTCTCTGAGATCTTCGTTTCCCTCGACTCGATCACGTCACGCAAAGCTTTGCGTTGCTCGTATGGGGCAACCGCTAAAACGAGAAGGGATCTGAGAATAAGGAACCCTCCAAACGCAATGCCGGCAGCGGCAACGCCAGCCCAGATTCGTTCACGAAGACTTGCGGTCGGATCGAATATGAATACCGGATAGACAATTGCAGCGATCACCGGAAGCACCAAAGAACCCAAAATTGCACGAAGCCAATGAGGGCGGATTTCTAGATTCAACACCCATCGCCAAATGCTTCCGAAAGGGTCTCCCACGATCTCGTCAACCATCCGTTGAGCCTATGCCTCTTGCTCGCTGTTCATTATGGCCTTTGAAGTTCTGTCCGCAGAAACCCACGTACCCGGTTAGCTTCCCACCGCCGCTGTGAAGCTCAAGGTCAGATCGGACCGATCCAAGTAGGTATGTTGAGATTGCCTTCGTTGGGTGCCAGCGGTGCGAGGTGTGCCAGCGGTGCGAGGTGTGCCAGCGGTGCGAGGTGTGCCAGCGGTGCGAGGTG
>DATCEX010000036.1:0-102699 GCA_036509795.1 Acidimicrobiales bacterium
TCATCAACGCAGCCCTCGCCTGGTGCTGCGCTCCAAGATGCCCGACGGCGTGCTCCAGGAGGCCTACGCCTATCTCTGTGTGCACTACGCCATTCGTTGGCTCATGCATTCGGTCGCTCTCAGCGCGGACGCGGATCCCGATCGACTCAGCTTCACTCGCACCCTCCGGGTGGCGCGCCGCAGCACGGCGAGTCACCCTGGTTTTTCCCCCTCTGGCACTTGACGCCGCGCAACATCAAGCGGCATCAGAGATCCTCTTCGAACTACTCCCGCCGCGACGCCATCGATCGAACCCTCGCGTCGTCAAGCGCAAGATGTCGAACTACGCAGTGAAGCGACCAGAGCATCGAAATCCTCCGCGACCGCCAGATCGGATTCCATCGATTCTTATCTCTTAAGTAAACGGTATTGGGGCTAGACAGTTGGCTAGAACCAGGTTCGTTTCAAGGTCAAATCACGATTCAATTTCGAGGGTCTGACGGCGAAGGTTTTGAGCTACGGCTGGGGAACGAGTAGACAATTTCCCAGACGATCTTGTGACCGACGGACCCATCGCGATTCAGGTTGGTCGGCTACTAAGACCGCCCGCGATCTCGGGGTCGTCGAGACCCTTCCGATGCCCTCTATAGCGACCAGGACCGAGAGGTTGCGGTGCAGTTCGGTCTGGAAGAGCCTACATGTCCGATTCGGCCAGGACCGTTGTCAAAGGATTTTTCCCCCGTTTCGACGGACGCCGAGACGCCGAGACGCCTACTTCGTCGATGCGGTCGGTGTAGGAAACAGACGTGTCTTGATTGAGAAGGTCTCGCTGACGATACGAAGTGCGGCGGTTGCCGGGCCGCAGTAACGGATTGCCGACCCTCCGTTGATTTTTGAAAACTTTGAAAAGAAAAATACTGTAGTAGCAGTTCGAACTTCATTGGCTCGAGCGGCCGACGTGTCAAGGACATTGCTCGAACGGACAGCGTCGATCGATCAGAAATTGTAGATCGCCCCGCCGCAGTTCCAGGAGCCGCTGAACGGAGTGCCCTTGGACGCATCGTTCGTTCCCTTGAATGACCCGGTGACGGCGATCTTGCTGCCGGTGGCGGAGAAGGCCACTAGGTGGAGCTTTCCGTCATCGGCCGTGATCTGGGCGGTACCACTCGCGGGTGCCGGGAGCAAAGTGATGCTGAACTCGGTGAACCCACCGTTACCATTTGCGTTATTGACCATTGATGTGCCGAGAGAGAGTACGAGACTTCCCGCGCTCCTGAGGCACTCGCCGGACTTAAAGATGTAGGTCTTGCCCTTGTAGTGCAACTTGACCGAGGCGCGTCCGCAGTCGACGATCACCGACTTACCCTTGATTGTTGCTTCCTTCGAGTAACAGCGTCCGGCTACAGAAGCTCGGACGACCATTCCGGCACGGACGGTGCTCACGCCGCTAACAGTTGCGGCGCTCGCTGCAGGAACTGCAATCGGCAGCATCATCGCAACGCCAAGTCCGACCACGGCGAGCCGTCGGCGAGCGAATCGTGTGCCGCACAGTACTCCAGATCGCCGTTCGTTGGTGCCGACACTGTCGTAACGGTCGGCTCTTCCATGGAGGTGGGTGGTCATAAAACGTCCTCACTTTCGATCGTTGCTGGTGAAGCGTCAACGCCGGCCATTGACTGCGCGATGACGGATGGTGAACATGACTTTGCGCACCGTCCCCACAACTATGCCGTGCGCGCGCCATCGCCGGTAGTAGGGGAATGGCGGATTTCGATGCTCCTGCGACGCCTTCAGGCAGTCGTCCACCCCCGCTTTGTCTGCCCATCTCGTCCCTCACGTGCACGTCGTGGTGGGCCTCAGCCCAGCGCGTCGAGTGGATTGTTCGTGAATTGGTAAAGGAGTGTGATGTATGTTGCCCTTTATGGCGTCGTCGCAGCCGGTGAGAGTTGAGCAGCAGGTTGGGCTGACGAAGGTGGCGGGTTCACGGAACTCACTGACGGCCGGTTACGAGGCGGCCGGTTCACCGGCCTCGCTGACCTCGCTGACTCCGTCGCCGCGTGGGGTGAACACTGCAACACTGACGCGACACCGTTCGCCTCGAACGTTGAAGCCCGTGACATGGTCGTGAGTTCGCGAGGCGGCCAGGACGCGGTGCCATTGCAACGTGCGCTACTGCGCGGAGATGTTGACGAGATCCACCGACTGGTCGACGGCGAGCTCAGCGATCGTCGTAGGGCCACGCCGCGCAGAGCGCGGCTGTTAGCGGGGCGGTCGTTCGCTCACATCCTCGATGCCGACTTCGCGACTGCGCACGACGATGCTTGGGTCGGCCTGGGCATGGGGTTTGAGGAACCGCTGTTCCGAGCTTTATGTGCATTGTCTTCCGGGATGGGCGGTCTAGAGCGCAATGGGTCCGACATTCTTACTGTCGAAAGCGCGGCCGCGGCGATCTTGAACCGGAGCGACGAAGATGTGTTGAGTGACAGGTGGTCGGCCGCGCTCACGGCGGAAGCCGCGATGGCGGTCGGGCGCCTTGATCTCGCCGAGACAGTCGCTCGTCGGGTGTGGCTCGCCTCGGCGAGCACTGACCCGCCTGAAGCTGTCTACGCCGGGCAGACCCTCGTCCGGGCTTTGTTGTTTCAAGGGCGACTCGACGAAGCCAGTGCCCTGGCCCCGCACGTGGAACAAGCCGCCCAGCGCCACGAGCTGCTTGCGCTGCGGCTGGTTGTGCGCAGTTCGCTCGCCTACGTCGACGCCCTGCGTGGCCGCCACGATGAGTTGACCCGGCACGCCGCCAGCATCGACGAACTGGCGTTGCAGTGTCCGGGCGGTTACTACGTGGCAGGTTCCATGGTGCTAACGGCCTACGCACTGGCAACGGCTCAGCTTGCAGAGAACGCGGCTGATGTCCTTCTGCGCGGCGCCGGGGGTCCGCAACTTCCGAACATCCAACTCGTCGACCGCGCTTACGGGTACGAACTACTCGTGACGGCAGCACTGAGCCTCGGCGACATCGCGACTGCTCGACGCTGGGGCGATCTCGCCGCCTCGCTCACCGGGCTGCCCCGAGACGGCATGGCCGCCGCCGCGATGCGGCGTATCAAGGCGCGTCTAGCGGTTGCCGACGGCGAGGGTGTCGTGGGAGCCTTCCTGGCCGAAAAGGCCGCGACGATGGCGCTCGGACACGCTGGCCATCTAGACGCGACTCGCGCCCGGCTGCTCGTCGGTTCGGCCTTGTTAGGCGATGCCAACGGCACTTGGTCGGCCAGGCTCGCCCTGTCCAGCGCGCATGATCAGGCCACGCTGCTGGGAGCCACGTCGCTGGCGCTGCTCGCCCGACGTGACCTGCGCAGCATCGGGCTACGACTTATCGGCGAACCCCAAGCGCCGATGACCCTTCGCGAGCGCGAAGTGGCCGAACTGCTTCTGGCGGGCGGTTCCAATGCCCAGATCGCAACCATGCTCGGAGTGTCGCCACGCACCGTGCAGAGTCACGTCAGCGGCGTGCTCAAAGCTCTTGACCTGCCGTCACGGGCGGCGGTGCCCCGCGCCCTTCGAGCTGACCGTGAACCGGACTCTGGGACACTACGGTTGACCCCGCGGCAGTGCCAGGTGGCGGACCTCATCTGTCGCGGCTACACCAATGACGGGGCGGCCCGGACCTTGGACGTGTCGACAAAGACGATCGAGAAACACCTCGGCGACATCTACCGCCGCCTCGGAATCGACTCCCGCGCGGCCCTTGCCGCCCAGTGGTCGGCCTAAGCCGAGAGTCGAAATCCGCCATTCCCCTACTACCGGCGATGGCGCGCGCACGGCATTGTTGTGGGGACGGTGCGCAAAGTCATTTTCACCATCCGTCATCGCGCTGTCAATGTCCGGCGTTGATGGTGCTAACGGTCCACGAGCAACAATCGAAAGTGAGGACGTCTTATGACCACCCAACACCATGGAACGGCCGACCGTTATGGCGGGGTCGGCATCGTCCAGCGACGATCTAAGACATCCCGCGATACTCGATTTGCTCGACGGCTGGTCTCGGTTGGACTGGGCGCCGTGATCGCGGCGACGACTGCGGTTCCCGCAGCGAGCGCCGCAACTGCTAACGGCATGAGCACCGTCCGTGCCGGAGCGCTCGACCGAGATTCTGCAGTTCGTGCCGTTACCGCAGTGGCCGCGGCTGTAGACGGCAGGCTGTCGACCAGAAGTTCCCAGTGCGGAACCGGGATCGGCCCGACCAAGTACAGCACCACGGAAATGATTAAGGGCAAGTGGGTAGTCGTCAACTGCGGCCCTGCCACCGCAACGTTGCATTACCAGGGCAAGACGTATACGTTCAAGCATGGGACGTGCTTCCTCTATCTGGGGTTCAAGCTCAACCTCGGAAGCTCGCTCCTCATTCCACCGGCGAAGGGCGACGGTGGGTACTCCAACATGGCTATCATCCTGGCGGCACATCAGAACGCAACGATCGGTGCGACCACGGGCAGCGTCACGATCGGTGGGGTGGCGAAGTTCAGCAGCATCGCCTCGAGGGGGACCTTCTCGAGCATCACTAATGGCCTCAAGTTCAGCGGCTCATGGAACTGCGGCGGCCCGATCCGAAAGTCGTGACGTGAGTCGAGAACTAGACCGAAATTACTTTCGCCGCCGCTACAGAGGGACCAACGGTGGCGCCAACCTTTGCGTATGCAACTTTCGCGAGTTCGCAGTTTGGTTGGACGGACGACTTCACTGGTATTCGAAAATCACGAATTCTCATAGAGAATGCGACCACATCTTCACTAGCGCACTGCACGACTTTGCGAAGTCCGCTCAAAAGGGCTTTGACATTGAGGGTCGTGGCAATCTGGCTAACCAGGGCCGGCACGGCAACAATATCTTTCCAACTTGTAAGTATCGCGACCATTGGGACTCATGAGCGTCAACGTTCAGAGTCTTCTGCTGGGTTCTGGTGGGCCGCCCGGGTCTCGATCCCGGCACCTTGAGATTAAAAGATGCCGGGGACCAATCGCCAGCGAACGCTCTCGCAGTACTCGAGGTATTGATTCGACGTCGCCAGGTGGCGCTCCTCGGCGAGGGCTCGTCCGACATCGCTGCCCCAAATGACGACGGACACGAGCGCATTGCGCCACGACAGACTTTGTAGGACGTACCCCCCCACGAGTAGGAAGTACGACGCGTAGATGGGGTGGCGAACAACGGCGTAGGGACCGCGTCGCTTGAGGCCACGATCGGCCGGGGCGAAACCAAAGGAGCGCCCCAGTGCGACAAACGACGCCACGCACACGACGAGACCGGCGAGTTGCAGATCGAGTCCGAGGGCCACGCCCCAATGAGGATGACTCCCCGCTGGTCGCAACAGGACTCCGGCGAACGTCCCGACGAAGGCCAGCAGCCAGTCGTCGGTTCTCGAGCTGACCGTGATCGCCTGGCGTCGCAGGAGGTAGATCAACACGATCCAGGTCTCCTCGGCGAAGAACGCGGCTCCGATCAATGAGTGCGTGCGTTGGTAGTGCTCAAGGCCGGCGCGGGCAAAGAACGCCGCGCCGAGGGCGCCGACGACGTTGGCGAGGATCATCGCCAACGTGCGTGTTCTCGCCGACCATCGTGCTGGACCTGTCGATCGCGACACGCCCGTTAGGGACGGGCGCGTCGCGAATCGTCGCGCATGGCGCGAAGTGGTCGCCTCGCGGCGATCGATCAGGTGTGTGTGGACGTGGCGACTCACGTCGGACTTTCGTCGGATCCAATCACCGCCGGGTCGCCGACTGGCGTGCCACGACGACCAACGTCCGACACGTGCAGGCGGCGAGCAATCAGTTCGTCGACGCTGAATCGCCCCGGCCCGAAGATCACGATCGCCAGTGCCAGGACGGTCAGCGACATATTGAATTCGTAGCCCGCGTTCGTCGTCAGCGAATTGATTCCGTTGACCCACGTGACCGTGATCATGGCCATCACCTGGTCGCCGAAGAGGGCCACCCCCGCCAGTCGCGAACCGACGCCCAGCGCAAGTGCCACGCCGCCGCCGAACTCGATGACGCCACCCACCACGGCAAAAAACTCGCCCGGGTGAAGGTGCGCAGTCGTCGCGAAGTACACCGCGGTGCGGTGAAGCCCGGGTCCGTTGAAGGCGCTGAAGAGTTTGCCGGCACCGTAGTAGATGAAGATCCACGCGAGGGCCACGCGAATGGCCCCGAGGGCCACGTCACGGGCGAGGGGCGTCGCCCCCGAACGCGTTAGGGCGCCGAACAATGACGTCGCGTCGCGTTTCGCTTTTTTTGAACGGTCGGTCTCGCTCACGGTGCCGTTCCAGCGTTGGTGGATGCCGTGTCGGCGGCGCTCTTGCTCAACGGTGCTTCGCCCTTGGTCTCGAGCGCGCGGAACGGTCCGACGAGTTGGGAAAGGAACACCGAGAAGTGTCGTGCCTTGTCCGAGGACTGCTCCACCCGCAACGGACGCCCGGCGAGTCCCGTGTCCATGCGAATCGTCTCGAGGGTCGGGAAAATGGCTCGGTGCGCCAACTGGTCCCAGATCGTCAAAGCGAAACCGAGGTTGATGTCCTGGGGACCGGTTACCCGATGGTGGATCCGGTGGTAATTGGGGCTCACGAAGATTCGACCCAGCGGACCGAATCCCAAGTTCGTATTGGAGTGCTCGAAGGCCACCACCGCGGCGTAGGCCACCAGCAACGTCGTCGGTATCACTCCGTTCGACAGGAGAATGATCCCCGGGACCAGCGTGATCAAGTACGAAACGTGGATCAGGGGGTGAGTGCGAAATACCGTGAGTACGCTCATGTCCTCTTGGGAGTGATGCAACTCGTGAAATCGCCAGAGCATCCGGATGCGGTGATTCGCGAAATGCGCGAGCCAGTTGCAGGCGTCCATCGCGACAAAGATCAGCGCGATCACCCCCCAGTGGGGCAGAAAACCCATCTTCGGGACGACAATCCACGGCAGCGACTTGCGCGCGATTTCGGCGAACGACAACGAGAGGGCCACCACCAGCGGGGCGACAATCGTCGCGTTCAACACCACGTAGAGGACGTCCTGACGGTAGCCCCGCGCGAAGGTCGGGCGTCGTTGCGCCGGGCGAAGACGCTCGACCACCAAGAAGAGTCCGAGGAACGCCAGCGTCGCCGGGCCCACGACGACCACGCGCAGGCTCGTCATCGACGCGGTGAAACTGCTTCCGCCCCACCGACTCGTCCAGCCGATGGCGATCAGAGCGACCGCCGCCGCCACGATGGACAGGGCCGGTACGTAGATTCGCGACGGGCGCCGCGTTAGCGGCGCGCTGGCGTTGCGCGACGCCGCCACTCGGCGAGGTCGCCGCGAGGTGACGTCGCCGAGTGTTGCGCCGGTGAGTTCGAAGTTAGAAGCCGATGCCACCCCCGCCTCCTCCGCTCGTCGTGGTCGTGGTGGGTGTACCGCCAGCGGGCTTTAGGAGGACCACGTCGGTCCACTTGCCCCACTTATCGGTGGTGTTGCCCTTGACCTGTCCGGCACTCTTGTCGAGGTAGAACCAGTAGAGCAACCTGCCACCGTACGTTACCTGTCGACGACCATTCGCTAACTTGACGCTCGAGAGTTTGGCGGCGCTCACTCCGCGACCCGCGGTGACCTTGGTCGAGCCTACGGGCAAGAGTAGGGGGGGCCAAATCTTGTAACACGCCGACGCGCAAGCGACCTTGCTCGGTGCCAGCGTGTATACGGTCCTGTCACTCACCAGAATTGTTCCGTTCGTCGCAGACTTCGCCGTCGAAACGACGACGCTCGATGACGCGTGCCCGATGCTCGCGCCCGACATTGCGCTCGCGCCCACGACGGCCAGCACGCTTCCGGCCACCAGACCGGTGGTGATGACTCGTCCTCGAACTGTTCGCCGCGTCGCGGCCAACGTGGTGTGGTATCTCATCTCGTTCCTCTCTTATGGGGGTGTACGTGAATTACCGCTCGTGACTCGGTATAGCGGCAACGGCGTCGCCGCCTACTTCGTCTCGACTCGTGTTCTCCACTACCGAGATATACGCACGACGATGGAGCAGGGATCACCCACGACGACGGAATATTGACCAATGAGGGAATTACTTGTTGTTCCGTCGGCGCTGTTGGCGATGTCGCCCGCGGTGTCTAGGCGGAGAGGGTCGCCGAGGCGAGCACGGTACCGTAGTCGTCAGTCACGTTCGCCGACACCACTTGACCGGCGCTCGCGTGAACTTCGGCGGACCACGCGCCATAGCCGTGGACGACGGAGAAGTGCCCGACGGATTCGATTCGACCACTCTTGAGCCGCACGTTGCACCACGCGGTCCCCGACCACCCCGGGTCGTCGAGGCTCATCGTGATCCACGACGGGCTCCCCGCGCTGAGAATCACCTGGCCGAGGACCTGACCTCCCGAGGTCAAGTGCGCCGTCACCGGCGACGCGACGGCGGCCGGGGGCGAGGAATGACGTGCGATCAGGTTTGACCCTACGGCGAAACTCAGCGTGGCGAGGACGACGGCGGCGACGCCCACCAGAACCAGACGTTGTCGCCGGGGTCGATTCCGAAGATTTGCGCCCGCGCGGTAGCGCTCGATCAGTCGTTGTTCGAACCCGAATGGTGGCTCGGACACAGGGCTAAGAATGAGAAGGGCGTCGGTCACGTCCGATAGTGACGCCAATTCGTCGCTACATCTTTCACAGGTCGCGATGTGGTCGAGTGCGCGTGAGCGACGACGACCCGTCAGGGTGCCGAGAGCAAGTTCCACTATGTCATCGCGGAACTCCTCGCATCCCTCGCTGTTTGGGTGCTCGAAGGTCACGGCGCCCCCTTGACGACGACGCTCTCACGTAATTTGGCCATCCCGAGTCGAATCCGACTCTTGGCCGTACCGATAGGAATTGATTCCTCGTCGGCGATCTCCGCGGCGGTGCGACCGTACAGAACCGCGAGCACGATCGCTCGACGTTGGTCCCTGGGCAGTCCCGAAAGGGCGAGGACCACCGGGGACGCGCTGTCTGACGCCACCACGGCGTCATCGGGCGCGATCTCGCCGCTCACGAGGTTGGTGAAGATCCAATCGTCGGGCGCGGTGGGGATCGCGCGGCGAAGGCGCAGCGCGTCGATGGCGAGATTGCGAGTGATCGTCAGCGTCCAACTCACGACGGATCCCCGGCGCGCGTCAAACACCGCCGCATGTCGAAGGATTCGAATGAAGGCCTCCTGCGCGACTTCCTCGGCGAGTCCCGGGTCACCGACCACCGACAGGGCCATACCAAAGAGCCGACCTTGGTAGCGTCGCACGAAGGTCAGTACCGACCGTTCGTCGCCCACCGCGATACCCGACAGGAGTGCCTCGTCAGTAGTCTCCGTTGGTACATCGTGGCGGCGATCCATCACCAGATAGTACGATCGAAGTCCCTCTAGGGATCATTCAGCCTCGGCGCACTCCCGATGTCGTCACGGCGCCTTCACGTAAGCCCAAGTCCCACGCGGTATTCGTTCACGCGACGCAGTAAATGATCTCGCTCTCAGGTCGACCATATAAAAGGTTTCTGACTACCTGGTGTTTGAGGAGACGGACTGCGAAGAGAGTGATCTCCCCGTCGCGATCTCGACGTGACTCGTGCCGCCAAAAGATAATACGCATTCCCAAATCCTCCACAATTTTTCAATTCTTTGTGGAAATAAGGTCGGCCACAGGATTGCCGTTGTACATTTCGTGCGTGGGGCTAACCTCGTCGTACGACCATCGAGTCGCCACTGCACGCCTGTTGCACCGATTTAGTTTCGGGCCAACGCCTGGTCAGTATAAGAATCTGTTAGAGCACGGGCTTGCGGCCACTCAGGCGGCAGTCCTGGTGCAAGGGCCCAACGACCCCGGGATCGACTCGGTGAAACCACTGGTCCTCGGTGACCTAGGGAATTTTCCTTCGGGAAATAATGCTGCCACATCGAACCAGTTCTGGAAGAGAATCTCTACCGACAGCAGCGAATTGGTGACGTGGTGGCTCGATCGCATGGTGGCTGCCCGCTATCCACTCACCGAACGCATGACGTGGTTTTGGCACGGGCACTGGGCGACGTCGATCTCCGCCGTCACCTACCCCTTGACCATGAAGAAGCAGAACAGCACGCTGCGCAGTCACGCGTTAGGCAACTTCGAAGACATGGCCCGCGCGATGGTCGTCGACGGCGCACTGAACGTCTGGCTCAACAACAACGAGAACTACGTCCAGGCGCCCAACGAGAACTTGGCCCGCGAGTTCATGGAACTCATGACACTCGGAGTGAACCATTACACGCAAAACGACGTCGCCGCAGCGGCGCTCGCTTTGACGGGATACTCCACCGATCAGTCCAACGGACGGGTGACCTTCAATCCCAAGGAGCACTTCTCCGTCCCCTTGGGCCTCTTGGGTGCGACGGGGGTATTTGACGGCGAGAGTCTGGCCAAGCTGGCGGTGTCAAAGAGTGAGAGCGCCCAGTTCATTACCGATCGCCTATGGTTCCGCTTCGTGTCAGGTTCGACGACGCCACCGGCGTCGCTCGTCACGAGTTTCGCCAATCGCGACATATTGCCGCTCGTGAACGCCCTGGTGCACTCAACGGCGTGGACCGATCCGGCGAACGCTCTGGTGAAATCGCCCGTTGAATGGTTCGTCGGAGCGTGTCGGGCCCTCAAGGTGCGGCCATCACAACTGGACGCGGGCGACACCCAATACTTGCTGGGGCAGATGGGCCAAGTTCCATTCAACCCACCCAACGTCGGAGGGTGGACGTACGGCACGGCGTGGATGAGCGGCGTCGCGTTCCAGTATCGATTCCAACTGGCACAGAACATCGTGGCCAAGGGTGACTTCGCGCCGCTCGCCGTCCAACCACTGGATATGGTCCAGGCGTGCGCCGATTGGCTCGGTGTACCCGCGTGGTCGACGCGTACCGCGAACGCCCTGACGTTGGCGCTCGCGACGCCCGCGGAACTGGCCCTCGCGGCGATACTCAGCCCGGAATACATGGTGAGCGTATGATCAATTGCGAATTTGACCGGCGACGATTTCTGCAGTGGACGGGAGCCAGCCTCTTCGCGACGGTGTCCACTCAGCTCACGCTGGAGTCCTTGACGGACGCGGCGAGTGCCGCGCCCCTGGCCGCAAAGACGCCGATTCTCGTGTTGGTGACCCTGTACGGCGGTAACGACGGACTGAACACCGTGGTTCCCTTCACCGACCCACACTATGAACGAGCACGCTCGAACATCGCACTCTCGCATTCGCAGTTGATTCCGGTCACGGGCTCGCTCGCTTTCAATTCATCGATGCCATTGATCAGCGCGCTCTACAAGAGAAGGAAAGTAGCGATCGTGCAGGGAGTGAGTTATCCCGATCCCAGCCTCTCGCACTTCTCCTCCATGGCCATCTGGCAGTCCGCGTCGCTCACGGGCCTGTCGTCGGGATGGATTGGTCGATGGCTCGATAAGCAACCTCACAGCCCCTTCAACGCCATTGGCGTCGGTTCCACCTTGCCTCCCGCATTCGTCGGCAACCGGACCGTCGCGTCCATGGTGGACGTCGGAGGCATCCAGCTGCCGTACGGACCGGTGGCGTCGGTGCTGCCACGCCTGGGTGATTCATCCACCTCCGACGTCACGCTGGAGGCATCTGCCGCGACGTCGATCACCGATCTCTTTTCAACAGCGAAGCGGGTGGGATCGCACATACCCAAGTCACCGTCGGGCTCATGGATAAATCAACAATTGTCGCTGGTGTCTGCGTGCATCAACGCCAACGTGCCCACGCGGGTGTGGGAAGTGAACTTGAGTTCCTTCGACACGCACACGGGTGAGCAAGGCGACCAAAACGCTCTCTTGGCCGACGTCGATGCGGCCGTTGGGGCGTTCATGACCAAGATCAGTGCCGGGAGTCACTCCCGGGACGTGACACTCATGATCTACTCAGAGTTCGGGCGCCGCGTCGCCTCGAACGCCAGCGACGGTACGGATCACGGCACGTCGGCGCCGGTGCTTCTCATCGGTAATGGTGTCAAGGGTGGTCTGTACGGCGAGCAGCCACCGTTGAATCACCTTGACCCTAACGGCAACCTCAGAGTCACGACGGACTTCCGGTCCGTCTACGGCGGGTTGCTGCACGACGTGTTGGCCACGCCAGTGGGTGACATCATTCCGTCATGGGACAAAGCGCTCTCCGTGCACTGAACGTGGTTGTCACGATTGCACTCAACAGTGAAGAACCGATGGGTGAGCACGTAGGTTGGACGTCTATATTGTCGGGTCTTAATATTGGGCGCGCGGTAATTTAACGTTTTGCGGAAGTCACTCGAATGTCAGCATCGTTGATGCAGCCGAGTTCTCGAACGAATTCGCGAATCTTCATGTCACCCACAACCAGGCCGTCTTCTGATCAGCCTGGTTCACCCAACGGAGATACGCCCACTTGGCGGAGGGAGTGGGATTTGAACCCACGGTGGGCAAGCCCACGCCGGTTTTCAAGACCGGTACATTCGGCCGCTCTGTCATCCCTCCGTCCGAAATTCTAGTGGACGGCGTGATCAGCCTTTTTTGCCCCGCGCACGGGCTCGACCCGCCTGGTCCAAGATGACCTTACGTAGGCGTACGGACTTGGGGGTGACTTCCACGGCTTCGTCGTCGGCGATGAACTCGAGTGCTTGTTCAAGAGAGAAGACGGTCGCCGGGGTAATGCGCTCGGTATGGTCCGAACCCGACGCGCGCATATTGGTCAACTTCTTTTCCTTGGTCGGGTTGACGTTCATCTCGTCGGCGCGAGCGTTCTCGCCGACGATCATGCCTTCGTACACTTCCACGCCCGGACCGACGAACATCGTGCCGCGCGGTTCGAGGTCGATCAACGCGTTGGCCGTCGTGGGTCCGCGTCGGTCGGCCACGAGAACGCCGCTCTGGCGTAAGCGAATGTCGCCGAACCACGGTTCGTAGCCGTCGAAGTTCGTGTGCATCATTCCCGAGCCGCGCGTCTCAGTCATGAAGTCGGTGCGAATACCGACCAGGCCGCGCGCCGGAATTCGCCATTCCATACGAACCCATCCCGTGCCGTGGTTGATGAGGTCGACCATGGTGCCCTTGCGGGTCGCCAACAGCGTCGTGATGTTGCCGACGAATTCCTCGGGGGTATCGATGGTCACGTGCTCCACGGGCTCGTGGAGTTTGCCGTCAATTTGGCGCGTGACGACCTGGGGCTTCCCCACGGTGAGTTCGAAGCCTTCGCGGCGCATGGTCTCGATGAGGATCGCCAATTGCAACTCTCCTCGACCCTGCACCTCCCAGGCGTCGGGACGTTCGGTGGCGAGCACGCGTAGTGACACGTTACCGACGAGCTCCTTATCGAGGCGGTCCTTCACCTGGCGTGCAGTCAGGAGCTTGCCTTCGGTGCCGGCGACCGGAGAGGTATTGATCCCGATCGTCATCGAGAGGCTCGGCTCATCGACCGTTAATGGCGTCAGGGCAATAGGATCGTCGGGATCGGCCAGGGTCTCACCGATGGTGATCTCCTCGAATCCCGCGACGGCGACGATATCTCCGGGTCCGGCGCTCTCGGCGGGCACGCGGTCGAGCGCCTCGGTGATGAAGAGCTCGGTGATCTTGGCGAATTCGACGCTCCCGTCGATTCGGCACCACGCTACGCGTTGACCGCGCACCAAATTGCCATTCACGACGCGACAGAGCGCCAGACGTCCCAGGTAGGGCGAGGCGTCGAGGTTGCACACGAGGGCCTGCAGACCATGACCCTCTTCGTATTCGGGGCACGGCACGTAGTCGGCGATGGTCTGAAAGAGCGGCGTGAGGTCACCCGAGGTGTCAGAGATGTCGGTGGAGGCCCAACCCTGGCGGGCGCTGGCGTACAAGATGGGAAATGAGATCTGGTGTTCGTCCGCGTCAAGGTCGAGAAAGAGGTTTTCGACTTCCTCCACGACCGCCTCGGTTCGGGCGTCGGGCCGGTCGACCTTATTAATGACGAGCACCACGGGCAGGCGAGCCTCGAGCGTCTTTCGCAGTACGAAACGGGTCTGGGGCAATGGTCCCTCGGCGGCGTCCACCAGCAGGACGACGGCGTCCACCATGGCTAGTCCGCGCTCGACCTCGCCGCCGAAGTCGGCGTGACCGGGGGTGTCGATGATGTTGATCGTCAGGTCTTTCCACTTGACGGCCGTGTTCTTCGCCAAGATGGTGATGCCTTTTTCGCGCTCGAGGTCACCCGAGTCCATGACGCGGTCGGTCAGCGCCTCGTGAGCGGTAAAGGAGCCCGTTTGGCGCAGCATGGCGTCCACGAGCGTGGTCTTTCCGTGGTCCACGTGGGCGATAATTGCGATATTTCGAAGGGATGTGCGCTGTGTCATGACCTATCTACGCTAGTAGGCCCAGCGCCTCTCTCGATTTTTCGGCCCGTTTACGCCGCCCGAACGAGCGCGTGACGTCGTTGCGCCACCGCGGTACGCACGAAGTCGCGCGCACCGGCGCGTACGTTGTCCATCGTGCCTTCCACGCCCAACACGAGGCCCGCGTCGGGCCACAGACCCAGGTAGCGCAGCGGTGCCACTCCGTCGGGGTGCGCCAGAGTCTCCACCACGAGGTCACTTCGTAGGCCCGGACCTGCACTTTTACCGGGTTGTCCCGATCGAACTCGCACCACCACGCGCCCGGCGTTAGTGGTGATCACGAGGTCGCGTCGGCCGCGCAGCGTCGTGCGTGCGCCCGCGACGTCGAAATAGACGTCCGAGGACGCCACCTTCCACGGTGCCGTGATGCCCAGCGTGCATTCACGTACCTGAGTGGCCCAGTTCACCGCCTCGGCGGTGATGAGTCCCAGCAGCGGGTGCGCGACACCCGCGAGCCAGTGACCGAGTGAACCGGCGCGCGCGTAACCCGCCGCGGCGCGCAGCAATTGGTCCGCCACTTCGTCGCGCACGGCGTTCAAGATGGTGTCGGGTGTCGCAACGACGCGTCGTAGCGCGTTGTTGCCAAGGATTCGTCGCGCGGTCGTCGGCGACCACACAAATGGCCTCGACGGTCGCCCCGCTTGTTCGACCATCCAGGCGTCGAGTCGTCGGTGCTCGCTCACCGGGACGGCGCGAAAGCGACTGGCGAGTGAGTCGCGGTGGTCGCCGCTGACCTCGGCGACGTCGTGAGGCGCCAGCTCAATCAGCTCGCGGAGGTCACGCGGCGTGAATCGTCGCTGCGCCAGCGGATTCACGCCGCGTCGCGATCGAGGGCGAGGACTCGCGTTACGTCGTCGACGGCACACATCAAGAGGTCGTTGTCCACGTCCAATGTCCAGAGTTCTCCTGTGGCGCTGGAAAAGGCCACGGTGCGCAGCGGGACCACCGACGTTCGTAGTGTCTGTAGGAGCGCGTGATAGCGCATGGCTCGTTCGGCGCCGACCCCTAGGGGCGACGTGGTCACGTCCACCAGGGCCACGTTTGCGACGTCGCCTTGGGTGGAACCCACGACGAGGTCGACGACGTCGCGCAGCTCGACGCTCGCACCTCCGAGCAGGTAGCGCGCGCGCTGGGAAGTGCGCGGCAGCCAGGTGCTGGGAATCACCCCGAGTCCCCTCTCGAGGACACTGAAGTGCGCTTGGACGTCGGCGCGAAGTCGCGCGTGCTGATCGTGGTCGAGGTGAACGAGGAACTCGATGGTGGAGTCATTCGGACGTTCACCTCGCCATGCGGCCATCGCGTCGTCGAAGGGGTTCTCGACGTGCACCTGGGCGACCAGGAGGCGAAGGAGCGTCGAGATCAAGATACCGCGTGCGCGCGACAGCGTCGCGTCGCCCAGCGCGCGGACTCGGTTCGTGTCGTGAAGGCGCGCGCTGGTGACCACCAGAGGTGTGGGGCGCCGCGCCGGACCGAAGAGATCAAAGACGTGATCCTCGAGCAGGGCACGCAGTCCCGACGCGCTGGTGTCGTCACGTGCCGGACGTCGCAATCGGTCGCCGCGCAGGACCTCGGTCAGTCGTTCGGGGGCCGGTTCATTCAACATCGTCACGCAACAACTTTGACGACGTCCTGTGACATGGCTAGCCTGACGACGTGCTCGCCACGACCTTCACGCCAGCCTTTGACATCGTCTTTGGGGTGTTCGTGGTGGCCGTCGTGGTGTTGTCAGTCTTGACGGTGCGCTTCGTGATCCGACGCGATCGGAAACGGCGCTAGCCCTCGTCGTCGGACGAGTCGCTCGCGCGGTGCTGGAGTTCCTTGATCGCGCGGTCCAGGTCGGCGATGGCGCGTTCGATAACCGAGAGTCGTGACGCCAGTGATTCGTTGACTCGAGCGTCCACGCGGCGATCCACTTGATCGCGCAGACGCGAGTCGAGCGAGTCGACCAGTGGTTGAGCGAGGTGTTTGAGACGCGCGAGCAAGTCGGGGTTTGATTCGTTCGACGACGACGTGGGCTCACTCATGCGCTCAGCCTACGGCGCGCAGTACACGCCGGAGTTGAACTGCAGGGTGTTGAACTGGCCGGACCACGGGGGACCGACCAACGTCTGTTCCTGGGAGTGCAGGGCCGACGTCGGTGTGCACGTGGCGTTGAAGGCGATGTAGCCCAGGATGTTGTGCCCGTTGGACCCCGGGATACGTAGTGGTCCTCCGCCGCCGAAGGCCAGAGCTTCGAAGTTGGGGAGAATCGAGGAGGAGAGACCGTAATTGGCGTACTGGGACATTTCGGTGTAGATGCCGGGCCGCAGCGTGGCGTCGACGTCGCGAATCCCGGTGGCCCACCCGCTCAACATGGCCGTCCAATAGGTGGCGTACTTCTTCAGAGTGGCCTTGGACGATCCCCCCGGGGCGTCGAGCGCGGAGTGGTTGTCAGGGTAGCCCTCGGGGTCCAAGATGACCCAGTTGGGTTTGATGTTGACGCCGTGCAAGTGGTACTGGTCGATCTGTTGGGCGACCCACTGACCCGCGAGAAATCCGTGACTGTAGTACGAGGACGCCGTTTGGTCCGCGGGCGCCAGTGGTCCACTCACGGTCCAAAACGAGAGCCACGTCTCACGCTTCTTCGAGGCCAGGATGCTCTTACCCATGAGGTAGTCCGGCGAGTGCACGACCGACGACGTCGAGGTGAACTGGACCCACGGGGCCTTCAATGCGCCCAAACCACCCGTCTCGGAAATGATGGGCCACCCGTCGGTGACGGCGCGGCTCCAGTCCGCGGCGGGGATGGCGTAGACCCCGGTCCCGTGCGGCGACACCGTTCCGTTGCCGGTGGCGAAGAGTTCCACGGTGGCCCCTGACTGCACGCCGTTCACGTCGGCGGTCGCCGCCGTGGTCGTGTCCGCGTCTTGGGAGACGTCGGTCGACGTCCACGTGGTCGCCGGCGCCACCAAGGAGAAGTCGTAGATATCGCCCCAGTTCTGCGCGCGCCCGGCGACGTTCACGGCGGTGGCACTGGCGCCGAGGAAAATGTTGCCCGCCCACAGGGGTGAACCCGCGATGTCCGCGGTCAAGTCGATGTACTTCCATCGCGACGTCGGCGTCGGAGTACTCGTGTGCGGCACGAGCCACGGCTCGACACCCAACGCGACTTTCGCCGTGGTCGGCGTCGCGAGGGAGAACAACTGCACGTGGCCCGGCGCGTTCAAGGTGGCCAGGTACGTGGCGGTTCCCGTGGTGGCGATCTCCACCTGTCCGTTACTGAATCCGCTGTCGTCCGTCACCGACACGTCCGTCACGGTCCACGGACTGGTCCCGACGAGCGCCTGCGAGAAGTACTCCACGTGCCCGGCACTGGTGGTGGCGGCGAAGGCGTTCGTGACGCCGGCCATCGACACCGGATCATTCAGCAGCGTCGGGGAGTTGGTGGCTAACGACACGTCGGTTGCGGCACCAAATTGTGGGAGCACCGCCAACTGGCTCCACTGCACCGGAATGGCGATCGCGTCGCCCTTGGTGGACCGGTCAAAGATCTCACCCGAGGTTCCCGAGACGCTGACGCTCGGTAGACCCGGCGATATGGGGACGTGGGTCCTCGCGCTGAGGTCGGTCACGACGTAGGGAGGTGGCGTGGTACCCGCGATACGGGCTTGTCGAGGACTACTCGCCGCCAGGTTGGAGATCAGTATCAAGCGATTGCTCTTGGAGATGTAGACGATGTCGACGTTGCCCCAGGGGTCGAGAAAGGCGTTCGGATCGGCACTGGCGGGTGGAGAGTCCGCGAGGGACGTGACGTCGTGAAAGGACGACGTGCCACTGGCGTACTTGACGTACAAACCCACGTCGCCGTCGTCGAGTCGCGCCACGAAGGCGACTTCGCCGTCGCCCTTGACGCTGCGGACGTTGCCGAGAATCTTGTGTCCGTTGAATCGTGCGGTGAGGGTTTGGCTGCTCCACGTCGTCGCGGCACCATTGGTGGTGTACTCGAAGGCGGGGAGGGCGGCGCTCGATGGTGCCCCGGTCGGCAACGTGACGGCGGGCAAGGTCGCTCCGATGATCACGACGTTGGCCAACAGGGTTGTTCGTCGAAACCTCACTCGCGTCCTTTGCCTATCGTGTACATCCATGTTGGAGAACGTGCCAACGTAGCCTAGTTGCCGCTATTTTGTGAACTGGCTGAGTTCATTGACTAGTGCAGTGTGGTCAGGCGGATGGCGGGGGTGACCGGGCTGACGCCGTTCGCGTTCTTCGTGCGCACGCGTATGACGTACGTGGTACCACTCTGCAAATTGACGAGGTCCAGTCTCGTCAGACTTCCCGGGAACGAGTGCCACGTGCGATCGCCGTCGACGCTCACTTGAATCGCCACGATGAACGGGGTGTTGGCCCGGTGCGCGGCAATCGAGATCACCACGCCGTGGGACTGGGCCGCGACGTGAGTGACCCGAGGCGTGAGCGGAATTTGTTCGCTGAGTGGCAGGGCGTGGAAATTAATGGTCGAGCTATAGAGCGGGACGCCGTTGAGTTTGACGCTCACGGCAATTCGTCCCGGAACCGAACTCGTCAGCGTGAACGACGCGTTACCGTTGGTGTCCGTCGTCACGATCTCTTGCGCGTGACCGCTGCCGTGGGCACTCGAGGGATTCGAGTCCAGCACGATGCGTCCGGCAGCCGACTTGGCAATCACGGTGACCGACGAGTTGATGATCGCGTTGCCACTGGCGTCACGTAGTGCCACGACGAGATGCGACGGTGAATCGATGATTGACTTCTTCGTCAGCGACACCAACGAGCTCTTGGCGACGCTGGCCGGACTGGGACAGAGGTCGTCCACGAGCGTGGCGTTGGGACTGCCCAGACCCGAGGCCATGTCGTAGCCCACGCCCGCGGCGTAGACCCCGGTGCCCTTGAGGTTGTTACTGCCGGTCGTGACGTCGACGAATCCCTTGGACGCACGTGCGAGGCTGTAGAGCGTGGGGTTGATGAAGCCCAGTCGCGCGACGCCACACACCTGGGCGGCCACCGCCACGAGAGCACCGACCAGTGGTGAACCAATCGACGTTCCCCCGATGGCGCTCCAATTGGTCACGGTAGCGACTGATTTGGCCGTGTAGTTCTGCATGAATCCGGTGTTGGGGTCGGCCATGACCGACAGGTCCGGCACCATGCGCATGGTCGTACTCGCCGTGATCCCGGGACCGGTCTGCCACGAAGGGCGCGACCAGACCTGGGACACGCCACCACCACCCGCACCACCGTTGGCGTTCCATACCGTCTGGGCCAGGGGCGTGATGGACGTGACCGACAGTCCGCCCACCCCGGTGACCAGGGGTTGTGAGGCGGGGTCGTCCACCGCGGGCGCGTTGCTCGTCACGCCGGTGCAGTCCGAGGAACCTTCGTCCCCGGCCGCTGCGATGATCGTCTGACCCTGGGCGGCCATTTGTTCGAAGATTACGTGCTCGCTGGCGACTTCGCCCGCGGGGTCGATCTCACAGTCACCCCACGACGTCGTCACGATCGACGCAGAGTTGTCGTTGGCGATGCGGGCGTATAGGTCGAGGGCCGCCGTGGGGGTATTGGGCGCTTGATAGATCTCGAACGCGGCGCCCGGCGCGAGCGCGCCAGCTTCTTCGACGTCCAGGGTTGCTTCGTCACTGAAGCCGCCAGTGGTGCCGCCGTCGACGTTGATCGCACTGAGGGAGGGCGTGAGTCCGTAGCACGAGAAGAAGTTGGCGGAGTCGGTCGCGTCGTACTGACCGAGCTCGTAAATTGCGATGGTCTGTCCTGCGCCCGTCTTGCCAGTCGCCCACGCAGCGGAGAGACCGTACAGTTGCGCTTCCTGTTGCGCCGAGTATCCGCCGAGCGCGTTGGGCGAATTCGTGCCGCTCGCTTGCGCGCCGGGACAGACGGCCGCGGTGTGCGGCGTCGTGTGCGACGTCGCGCGCGACGGCACCAGTCGCGGAGTGGCGCTCACGAGACTCGAGAGGCCCACGACGGAGGTGACGTCGTGAGCGATGGTCGTGGGTAACGTCGCCGACTGGGCGAAGTGTGCTCGAAGTGCCCCGCCGGTGAGACGCACGGTTTCGACCGGCGTGGCGAAGGCGCGCGCGATGTTGTTCGTGCGACCCGACATCTCCAAAATGGTGTGACCAGTGGTGAGTAGTCGCACGTGCAGGCCGAAGCCCGTGAGGTAGTTGCGCACCGTATTGATGGTGGACGTGCTGGCGCCAAAGCGCGCGGCGAATTCGCCGGGAGTGAGGAAGTGACGATAGAACGGTGACGACGAGTCGGAGAGGTCGTTGATGTAACTGGTGAGCCCCGTCGGATTCTTCAGGGCGAGTGCGACGTCAAAACTTGCGGTGATGGACGTCGAGGTAATAGAAGAGGCGGCGGGCAACGGCGTGGTTCCCGCGACGACGATTCGCGCGCTGGCGGCAGACGCGATCGGGGAGATGGGCAGTGTGGTCGCCGCGGCGATCACACTGGCGACGAACAGAGGTGCGAGGAAACGGCGAGCGGAAGACGACATCACCCCAGCCTAGGAAACGTGGCTCGTCCCCGTGTAGTCGTGCACCCGGCGAGAGGTCAAAAGTTGGACAATTCTTATTGTTCTTATTTGTCGTTGGTGACGTGGTAGCCAGCGGCCGTGTAGCGCTTGGATAAGTCGCCGCATTCTTCGCACACCGACGCGGGGACGACTCCGGCACGAATGAGCCACCCGAAGATCGTGCAACCTAGGCAGTAACCGAGGAACCCCTCGAGCGACGCCGCGAGAGTCAGCGGGACCAAAATCCATCGTGCGTCGCCCCAGCCGGCGACGAGCCAGGTAGTGGTGGCCGCGAGCGTGAAGGCCAGGCCCATGGCTTGGGCAAAACGTTTGGGCGGTCCCGGGACTGACTTATGCCACGCCACGAGGCGAGGTCCGCTGACTCGCGTGGCGAATTGCCCGAGGGGCGACAAGGTGGGACCGGAAGCCACGCGGGCGAGAAAGCCGTAAGTGAGGGGAACGAGGAGCCACGCCCATCCGGTGGCCAGGGCGAGAACACTCATAGTCACGACACCTAGCGCCACGCTGCGCGCCGCCGCGTCGTTCACCGGATTGGGGAAGGAGAACAACTTCTTCATCCCACAAATGTTAGTGAAATAATCGACTTTTGTGCCACCTGATGGCCTTGCGCCATCCGTGCGCCAGTACCTCATAGGTCACGCTAGGCGAATCGGCGTCGCGACCGCTATGACCACGACCAGGCCGCGCACCACGCGCGGCGAGAGTCGTTGGATGAGCCAGGTCTCGATCCAGCCCCCCGTCACGGTGCCGACCAGGAGAGTGACGACGGCCCAGACGACGAGGTGACCTCGTACGAGAAAGACGATCGCGGCGGCGAAGTTGATCAGGGTCGAGAGCACGGCGCGAAGACCCTGGAGTCGGGCCAGTTCGAAGGGCAGGGCGATGGCCATGACGGCGAGGAGCAAGATGCCCAGTCCGGCACCGAAGTAGCCCCCGTAGACCGCGACGAGGAAGATCCCCGCGTAGAGGAACCAACGACGTCCGGGGTGCGTGGGGTGGACGTGTTCGAGTCGCTTCGCGATGAATAGAGAGCGCGAACAGCAGGGTGCCCGCGCCGATGAGCCACGGGACGATGGTCCGAAAGGTCGTGGCCGCAAAGGCGAGGAGGAGCGCGCAGCCCAGGCCCGCGCCGGCCACACACGATGGCGGCAGAGTGGCGACCAGGCGTCGGTGCGGAGTAACCCGATCGCGAAATCGCCACATTCCCCCTGGGTTGCTCGGCGCAACGCCCACCGTTTCCGAGACGTTGGCCGCCAAGGACCCGATACCCAGCGCCAACATTGCGGGGAAAGTGACGAAGGTACCGCCTCCCGCGATCCCGTTGGAGATTCCCGCAGCGACTCCCACGATCAGCATCAGTAATATCCTTCATCCCAACCCATGGAGGAGGCAAACATTCTTACTACTCTACGAAGGTGAATTCTTCGCAACATCGTCTGTGCAATACCGCGTTTGAGGTCTGGTCTCATCTACCGTTGTCAACGTGTATCTCATGACCGGTGAATTGATAATCCCCCATGACGCGCCCAACGATCTCATTCGAGCGGCCGGCGGTGTGGTGATCCGTCCGGTTCCCAACGGACGATACGAAGTGGCGTGCATCTACCGCGCCGCGCGTGGTGACTGGACCTTTCCCAAGGGCAAGCTCAACTACGGCGAAACCTTCGAACAAGCAGCCTTGCGTGAAGTGTTCGAGGAGACGGGCATGCAGTGTGAGGTCATCCGCTTCGCGGGGACGACGAACTACACCCACCGCAAGGGCAAGCCCAAGATCGTGGCCTACTACTTGATGAGCGCGACGGCCGGAGAGTTCGCACCAAACGAGGAAGTGGACGAACTCGTGTGGCTGCCCCTCGAGCAGGTGCGCGAACATCTCACCTGGGACCGTGACCAGGAGCTCTTTGATCTTGTGGTGGCGATGTCCGAAGTACGCGCGCGAGCTTCGTAGTCACCCCCTCGCAGGGGCAGCGCCGGTGGAGCGAACGGAAACCACCCCTCGTTGACGAAACCAAGGAAATCTCCGCCCGACGGGTCAACTGGGTAAGATGAGTCTGCTTGGAGAGGTGGGTGAGTTCGGTTTAAACCACATTCCTGCTAAGAATGCGGCCTGCGAAAGTGGGCCCGAGGGTTCAAATCCCTCCCTCTCCGCCATCGACACCGAGCGCACAGCGCTCGGTGTTGGCGTGTTACGAGGAGAGGCTCATGCGCTACTGGATTGAAACGCTGGGCTGCCCGAAGAACCACGTCGACTCGGACAAATTGGCTGGTCTCCTCGTGTCCCAGGGGTACGCCCGCGCCGCGAGCGCTGCCGAGGCGGACTTGGTGGTCGCCAATACCTGCGCCTTCATCGAGGCGGCACGCGAAGAATCCATTGAGACCGTCTTGGAGTTGGCCGACGCCAAAGGTAAGGGCGCGCGGTTGGTCGTCACGGGATGCATGGCCGAGCGCTACGGGGACGAACTGGCCGCCGCGTTGCCGGAAGTGGACCTGGTCGCGGGATTTGGCGCCAGTTTGACGGCGACGCCGTCCACGCCCGTGAGCCTGCGCCGGCGCGCGACTCCCGAGTTCGACCTCTTGAACCTGCCGCGTCCCGCTACTTCCGCGCCCTGGGCCTACGTCAAAATCGCCGAAGGCTGCGACCGTCGATGCGGCTTCTGCGCGATCCCCACGTTTCGCGGCGATCAACGATCGCGTTCGACCGCCGAGATCTTGACCGAGGCGCGCGCTCTCGTGGCCGGAGGAGTGCACGAGATTGTACTCATCGCCCAGGACCTGGCCAGTTGGGGACACGACCGTCGGCGCGCGTCGCTGGGCGAGGCCGTCGAGGTCCTCGACGACGGTGGCACACAACCCTTGATCGATCTCACGCGCACGCTGTCTAATGAAGTCGAGCGCGTGCGCTTGTTGTACCTCTACCCGTCGGGCCTCACGTCGGGCCTCATCGACACCATCTTGTCGACCGGGGTGCCCTACTTCGACCTGTCATTACAACACTCCTCGCGCTCGATGCTGCGCGCCATGCGGCGCTGGGGTGACGGTGATCGCTTCCTCGAGCGCATCGCGGCGATTCGATCGGCTGATTCCGACGCGACGTTCCGGTCGTCCTTCATCTTGGGCTACCCCGGCGAGACGGAAGAGGACCAACGAAATCTGCTCGACTTCATCGAGGCGGCCCAGTTGGACTGGGCGGGGTTCTTCACGTTCTCGGACGAAGACGGCACGTACGCGCACGACCTCGCGGCGCCCGTGGCGCACGAGCTGGCTCTCGAACGTTTGCGCGAAGTCTCCGAGCTCCAAGACGAGATCACCGCGTCGCGACGTGACGCGTTGATCGGTACGCAACAGCGCGTGCTGATTGATGCGCCCGGCGTCGGTCGTAGTGTACGAGAGTGCCCCGAAATCGACGGCATTGTGATGGTTGATCCGACGCTGGAAGTCGGTTCATTCGCCAAAGTGCAGATCGTGGCCAGCCACGGAACCGACGTGGAGGGGGAGACGATATGACGACGCGCGACCGCATCTACGGCGAATCGGCGCTGCTCACTCCGGCCAACGTCATGACGCTCTTTCGTCTGGCCGTCGCGCCGGTGTTTATGTACATGATCGTCGTGCACCGTATTTCGTGGTGGACGACGGGCGTCGGAGCCTTGGCGGCCGCGTCGGACTACTTCGACGGCATCGTCGCGCGTCGTCACGGGACGACGACGTCGGGGGCGTTTCTTGATCCCCTGGCGGACAAGGTGGTCGTCCTGGGTGGTCTCTACGCGATCATCATTTCTCGCCCGCACGGGGTGAGCACTTTCATCATTCCGTCGGTCATCATCACCCTGCGTGAGATCTGGATGAGCGTGCACCGCTCGCGGGCCGCCAAGCGCGGTTACTCGATCCCGGCCGTGAAGATCGCCAAGTGGAAGACCTTCGTCCAGGACTGGGCGATTGCCTTTTGTGTGATTCCCTTGACAGCGCGACACCTCGTGATTGCCAACGTGACCATCTGGGTCGCGGTGGTCATGACGGTCTACACCGGTTGGCGCTACTACGTGGATGGTAAGGGGTTGTTCGCAGGTGCGAGTTGAGATTGTCGCCGTGGGGACCGAGTTGTTACTGGGACAGATCCCCGATACCAATTCCCAGTGGCTCGGTGAGCGTCTCGCGGCCCACGGGATCGCGTCGCACTTTCACCAGCACGTCGGCGACAATCACGAACGTATCGTGGCAGCGTTTCGCGTCGCCCTGAGTCGCAGCGACGCGGTGATCGTGTGCGGGGGACTCGGACCGACCCAAGACGACATCACCCGCGCGGCTCTCGCCGAAATCATGGGTGTCGCGCTCGTTCGTGACGACGCGATCGTCGACAAGATCCGATCCTTTTTCGACTCGCGCGGACGCCCGATGTCCGAGAACAATCTGCTCCAGGCCGACGTCCCCGCGGGTGCGTCGATCATCGAGCAGGTGCGCGGTACCGCCCCGGGGTTAATCTGTCCTGTCGAGGACCAGGTGATGTACGCGGTGCCCGGCGTGCCCTACGAGATGAGTGACATGTTCGAGCGGGCGATCTTGCCCGATCTCCTCACTCGCCAGCGCGCGGCGGGCCAGACCTCGGTCATTGTCAGTCGGGTGCTGCGTACCTGGGGGGCGAGTGAATCAGGTCTCGCCGAAGCCGTGGCCGAGCGCTTTGACGCCTTGATTGACTCCGAGCGTGTCACGATCGCGTTCCTGGCGTCGGGGATTGAGGGCATCAAGGTCCGTATCACCGCGCGCGGCAATGACCACGATCACGCCATGGCGCTGCTCGACGAGGAAGAACAGTTAGTGCGCGCCCTCATCGCGGGTGCCTTCGGTGACATCGTGTTTGGCGTCGACGACGAGACGATGGAGTACGCCATTTCCCAACGACTGCTCGCACGCGGGTGGACGCTGGGACTGGCCGAGTCCTTGACCGGCGGACTGATCGCGAGTCGCGTCGTCAACGTGCCCGGTGCCTCGAAGTGGTTCCGCGGTGCCTTAGTGAGTTACGCGTCGGAGATCAAGTTCGAACTTCTGATGGTCACGCCAGGACCGGTGGTGAGTGCGTCAGCGGCCGAAGAGATGGCGCGGGGAGTTCAAAAGTTGCTGCACGTCGACGTGGCACTGTCTATTACGGGAGTGGCCGGACCCGATGAACAAGACGGTCATCCACCCGGCACGGTCTTCGTCGGTCTGGCGCTCGGCGACGAGGTGAGCCACGTTCAGTTACGTGTTCCTGGCGACCGGTCGCGCATTCGCTCCTTCAGCGCCATTGGCGCCCTCGACGTCTTGCGTCGGAGCCTCGATCGACTCGACTAAGAGTTTTTCGGGGTAAATCCTCGCCCCCCGGTAAACTGTGTGGGCGGCGGAGTAAGGCAAATATGTCGAACACCGTGGCGATACTGAAGAGATGTCCGCGGGCACTCTCGCCCTGGTCCACCGGGGATTCTCATACCCGTTAGACCCCACGCCCGAGCAGCGGCGTCTGCTTTCCAGTCACACCGGAGTTGCGCGGTTCTGTCACAACTTCTTACTAGGGCTCAACATGGAGAACTGGAAGGTGAACCGCGAGAGGAAGGACGCTGGTGAAGAAGTCGCCAATGAGGACTACCCGGGTACTCGGCATCTGGACTTCCAGAAACTCTGGTCGCAGCGGCGAGCAAAGGTCGCGCCGTGGTATATCGAAAACGCCTCGTCGACGTATAACTACGCTCAAGTGCACCTGGCCCAGGCCTTTAGCAACTTCTACGCTGGGCGCGCCAAGGTGCCCCAGTTCAAGTTCAAAGGAAGGTGCGAGTCGTTCACTGTGGCGGGCGCATCCACTCGCCTCGTCGATTCACACCACGTGAGATTCAGTCGCATCGGAGAGGTGAAGACCTACGAATCGGTGCGCAAGCTACATCGACACCTCGAACGAGGGACGGCGCGGATCATGTCGGCCACCGTCACTGAACGCCACGGCAAGTTCTACCTCTCCTCCACAGTGGAGATGAGCGTCAACCGATACCCCAGTACTTATCGGGGCGTAGGAGAAAGCACGGCTGAGAACGTGTAGGTGACCGTGAGGCTATTTGTCTTACTCCATCACCCACAGAGTTTGCGGTGGGGGAATACTCGATACGAACACTTGTTCGTAGTACGGTATGTTCAGCGGAGAGCGACCGATGTGACTAGGGGCCTATAACGTGCCCCGAGTGACGAAGAACAAGGAGACATCTATGGCAAGCGACGATCGCGCGAAGGCCCTCGAATCGGCCCTCGGCCAGATTGAGAAGCAGTTTGGTAAGGGTTCCATCATGCGCATGGGCGAGAACCTGCACATGAACATCGAGTCCATTCCTACGGGCGCTCTCGCCCTCGACATGGCGCTGGGCATCGGTGGACTGCCGCGCGGACGCATCGTCGAACTCTACGGTCCCGAGTCCTCGGGTAAGTCGACGCTGGCGATGCACGTGGTCGCCGAGGCTCAGCGTAACGGCGGCGTGTGCGCCTATATCGACGCCGAGCACGCCATGGATCCGATCTACGCGCGCGCCATTGGTGTGAACGTCGACGACCTCCTAATCTCCCAGCCCGACACCGGTGAGCAGGCACTCGAGATCTGTGACATGTTGATTCGGTCGGGCGCCCTTGACGTCATCGTCATCGACTCGGTGGCGGCCTTGACGCCGCGCGCCGAGATCGAAGGCGACATGGGCGACTCGCACGTGGGCCTGCAGGCGCGACTCATGAGCCAAGCCTTGCGCAAGCTCACCGGTGGGTTGTCCAAGTCCAACACCGTCGCGGTCTTCATCAACCAACTTCGCGAGAAGATCGGTGTGATGTACGGATCGCCCGAGGTGACGCCCGGCGGACGCGCGCTGAAGTTCTATGCGTCGGTCCGCCTTGACATTCGCCGTATCGAGTCGATCAAGGACGGAACCGAAGTGGTGGGCAACCGCACTCGCGTCAAAGTCGTGAAGAACAAGTGCGCCGCACCCTTTAAGCAGGCCGAGTTCGACATCATGTACGGCCAGGGCATCAGTCGTGAGGGTTCGGTTCTCGACGTGGCGGTGGAACTCGGATTCGTGAAGAAGGCCGGTGCGTGGTTCACCTACGAGGGTGAGCAGATGGGCCAAGGTCGTGAGAACGTCAAGACTTTCCTCCGCGAGAACCCTCAGACCATGGCCGAGATTGACGGTCGGGTCCGTGAACACCTTGCGAACGCATTGTCGCCCGACATCGTCGGCGCCGAAGTCGACATTGATGCGCCCTTGACGCTGGACTAGCGCCGAACGATCCCACGCGAGATACGCGCTCCCTAGCGATGGGAGTTCGCCGACGCGCGGTGATAGGACTGCCCAAGTAGCGTTGTCTCGGTGAACTTCAGGCTACGCGTGCGTCGATGGTTAGGTGGGCGTATCCGCGCAGCCCGTCGGTACGCGAATGAACTCGCCACCGTGGCACCTCACGACGCCTACGCGAAGAGCTTCCACTACTTCGGCGCGGGCGCGGGTCTGATGGCGCCTCAGGGAATCATCTATAACGAGCGTTACCTCTCCATCGGGGACGGCACGCTGGTCGGACCCAACGTGTGTCTCACGGCGGGAATCAGCGGCGATCAGGAGATGTTGCATTCTCCCGTCGTGACCATGGGCAAGAAGTGCGTCATTGGTCGCGGTTCGCACATCATTGGTCACTGGTCCATCATTTTGGGTGACGAGATCCAGACCGGACCTTACGTCTACATCACTGATCAGAACCATTCCTACCTTGACCCCGACACGCCCGTGGGTTGGCAGACTCCCGAAGAGTCGGCGGTTTCGATCGGCTCGGGCAGTTGGCTCGGCACAAACGTCGTCATCTTGCCCGGCACTCACCTGGGTCGCAACACGACGGTTGCCGCCGGAGCGGTCGTTCGAGGTACTTTTCCTGATCACGTGGTCTTGGGGGGCGTACCCGCCAAAGTACTGCGTCACTACACAGTTGAACGAGGCTGGCAGCCGGGCTCACCAGTGTGAAGCAGCACTTCGGGGTGGACCTCACGCCGCTACGCGTCTCGAAGGAGTACCGCAAGCTCTACGTCGCGGGACTGATTACGGCCCTCGGGTCCCAAGCGACCTACGTGACGATTCCGTACCAGCTCAAGGAGCTCACCCATTCGCCGCTCGACGTCGGTGCCCTCGGCCTCTTTGAATTGGTGCCGCTCGTCGTGTTCGGACTCTACGGCGGCGTCCTCGCCGACCGGTTGAACCGACGGCGGCTCATCATCACGATGGAAGCGCTGCTCATGCTGGCGACAGCGGTGGTGCTCGTCAATGCCCTGTTACCTCATCCTCAGGTGTGGATTCTCTACGTCGATGCGGTAGTGGCCGCAGCCGTATCGAGTCTGCAACGACCCAGTATCGAGGCACTCAATCAGACATTCGTGCCGCATGAGTTACAACGCGCGGCGTCGACGCTCGCCAACATTCGTTTCACCTCGGCGTCCATCGTCGGTCCAGCTCTCGGGGGACTCGTCGCGGTCGCGGCGGGTCCCGGTTTCGTCTACGGGGCCAACCTGGTGACGTTCTCGATCTCGCTCTTTCTCTTGTCCGGACTCGCCCACCAGATCGCTCCCGTCTCAACTGACGACAGTGACCGTGCCGCACTGCGCGCCGGAGTGTCATTTCTTCGTTCGCGTCCCGACATCGTGGGGACCTACATTATTGACCTCTTGGCGATGACCTTCGCGTTCCCGGTGGCGATGCTGCCCTTTGTGGCGACTCGGTTTCATTCCACCTACGCGCTGTCGTTGCTCTATTGCGGTCTGCCGGCCGGAGCACTGACCTTCACCTTGTTGTCGGGTTGGACGAAACGCGTGCACCACTACGGACGCGCGGTGGTCGCCTCGGCGGCGATGTGGGGACTCGGGATCGCCATCTTTGGCTACTCCTCGTCACTCTGGTTGGTGCTGGTGGGCCTCGGTGTGGCGGGTGGCGCCGACTCCCTGAGTGGCATCTTTCGCGCGACGATGTGGAATGAATCCATTCCGCCCGACATTCGTGGCCGGATGGCCGGAATGGAGATGATCTCGTACTCCCTGGGACCCACCGCCGGACAGTTCCGCGCCGGTGTCATGGCGGCGTGGACCACCCTGCGGTTCTCGTTGACGGTGGGGGGCCTCGCGTGCACCGGATCGGTGGGGGTGGTGGCCGCGGCGCTCCCGTCGCTCTGGAGTTTCGACGCCCGCACTGATGTCCACGTCGCGAGCGTGCGCGAACTGCGCGCCCGCGACGACCAGTACTAGCTCGTTGTTGAAACCTCGTAGCATTTAGCCGTGTCGCGCGTCACCTACCTCGTTACCGTTTCGGGCCCCGATCGTGTCGGCGTGGGGGCCGAACTCTTCGCCGCCCTCGCGCGCGCCTGCGCTGACGGCGGTCAACTCTCGGACGTCGCGCAGATCACCATTCGCGGCTCCCTCGTGTTGTGCGGTGAGGTCACGGTGGCCGAATCGGTCAGCGAAGACGACGTCCGTGCGGCCCTCGCGACGTGCGACATTGACCGCGACGGCATCGTCGCCCACGTCGAGCGCGTCGTGCCCGACGTCGCGCTCGTGGGAGGACGACTGTTGGTCACGGTCCTCGCGCCACGAATTGGCGCGGGCCAACTCGAAGGCCTCTTTCGAGCCATCGCGTCGGTGAGTGCGACTTGCGAGCGAATCGTGCACCTGGCGAATTACCCCGTCGATTGTTACGAGCTCGTGGTTCGTGGATCGGATCAACTGGCGTTGCGCGAGGCGTTGACCCTCGTGGCCCAGGACATGGGAGTGGACCTCGCCGTCCAGCGCGCTGGACTGCACCGACGCGCCAAGCACCTCGTGGTGATGGACGCCGACTCGACGTTGCTCCAAGACGAGGTCATCGATCTCCTGGCCGAGGAATGTCACTGCGCCGACGAGGTCTCCCAGATCACCGAACTGGCGATGGCCGGCGAACTCGACTTCGCCGAATCGCTGCGCCGGCGCGTGGCACTGCTCGAAGGCCTCGACGCGAGTGTGCTCGATCGAGTACGCGAACGACTTCGCCTGACGCCGGGCGCTCGCACGCTGCTGCGGACACTGCACCGGCTGGGGTACGTGCCGGCGGTGGTGTCCGGCGGATTCGTGGAAGTGCTGGCTCCCTTGTTGGCTGAGCTGCACGTGGACTATCTCGAGGCCAACCGCCTGGAGATAGTCCACGGCAAACTCACCGGCCGCCTAGCCGCGCCGATCGTGGACCGCGCGGCAAAGGCGCGTGCCCTCGAGCGTTTCGCTGCCGAAGTGGGCGTACCACTCGCGCAAACGGTCGCCGTGGGTGACGGCGCCAACGATATTGACATGATCTCAGTCGCTGGTTTGGGTATTGCCTTCAACGCGAAGCCCGTGGTCCGCGAATACGCCGACGCGGCCCTGTCGGTGCCCTATCTCGACGCGGTGCTGTACTTCCTCGGCATTAGTCGCGAGGAGATTGAGACCGAATAAGTCGTGACGTCGCGGTGATTATCCGACGTGCAGGTCCGACGGCCCATTCGCCCATAGGCCGGCCATCCAAGCTTCGATGTCATCGGCCCTACGGGGCAAGGCGGAGGAGAGGTTGACGGCACCGTCGGCGGTCACCAGGACGTCGTCCTCGACGCGAACGCCGATGCCGCGATACTCCTCGGGGACGGTCAAGTCGTTGGCCTGGAAGTAGAGACCGGGTTCGACCGTCAAGACGTACCCCGCCTCGAGCGTCCCGTGGTAGATCTCGTCACGAGAGTTGGCGCAGTCGTGGACGTCGATACCGAGCATGTGGCTGGTGCCGTGCAGGGTGTAACGCCGATGCAGTTGGCGGTCCATACGCAGTGCCACTTCGACGTCTTCTTTCAAGATCCCGAGGTCGCGCAGACCTTCGGCGAGGATCTTCATCGCCACGCGGTGCGGAGCGCGAAACTCCACCCCCGGGCGTACGGCTTCGATGGCGGCTTCCTGGGCGGCGAGCACTAACTCGTAGATCCGGCGCTGCGCGGGTGAGAACCTACCGTTCACGGGCATCGTGCGCGTCACGTCCGCGGTGTAGAGCTGGTGGCATTCGACACCGGCGTCGAGCAACAAGAGGTCACCGGGGTGAACGTCACCGTCGTTGCGCGTCCAGTGCAGCGTCGTCGCGTGCGATCCGCTCGCCGCAATGGTGTCGTAGCCGACGTCATTACCCGCGACGCGTGCGCGCAGATTGAAGATGCCCTCGATGACGCGTTCGCCGCGATCGACGGCAGTCGGCAGGGCGCGCACCACGTCCTCGAAGCCGCGCACCGTGTGGGCGATCGCCTCACGGAGTTGAGCGACCTCGTAGTCGTCCTTGACCAGTCGCATCTCGGACAAGTACGTCACGAGACTCGCGTCGTCGGCGTGCCCGGCGATGAGAGCGTCCACGGCGGCGTCGATTCCTCGCACGCTCACGACGTGGGTGGCCGAGAGCGACGTCAAGTCCTTTTCTAGATGCTCGAGCGGCGCGGTGTCGACGCCGTAGTACGTGGCGCACTCGAGGACGCCGCGACGTGCCCCGACCCAGAGTTCGCCGTAGCGCGCGTCGGTGTAGAAATCGTGCGAGTGAAAGTCACGTCGCGCCGCGACGTACAGAGTGCTGCGTGGACCCGCCGCACTCGGAGAGATCACCAGCACCGCCCCGGGCTCTTGACAACCCGTGAGGTAAAAGAAGTCAGTACCCGCGCGAAAGCGGAAATCGGTGTCGTTCGCGCGCACCTTAGGGTTGCCGGTCGCGATCACGAGCGTGGCGTCGCCGAAGTGACGTCCGAGCGACACGCGACGCGCGGCGAAGTTGGCGACCGCGGGATGGACCTCGACGCTGGGATCACTCGGTGCCCAATTGGACGTCATGTGGTCGACGAGGGCGCGCGGAATCGCGGGACGGTGATACCCGGCCCACACCCAGTGTTCCGAGACCGGATTGTCTTCGGAGACGTCGGGCTCGGGCAGGGGAGGAGTTACGTCAGTCATGGCGTCCAACTTATCGCCGCGTCGGCGACGTTGTCGCGAAAGTCTTAGGCCTCGCTCGAGCGATCGACGAATCGCCACGTGGTCGGCAACAGAGTGCCGGCCAGTACGGCCTTGGCCAGGTCGAAGATCAAATACGGCGTCATGCCGAGCGAGATGGCCTTCAGTAGCGACACGTGCAGGTCAACCGCGAGCCACGGTACGCCAATGGCGTAGATGGCGAGTTCGCCGATAATGAAGAGTCCGAGCGCACTGACCACGTTGCGGTCGTTGCCCTTGGAGGCGAGCCAACTCATCAACGCCACCGAGAGGATGAATCCCAGGAGGTACCCGAACAACAGCGACGAGTACCCGTGGGCGCCGCTGGCCAACCACGGCAGTCCCGCCAGTCCCGCCACCATGTAGAGCGTCATGGAAGCAATCGCCCGTCGCACACCGAGCGTCGATCCCACGAGTAGGACGCCGAGTGTCTGGCCGGTGAAGGGCACGACGAACGGGTGGATGTAAAAAGAAATCTGCGCGAGCAGTCCGACGAATGCGGCCGCGCCCACGACGAGGAGAATGTCCGCGAGCAGGGACTTGGGAATGACGTCGGCGAGGACGGGACGGTGAGTGGGGACGGCAACGGTGGACATGAAAACTCCTTCAGGGATGTCGTTGAACCACTGTAGGCCAGCCCATCAGAGCGGCGTCGTGGTTACCCGACGGTAGTCACCCAACCTGCGTCGATCGCGATTTGTTCGGGGTCACCGATGCGAAGTCCCGAGCGGTGCTGGAGAGTGCGGATGAGCCCACTTGCTTCGTAGAGCGACTCGTGCGTTCCCGTGTCGAGCCACGTGGTGGCGCGCGACAGCGTCTGCACGTGCAGCTCGCCAAGTTCCCAGTACGCGTTGTTGAGTGCGGTGATCTCGAGTTCTCCGCGCGCGCTGGGCGTGAGAGTCTTGGCAATCGCCGAGGCTTTCTCGTCGTAGAAGTACAGACCCGGAATGGCGTAGCGGCTCTTGGGTTCGGTGGGCTTTTCTTCGATGGAGAGCACCCTGCCGTCGTCACCGAATTCCACGACGCCGTAGGAGGTGGGGTCCGAGACCTCGTACGCGTAAATCAACGCGCCCTGCACGTCGACATTTTCACTGAGGTGCGAACCGAGTCCGGGACCGTAGAAGAGATTGTCCCCGAGGATGAGGGCGCACTTATCGCCCGCTAGGAATTCTTCGCCGAGGATGAGCGCCTGGGCCAGGCCGTTGGGTTGTTCTTGGATGACCCAAGAAATATCGAGACCCAGGTGCGAACCATCACCCAAGAGTCGTTGGAACGCCGCCTGGTCGTGGGGCGTGGTGATAAGCAAGATCTCACGCAGGCCCGTCAGCATCAGGGTGCTGAGGGGGTAGTAAATCATCGGTTTGTCGTACACCGGGAGCAGTTGCTTCGAGGTCGCTCGGGTGATGGGGAACAGACGCGTGCCGCTACCACCGGCCAGAATGATTCCCTTCACTCCATTAGTATAGAAGTCCGTCAACCCCTACCTAAGGCCGAGGTATCGCCATGCGCATTGTGATCACCGGAGCGGCCGGATTTATCGGATCACGTTTTGCCGAGATGCTGTTAGAGGCGGACCACCTCGGTTACGACGACGTCGTGATCCTCGACGCGCTGACCTATTCGGGGCGCCGCGAGAACATCGAGGGGGTGCTGCGCGATTCGCGCGTGACCTTCGTCGAGGGTGACATCACCGACCCCGACGTGACCGACGAGACGTTGCGCGGGGCGAACGCCGTCGTGCACCTCGCGGCCGAGAGCCACGTGGACCGTTCGATCACGGGCGCGCGCACGTTCTTCGAGACCAATGTCGTCGGAACCCAGACGCTTCTGGAGAGTGCGCGCCGTCACCAGGTGGAGCGTTTCGTGCACGTCTCGACCGACGAGGTCTACGGATCGATCGCGGAAGGCTCGTGGAGTGAAGACCACATTCTTGAACCCAACTCGCCGTATTCCTCGTCCAAAGCGGGATCGGACCTCGCGGCATTGGCCTATCACCGTACGTACGGTCTGCACGTCAACGTGACGCGCTGTTCGAATAATTACGGGCCCCGACAATTCCCCGAGAAGGTCATTCCCCTCTTCGTGACGAATCTGATGGACGGACGAAAGGTCCCCCTCTACGGCGACGGTCTGAACGTTCGCGACTGGCTGCACGTCGACGATCACTGCCGTGGCATCCTCCTAGTGCTCGAGGGTGGTGGCGCGGGAGAGATCTACAACATCGGCGGTGGTACCGAACTGACCAACAAGGAATTGACCTACCGGTTGCTGCAGTTGTGCGACAAGACCGACGACAGCATCGAGCCCGTCGCCGATCGCCTCGGTCACGATCGTCGCTACTCGGTCAATTGCTCCAAGATCCGCAACGAGTTGGGATATCGCCCCCAGGTGACGTTTGACGAGGGTCTGGCCGCGGTCGTGCAGTGGTACGTCGACAACGAAACGTGGTGGCGACCCCTGAAGGTGGCCTCGTGAACCTACGTGAACTAGGGATCGCCGGCCTGTTCGTGGCCGAGTCGCGCGTTTTTGGCGACGACCGCGGATACTTTCGTGAATGGTTCAAACTCGCTGACTTCGAGTTGGCCGGCGTGCACTTCTCGGCGGAACAATCCAATCTGTCGATGTCGTCGCGCAACGTGGTGCGCGGTCTGCACTATTCGATGTCCCCGCGTGGACAGGCCAAGGTCGTCACGTGCGTGTACGGCACCCTGGACGACGTGATCGTCGACGTTCGCGTTGGTTCGCCGACCTTTGGTCGCGTGGTCACTGTCTCGTTGGCGGGCGACGAGGGGACTTCCGTGGTCTTGCCCGCGGGGGTGGCGCACGGTTTTTGCGTGACGTCAGAGACCGCCGCGCTGTCGTACTTGTTGTCGTCGCCCTATGACGCGCCCAACGAACTCGAAATTCATCCGTTGGACCCCGACATCAACGTGCCCTGGAATCTGAGCGGTGAAGCGAACCTGAGTGAGAAGGACGCCGCGGCGCCCAGTTTGGCGCAGCGCCAAGGCGCCGGAGAACTCCCCACGTTCTAATTTCGTCGCGGCGCCACCAGCGACGTGGGCGCCACCAACTCGGCCCGCCGCCAACCGCGTAGCGAGTTGATGACGGCGATGTCCTCGGCCGTTTCTAAGTCGGCCACGTGCACGACGGCTTCGACGAGTTCGCCACGTTCGAGCAACATCGCACGCGCGATCCCGGGCAGGCACCCCGAGGTTAACGGCGGCGTGAGCCACCGACCGCCTCGTTGTATTGCGAGATTCGACGTCGTCGCCTCGGTGCATTCGCCGCGCTCGTTCACCATTACGACGTCGTCGACATCGGGGAAGCGCCGACGTCGACGGTTGTAGACCTCTCGTCGCGTGGTCTTATGAAACAAGAAGGGATCGGAACTCTCGACGGGTTCGTCGTCAATCGCCAGACGAACCCGGGCCTCGGGCGACACTGGCACGGGGGCGACTTGGATACTCAGGCGCCCGTTGGTCGATACGAGGACGCGCACGCGCGCCTCATAGGGCACGGTATCGAGTCGTCGACGCACTCGCGCGGTGAGGTCCTCGGGCACGAGAAACCCCAAATCCCTCGCCGAGCGCCGCAGGCGAGCCAGGTGACGCTGCGCAATTCCCGTCGATTCCTGAGGGACGTGTCGAAAGGTCTCGAGGAGCCGGAAGTGCGCCGAAGGCGCCTGCAGCTGCTGGGCCTTCAACGCCATCTCGGCGTATTCGCGCGCGGGCTCGGAGTCGAAGACGATGCCGCCACCCGTTCCGAACTCGCCACCGCGCGCGGTCGCGACGGCGGTGCGGATCGCCACGTTGAAGGTGGCGTGGTACCCGTCGTCGGAGGGTTCGAGGAGCCCGACCGCGCCGCAGTACACCCCGCGCGCGGAATCTTCGAGCGAGGCGATGAGTGACATTGCACTCGCCTTCGGCGCGCCCGTCACCGAGCCGCTGGGAAAGAGGGCGGCGAAGACGTCCGACAAACTGGTCGTGGGAACCGTGCGACACGTGATCTCTGACACGAGTTGCCAGACGTTGGGGTAGGGCTCGACCTCGAGGAGCGACTGCACCTTCACGGTACCGAGTTGCGCCACCTTGGCCATGTCGTTGCGCACCAGGTCGACGATCATGATGTTCTCGGATTGTTCTTTGGGTGAGCACGCCAACTGAGTGGCGAGGGATTGGTCCTCGTCGTCAAATCGACCACGACGTTGTGTGCCCTTCATCGGTCGACACCGCAGGCGCGAGTGCGACCACTCGAAGAAGAGTTCGGGCGACGCGCTGGCGATGGCGAAGTCGTGATGCGAGATGAGGGTGCCGTACGCGGGTCGTTGCGTGACGAGTAATCGCTGATACAGCGCGGATGCGTCCAGAACGTCGCTCGTGGTGGCGCGCGTCGTGAGGTTGGCCTGGTAGATCTCACCCGCGCGGATTTGGTCGCGTACGAGCTCGACACGACGTTCGTACTCGGATTGATCGAGCGCGATGCGCCAGTTGAGGGGCGCCACTCGTCGTGGGGGCCGGGGAGTCCACGACGTGCCGTCGGACCCTTTGAAGACCCCGAACCAGGCCAGCGGCACTGGCCCAGCTGAGGGTGCGACGACGCGTAGAGCGTCGTCGAAGGCGGGTGCGGCGTCGTAGGAGACGAAGCCCCCGACCCACAGTCCCGATTGGGCGGCTCGTGCCGAGTCGTCGAGGGCGGCGCGGACCTCGTCGAGAGTATCGGCGCGAATCTCGCGGAGATAACCCGACAGGATTTTCGACGTGCCGGTCACGAGGTTGTCGAAGCGCACGACGGGAGCCGCGCGTTGGCTTCCGAGGTTCGTCGTTCGACCCGCGTCGCGTGGCGACGTCATCTCGTGCCCCCGGTGACCATTGTCAGCCAGTATGCAGCACACCGCAACGACGCGTGACATCCGCCGGGCGCCGCGACGACTCCGTGGCTCCCGGGATGCCGGCGTCGTTGGTGGCCCCTGGGGCACGTTGCTAGCCTGACCTAGGTGAGTATTGCTCCTCTTCGACTGGTGGACGCCCGCGAGCGCGGCGTCCTGGTCCCCGCCGTGATTTCTGTACCCACGGTGCACAATGAGGACGAGTTGTGCCGCTACATTGGCTCGCTCAGCGGCGTGGACGCCGTCGGTCTGGAGAGTCGCGTGGCCAAGTTGTCGACGCGTTCACTGAAGAAGACGACGAAGATGACCGCGATTGACCTCGCCATCTCGATGGTCGACTTGACGACGCTCGAGGGTGCCGACACCTCGGGTCGGGTGACGTCTTTGTGCACCAAGGCCCGACGTCCGGACCCGAACGACCCCGCCGTGCCGCACGTCGCCGCGGTCTGTGTTTACCCGGACTTGGTGGCGCACGCGCGCCGCGTGCTGGGCGACGCCCCGGTCGCGGTCGCGTCGGTGGCGACGGCCTTTCCGTCGGGTCGCGCGTCGCTGAACGTGAAGTTGCTCGACGTGGCCGACGCCGTCGAGGCGGGCGCAGACGAAATCGACATGGTCATCGATCGCGGGGCGTTCCTCGCGGGGCGCTGGGGTCAGGTGTTCGACGAGATCGTGGCGGTCAAGGCGAGGTGTGGGCGGGCCCATCTCAAGGTCATTCTCGAGACCGGCGAGCTCGTGACCTACGACAATGTCAAGCGCGCGAGCTGGATTGCCCTGCTGGCCGGAGCGGACTTCATCAAGACTTCCACCGGCAAGGTGGGCGTCAACGCCACCCTGCCGACCGCCCTCGTGATGCTCGAGTCCGTCCGCGACTTCGCGGAAGTCACTGGCCAATTGGTGGGCGTGAAGGTCGCCGGTGGTATTCGCACCACGAAAGACGCTCTTCGCTACCTGGTGCTGGTGAACGAGACTGCGGGGGCGGCGTGGTTGGCACCCGAATACTTCCGCTTCGGGGCGTCGTCGCTTCTCAACGACTTGCTCATGCAGCGACTCAAGCAGCGTACCGGGGCGTACGTTCGTCCCGACGAATTCTCAGGGGACTGACGTGACGGACGATTCGATGACCTCAGAACTCGGAGCACTGACGTACGACGCCGCGCCCGAGTCGGCGTCGATCGCGCATCTGCGTGCGAGTTACGGCGTGTTTCTCGACGGTGAGTTCACCGCGCCGGAGTCGCACGAGCAATTCGCCTCACTGAATCCGGCCACCGAGGCAACGTTGTCCACGGTAGCGTTGGCGAGCGCGACCGACGTGGACCGGGCGGTCGCTTCAGCTCGTCGCGCATACGACAAGGTATGGAGTAAGACCACCGGTGCCGAGCGCGCGAAGTATCTCTATCGCATCGCGCGCCTGATCCAAGAGCGTTCGCGCGAACTCGCGGTCGTGGAGACACTCGACAACGGCAAGCCCATCCGTGAGTCGCGCGACGTCGACATTCCCCTCGCCGCGGCGCACTTCTTCTACTACGCCGGGTGGGCCGACAAACTCGAACACGCGGGCTTCGGGACGCATCCCCAGCCACTGGGCGTCGCGGGACAAATCATTCCGTGGAACTTTCCGTTGTTGATGGCGGCGTGGAAACTCGCACCGGCCCTGGCGGCGGGGAACACCTGCGTGTTGAAGCCCGCCGAAACGACGCCGCTCTCGGCATTGCTACTGGCCGAGATCTTTCAGCAGGCGGGTCTGCCCGCCGGCGTGGTCAATATCGTGACCGGCGACGGCTCCACCGGTTCGGCTTTGGTGGACCACCCCGGCGTCGACAAGATCGCCTTCACCGGCTCGACGGAGGTCGGACGCCTCATCCAAGAGCGCGTGGCGGGCACGTCCAAGAAGTTGACGCTCGAGCTCGGCGGCAAGGGCGCCAACATCGTATTTGACGACGCGCCCATCGACGAAGTCATTGAGGGCATCATCGACGGGATCTTCTTCAACCAAGGTCACGTTTGTTGCGCCGGGTCGCGACTGCTGGTCCAAGAATCCGTGGCCGATGAGGTGCTGCGTCGCCTGTTGCGACGAGTGGATCAACTGCGAGTGGGCGACCCCATGGACAAGAACACCGACGTCGGCGCGATCAACTCGGCGTCGCAGCTTGAACGTATCCGCGAACTCACGGCCTGGGGCGAACAGGAGGGCGCCACGCGCTACACCAGCAGGTGTCCGCTGCCCGAGCAGGGCTACTGGTTCGCCCCGACGGTGTTCTCCGATGTCGCCCAGAGCCACCGAATCGCGCGCGACGAGATCTTCGGTCCGGTGTTGTCAGTCTTAACCTTTCGCACTCCCGAAGAGGCCGTCGCCAAGGCGAACAATTCCAAGTACGGTCTAGCCTGCGGGGTGTGGAGCGAAAAGGGAAGTCGCACACTGTGGGTCGCTCAGCGCTTGCGCGCTGGGGTCATCTGGGCCAATACCTATAACAAGTTCGACCCGACGAGCCCATTCGGCGGCGTGCGCGAATCGGGTTTCGGTCGCGAGGGTGGTCGCCACGGACTCGAGGCGTACCTCAATGTCTGAGCGACTCGACGTAAAAAAGACGTACAAACTTGTCGTCAACGGTGCCTTCATCCGATCGGAGTCCGGACGTAGCTACGAGGTGAGCGACGCCCACGAGAAGTTTCTCGCGAACGTGGCCCAGGCGTCGCGCAAGGATCTGCGTGACGCGGTGGTGGCCGCGCGCGCGGCGCAGGCCAAGTGGTGGGCCACCACGGCCTACAATCGCGGCCAGGTGATGTACCGCTGGGCCGAAATGGCCGAGTCGCGTCGCGCCGAATTGGTGGAGCACGTCGGCCTAGCCGAAGGGCGGCGAAAGAAGGACGCCCAACTGAGCGTCGAGCGCGCGATCGACCGGATCGTGTGGTACGCGGGCTGGACTGACAAGGTGACCCAAGTGCTCGGCGGCGCCAATCCGGTGGCCGGTCCCTATTTCAACTTCTCATTGCCCGTCCCGAGCGGCGTCGTGGGAGTCGTCGCTCCCCAGGACTCGTCACTCGAAGGCTTCGTCGAAGCGGTCTGCGCGCCACTGTGCGTGGGGAACTCCGTCGTCGTTCTCGCCAGCGAGAATCGACCCACTCCCGCGTTGGTGCTCGCAGAAATGACCGCGACGGCGGACTTCCCCGGGGGCGTACTGAACGTTCTGACCGGGATGACCGGTGAACTCGTCAGCCACGTGGCGACACACGAGGACCTCGACGGGATCGACGTCTCGGGCAGTGGCGATCTGGCGGACGACCTCGCACGCCTCGCGGCGGGTTCAATCAAGCGGGTGTACCGTGCGCGCGCCAACGACGACGACAACCCCCTTCGTCGCCTACGAACCTTTGTCGAGACCACCACGGTCTGGCACACGATTGGACAATGATGACCAACCCCTACGAACTCGCTATCCAGGCCGCCGACGAACTGCGCGTACGTAGTGGCGTCGACTCCTACGACCTGGCCATCGTGCTCGGTTCGGGGTGGAAAGAAGGTGCAGGCGCACTCGGCACGCCCTTCGCCGACGTGGCCACGGGAACGTTGCGAGGCTTCGTCGCGCCCACCGTCGTGGGACACGCCGGCCAGATCTTGTCGATCGAGGTGCAGGGCATCACGGTGGCCCTGGTCTCGGGTCGCGTGCACTTGTACGAGGGCAATAGCGCCGACCAGGTGGCCCATCCCGTTCGCACGGTCATCGCCGCGGGTGCCAAGAAAGTCATCTTGACCAACGCGTGCGGCGGCATTGATCCGACCAAGGGTCCCGGCACCGTGGTCGTCATCAAGGACCATCTGAACCTCACGGCGACCTCGCCGATGGAGGGCGCCGTTCCGCCGTCGCCCTTCGGATCACGTTTCGTGGACCTCACCGACCTCTACAGTCGACGCCTGCGGGCGGCCGCGATCGGCGCCGTGCCCGAACTAACCGAGGGCGTGTACGCCGGCTTTCGCGGACCGCACTACGAGACCCCGGCGGAGATCGTCATGGCGCGTTCGATGGGGGCGACGCTCGTCGGCATGTCGACCGTGCTGGAGGCCATCGCCGCGCGCCACATGGGTGCCGAGGTCCTCGGACTCAGTCTCGTCTCGAATTTGGCGGCCGGCGTCAGCGACGCGCCCCTGAGTCACCTCGAAGTCCTGGAGGCGGGACAACAGGCGGCCGCCTCGCTCGGCGACCTGTTGGTGCGACTCATTCCGGTCCTGTGAACGACGTCGTGGCGCTGGCCAGCGCCTGGATCGCGGTCGATCCTGACGAAGAGGATCGCGCCACTATTCAGCACCTCGTCGCCGAGGGCGACGACGCGGAGCTCCATCGTCGCTTTGATACTCCTCTCACCTTCGGCACTGCCGGACTGCGCGGACCGGTGATGGCGGGACCGGCCGGGATGAATCGATGTACCGTACGTCGCGCGACGCAGGGGGTCATCGCCTGGCTCCGCGAACTCGACATCGATGGTGATCGTGGGGTCGTGGTCGGTCGTGACGCGCGTCACGGCTCGGACCTCTTTAATGATGAAGTGGTCGCGGTCTTATTGGGGGCAGGCGTGCGCGTGTACGAGATGCCGCGACCCCTACCCACTCCGTTGTGCGCCTACGCGGTGCGGTCGCTCGCCGCGGGTGCGGGAATCATGATCACGGCCAGCCACAATCCGCCCGCCGACAACGGGTACAAGCTCTACGGCGCCGACGGCTCCCAGATCATCGCGCCCCATGACGCCATCGTCGAGCGCTACGCCCTCGCGGCGGGCCCCGCCCTCCTCGGCGACCGGACGTCGCCGCTGCATCACGTCGTCGACGAGGAGCTCTTCGAGACGTATCGTCAGCACATGACGACGCGCTTTGGGGTGGACTCGAGCACGGTGCGTCTGGCCTACACCCCCCTGTATGGCGTCGGCGGGGAGTTCATGACGGATCTCTTCGCGCGCGCGGGCTTCGGCCACGTGGCGGTCGTTGACGAACAGTTCGCTCCCGATCCCGATTTCCCGGGCTTGCCCTTTCCGAATCCCGAGGAAGCGGGCGTCCTCGACGCGGGCGTGGCGACCGCCCAACGCAGCGGTGCGATGCTCCTGCTCGCGAATGACCCCGACGCCGACCGACTGGGAGTCGCCGCGGTGCGCGACGACGGAACGTGGCGCGTCATGCGGGGCGACGAAATTGGCTGGCTCCTGGGCGCCCAAGCGCTCGACGAAGCGACGACCGACGACGTGGTGGCGACGACGATCGTGTCCTCGTCGATGCTCGAAAAGATGGCCGCGAGCGCTGGGATCTCGTGCGTCACCACGTTGACGGGATTCAAGTGGATCACCAAGGCCGCGCCCGGTCGTCGACTGGCCTTTGGCTACGAGGAAGCCTTGGGATACGCCGTCGATCCCCTCGTGGCCGACAAGGATGGACTGTCGGCGGCGCTGGCCCTCGCGCACCTCGCGCACGATCTTGCACGACGCGGAGTCTCCCTGCTCGAACGACTCGACGAACTCGAAGCGAAATTCGGCGCGCACGTCGGTGCTCAGTTGTCACTGCGCGTCACGGCACCGCGGGGACGCGCAGCGCTCAGCGCCGTGATGGACCGGGTGCGCGCCACGCCACCCGCGACGTTGGGCGGCGTCACCGTGAGCGAGGTTATCGACCTCGAGGGCGGTTGGAACGGGTGCGCGCCCACCGAAGGACTGATCTGGCGTCTCGGGGCGACGGGACGCGTGGTCGTTCGACCGTCGGGCACGGAGCCAAAACTCAAGGCCTACGTCGAGGTCGTGGGCGCCGCGTCGCCCGTCGACTTGATCGAGGAGCGGCGCAGCGCGGCGACGGCCCTCGACGCGATCCTCGACGACCTCGCGACGGTGCTCGCACTCGACGCGGACTAGGCCGGGGCGTCGTCACCGGGAGTGCCAACGCGACCCCAAAGGGCCCTCCCCGGGCTAGGCCGAGGCGCGCAACGCGGCGTAGCCCGGTTTGATGACGTTGTTGATCAGGGCCAGGCGATGATCGAACGGGAAGAAGGAACTCTTGGCCGCGTTAAGCGTCAGCCACTCCATATCCTCCAGGGTCCACCCGAAGACGGCGGCGCACGCCGCGAATTCGCTCGAGAGCGTGATGCCGCTCATGAGTCGATTGTCGGTGTTGAGGGTGACGCGAAAGCGAAGTTGGCGTAGTCGTTCAATCGGGTGCTCCGCCAAAGACGCCGCGGCGCCGGTGTGCACGTTGGACGTGGGACATACCTCCAGGGGAATGCGTCGGTCGCGCACGAAACTGGCCAGGCGCCCGAGGCGGTATTCGTCACCGACGCGCTCGATGTCGTCGACGATGCGCACGCCGTGACCGAGGCGCTCGGCGTCGCAAAACTGCACTGCTTCCCAGAGTGACGGCAGGCCGAAGGCCTCGCCGGCGTGGATCGTCATGTGAAAATTTTCTCGCTGAATGAGGTGGAAGGCCGGCAGGTGCTCGGTCGGTGGGAAACCATCTTCGGGACCCGCGATGTCGAAGCCGCACACTCCGGCATCGCGGTAGCGCACGGCTAACGTCGCCATCTCTTCGCTGCGGTGCGCCTGGCGCATCGCCGAGATGATGGTGCGCACAATGATGGTGCGCCCGCCGGCGCGCGCGCGGGCGGTGCCGTGAGCAAATCCCGCGAGCACCGATTCGACGACTTCGTCGAGAGTGAGTCCGCGCTGCACGTGCAATTCTGGGGCGAAGCGGACCTCGGCGTAGACCACTCCGTCGAGGGCGAGGTCCAGAGCGGTCTCGGACGCGACACGCTCGATCTGGTCCTTGGTCTGCATGACGGCGAGGGTGTGAGCGAAGCCCTCGAGGTAGCGCACGAGACCACTGCCCTGCGCGTCGGCGACGAACCACGCCGCGAGTTCGTCGGGATCCGACGTCGGGAGACCCCGGTAGCCGACCTCGGACGCGAGTTCGAGGACGGTCGCGGGTCGTACACCACCGTCGAGGTGGTCGTGTAACAGGACCTTGGGAGCCGCCGCGATGCGTTGGGGCGTTAAAGGCGTCGTTGACATGGGTCCAGGCTAGCCAACGTCGTGGCAAATCCTCAGGTGGTGATGCGCTCGATCAAGATGTCCTCGACGGCTGCCGCGTGATCACCCAGGGTGACCGCGTGGTCAATAGTGGCGACGCCGACATCCAGGTGCGCCACGTCGTCGGCGAAGAGCTCGAAGAGGGGCTGGTGCGCCACGACGTAGTCACCTTCGCGCACGAGACATAACACGCCCGCGCCCGCACTGACCGGGTCCTCCTTGCGGGTGCGACCAGCCCCGAGACGCCACGCGGCGACACCGACGCCGAGGGCGTCGACGGACTGAACAATGCCGTCGTGGGGGGCGGTGACGACGTGGTGATGAGCGGCGGTGGGCAACACGGCAGTCGGGTCACCGCCTTGGGCGGCGATCATGGCGCAATAGACGTCGTAGGCCGAGCCATCGTCAAGTTTGGTGGCGGGATCGACGTCAACGCCCACCAATTCGAGCATCGTGCGCGCCAGGCTCAAGGTGAGTTCGCGCACGTCGGCCGGTCCCGCCCCGCGCAAGACGTCAACCGACTCAACGACTTCGAGAGCGTTACCCACGGCGCGTCCGAGGGGCTGGTTCATGGCCGTAAGTTGCGCCACCGTCGCCACGCCGTGGGCGCGTCCGAGTCCCACCATGGTGACGGCGAGTTCTCGGGCGCGCTCGAGTGTCTTGATAAAGGCGCCGCGGCCCACCTTGACGTCGAGGACTAGTGCCTGAGTGCCCTCGGCGATCTTCTTACTCATGATGGACGAAGAGATCAGCGGAATGGACTCGACCGTCCCGGTGACGTCGCGCAGGGCGTACAGCTTGCGGTCGACGGGCGCCAGTCTCGCGCCCGCGGCGCAGATCACCGCGCCCACACTTTCGAGTTGCTCGATGGCTTCGGCGTTGCTCAAATTAGCGCGCCAGCCCGGGATCGATTCGAGCTTGTCGAGGGTGCCACCGGTATGGCCGAGTCCCCGACCTGAGAGCTGGGGCATGGCCGCTCCGCAGGCGGCCACCAACGGGGCCAGGATCAAGGAGATCTTGTCGCCGACGCCTCCGGTCGAGTGTTTGTCGACGGTGGGTCGCGAGAGTCCCGAGAGATCGAGTCGTTCCCCCGAGTTAATCATCACGTCGGTCCAACGACGTAATTCGCGGGGTGAAAGTCCTTGAAAGAAGATGGCCATCAACAGCGCCGCGACTTGCTCGTCGGCGACGGTACCCGCGACGTACGCGTTGAGCATCCACTCGATGGCGTCGTCGCTCAGCGTACCTCCGTCGCGCTTGGTGGTGATGATGTCGACGGCCGAATGATTACTCACGGGTGCCCCTGGTCGGCAGGTCGTCGGGCCCAAAGGCGAAGGGTAACAAGTCGCCCAAGGTGAGGGGGTCACCCTGGTCACCCTGGTCGATCAACAACTGCGCCCCCGCGTGTTCGAAGAGCATCTGGCGACATCGCCCGCACGGCGCGAGGGGTTGGCCGTCGCCTGCGACGACCGACAGCGCTACGAGACGCCCACCGCCTCCTCGCACGAGGTCGCTCACGAGGGAGCATTCGGCGCACAGCGTGAGACCGTAGCTGGCGTTTTCGACGTTCGAGCCCACTACGACGTTGCCCGACGCGGTGAGTGCGGCGGCCCCGACGTGGACGTGGGAGTACGGGGCGTAGGCCCTGGTCGCGGCGCTGTGAGCCTGCTCGCGCAGTTCGGCCCAGGGGACTTGGCGAGGCGTCGTCACCCCCAAACAGTACCTCGCGTCGCCACCGTCAGATCTGTCGCTGCGTCACTCGGATTCGCACTCCCACGCCTCCTTGCCCTCGCGCAGCGCGAAGTACACGACCGCGAGACTGGCGACGGGGTCGGCCCACCACCAGTGAAGAGACGCGAGGGCCACTCCGATCAAGGTGCTGAAAGCGAGGACCGCACACAGTGCCGTTTCGACCGCGTCGGCTCCCATCAGTCGAGCGAGAGATCGCAACCCGTGCTCACCCAAGTGCTGGGCGCTGCGTCGCTTGACGTACGCGAGGAGCGGCATGACGACGCACGACACGACGGCGACCGCGAAACCGAGTGCGTTCTCGTGGGGGTGATGCTCGCGTACGAGCGCCGCGAGGGCGCTCAACGTGACGTACAGCGCCAGGATAAAAAAGAAGACGGCGAGGACCCGATGAGATCGATGCTCACTAAATCGGCCAATTGGTCGTTCGTGCACCAGCGCGAGAAGCTGTCCAAGCACGACCAGTGCGCTGAGCATTTCGATGACGGAGTCGGCACCGAAGGCCACCAGCACGACCGAACCGGCCACGATACCGCTCGTGAGTGCCGCGACCGCTTCGAGAGCCGCGAAGAGGATCGTGACATATTCGAGGCGTAGTGCGGCGCGCGCCGGTGAGTGCGGGGGCGTCGCGATGTCCATCGACTTCACACTAGGAACGCGAGCACGACGGCCGTGTCACCTCGCGCGATTCGTGCCGCGAGGTGTCGCCAGTACACTTCGCCCTGTGACGACGCACCCCTTGGCCCACTTGATAATTCACGACGAAGTGACCACGGCGCTGGCCGAGGGCCGCGCGGTCGTCGCCCTCGAGACGACGATCGTCGTGCACGGACTGCCCGCGCCGCACAACCTGCAAGTGGCCGCGCAGTGCGAAGACGTCGTTCGCGCCGCGGGGGCGGTGCCGGCCACCATCGGTGTCGTGGGGGGAGAACTACGCGTCGGCATGGATGCGCGCACCCTCGAAGAACTCGCCGACCCCGCGCATCACAGCGCCAAGTTGTCGGCGCGCGACCTGGGACTGGCGATTGCGTCACGCATCGACGGCGCCACGACGGTGGCGGGCACCATCGTGGCGGCTCGCTACGCCGGTATTGCGGTCATGGCCACCGGCGGTCTGGGCGGGGTACACCGCGGCGCCCACGTGACCTACGACGAGTCGGCCGACCTCACGGCACTCTCGCGCACGCCCGTGTTGGTCGTCGCGTCAGGGGTCAAGTCCATCCTCGACGTCGGCGCCACCCTCGAGCGTCTTGATTCATTGGGCGTGCCGGTACTCGGGTTCCGCACCGCTCGCTTTCCGGGCTTCTACCGACGTGACGCCGGCTTTGATCTCGACTGGCGGGTCGACTCTCCCGAGATCGCGGCGGCGGCCTTCGCCGCGCACCGTCTCTGGTCGCCCACCGGTTTTCTCGTCGCGAATCCTATCGACGAAGATCGCCAACTTGACGCGGCCGTGCACGATGAGGCCCTCGCACTTGCTCTCGCGCACGCCAACGCGACGGGCGCCAGCGGCAAGGACGTCACACCAGTGGTGTTGGCGGAGTTCGCGCGCGTCACCGGTGGCGCGAGCGTGCAGGTGAATCGTGATCTGGTGGTGTCCAACGCCGTGGTCGCCGCCGACATCGCCGTGGCGCTCGCACGCCTGTCGTGACGAGTCGCGTTCTCGTGGTGGGCGACGTCATGCTCGACGTGGTCGTGCGACCGACGGCACCGACGGCACCCACGAGCGACACTCCCTCACACGTGCGGGTGGGTCGTGGGGGCTCCGGCGCCAATCTCGCGGTGGCCCTGCGTGGTGCGAGCGACGTCGACGTCGTCTTTGCGGGCGTCGCGGGAGACGACGCGGCCGCGCGAATTGTAGCTGCTGACCTCGAAGAATGCGGGATTCACTGCCACCTGGCCACGGTGAGTGGTGCGACCGGGGTCGTCGTGTCGCTCGTGAGTCTCGACGGGGAACGTGCCATGATGACCGATCGTGGCGTCAACGGTGAACTGCAATTCGAACACGTGGTCGATGCGTTGGACACGTCGCTCGTGCACCTGCACGTGTCGGGGTACACGGCGTTGGACGAACGTACCCGTCCCCTCGTGTCGAAACTCTTACTCGCCGCGTCCGAGCTCGGCGCGACTACGTCGGTGGACGTGTGTTCGGTCGGACCGCTGCTGAGCGTGGGCGTATCGACGTTCCGCGAAGCTACGCGTCACGCCACGATGCTCTTCGCGAACGAAGAAGAGGCGCTCGCTCTGGCCGGCGAGAGTGACGTCGTCGCGGCCCTCGAAGAATTGTCGCAGCACTGGAATGAGATTGTCATTACTCGCGGACCCCGCGGGGCGATGGCGCATCACGACCGAGAGAACTTCTCGGTCCCCGCACAGGGTGACGTGGTGCTTGATACGACCGGAGCGGGCGACTGCGCGACGGGAACGTACCTGGCTCACCGCCTGGCGCACGTCGACGTTGAGACGGCGCTGAATGAGGCCATGAGTGCCGCTGCGCGAGTGGTTGAGCGTTTGGGCAGTCGACCCTAGTCGCCCTTATTCGCGCTTGTAGGGAACGCCGTCGTTCGCCGGAGGACGCACACGGCCGATGAGTCCGGCCACGACGGCGATGGTGATGAGGTAGGGGAACATGAGCAGGACTTCGGTCGAGATGGGCGTGGAGTAGCTCTGTAACGCGTCGACCAGGTACGCCGAGACGCCGAAGAGAATTGACGCCACGACCGCCCCCGAGGGCTTCCACTTGCCGAAAATCATCGCGGCCAGGGCGATGTAGCCGTAGCCCGAGGTGATGCCGGGTTGGAACTGGCCCTCGACGGCAATGAATGCCACGCCACCGAGTCCCGCGACCGCTCCGCCAAGGATGACCGTCGTGTAGCGCACACGCGCCACGTTGATCCCGACGGACTCGGCGGCCTTGGGGTGCTCGCCGACCGAGCGCACCCGTAGTCCCCAGCGCGTGCGAAAGAGTCCGAAGCTCACCAGAGCCACCAAGACCGCGGCAGCGTAGAAGAACATGTTCTGGTTGAAGAGCACCGGTCCCAGGATGGGGATCTTGTAGAGGAGGGGGATCGCCACATTGGCGGGATTGTTACCGACGTTGAGGTTCGGGTACGGCGCCAGAACTTGGATATTCAGATAATTGGAGATGGCCGTCATCAACGTGACGATGACGACGCCGATGATGATTTGGTCGGCGAGGTAGCGCACCGCGAGCAACGCCAATAACCAGCCGATCAATCCCCCGACGACGATCCCAATGAGTGCCGCGAGCCAGAAGCTGTTGGTGGTCGAGTCGACGATGGCGCCGGCGAGCGCGCCACCGATGAACTGGCCCTCGATCGCGATATTGACGACACCGGCGCGCTCGCACAGCACTCCCGAGAGCGAGCCGTAAATCAGCACCATGGCAATTGCCGAGGAACCGATGAGGACTGACGTGAGGTTGATCGAACTCGTCTGGTCCGGACCCGGTTGGCGTCCCGCCCAGAGCAACAAGGTGAAGAAGAAAATGATGCCGCCGATGCCGAATCGCATGAGCGCACCGGCCGGTCGACGCCACCAGGTCTCGAGGCCAATGGCGATGGTCACCAGTCCGAGGCCGACGTTCCACCATCGAGTGAGGACGGTGAGAGCGCCGAGACTCCACGGCGCCCCCGATGACGTATTGACCGGAGTGAAGGTGAACTGCGAATGGGTGTTCGCGGCGGAGTCGAACCCGAAGGCGGCAATGATAAAGACGCCTAGGACGACGATGATCGCCCCGATAGCGCGACGACGTCCGACGGGCGCGCGGACGTCGGGGATCGCAGCCATCGTGGCCGTCACGGTGGTCGTGCTCACGAGCTCCACCCCTTCGTCGCCATCTGGAAGGCGTCGGCACCCGAACGCAGTCGATAGATCTCCTTGATGAGGACCGGACTCGCGACGAAGAGCACCACGATGGACTGGATGATGGTCGCCAGGTCCAGGGGGATACCGGTGGCGGCCTGCATGGCGCGACCACCGACGTTGAGTGCCCCGAACAAGAGCGCGCCCCACATGATGCCCATTGGTTGCAGTCGTCCCAAGAGGGCGATGGTGATGGCGGTGAAGCCAATACCGGCGCTACCAATCAAGAAGCCGCCGTCGATGTAGTGCGTCGTGCTCATCATCTGGGCGTCCCCGGCCAGTCCGGCCAGGCCGCCCGAGACGACGAAGACCGCGATAACGATGAACTTGGGATTGATGCCCGACGCGCGCGCCGCGTTGGGATTGGCGCCGGTGATACGAAAGTCGAAGCCCAGGGACGAGCGCTTCAAGAACCAGATGGCGAAGATCACGACGCCCGCGGCGATGAAAATACCGTAACTCACGCGCAGCCCCGACTTGGTGCCGAAGATGGGTGTCAGTACCGCCGTCGAGTCGATGTTGCGCGAGAGGTCGTTGGCCTGTCCCGGCGCTTGTAGCGCCGTCTCGGTGAGGGCGTAGAGCAAGAGCGCGTTGCACACGTAGTTGAACATCAGCGTGACGATGACCTCGTGGGCTCCGGTGTAGGCCTTAAGGATGCCCGGGACTAGTCCGCACACCGCGCCCCCGATGACGCCCGCGAGCAGGGTGAGGGGGAGATGCAGGGCCGTCGGGCAGTGAATCATCGAGCCCACCGCCGTGCCGGCGATACCTCCGATTATTGCCTGACCGTTCGCGCCGATGTTGAACAGACCAGTTTGAAAGGCGATGCCCACGCCGATACTGGCGATCACCAGCGGTGTGGCGTAGGTGAGCGTCTCAGACAGCGGGGTCAACGTATTGTCCCACCCGTTACCGGTGCGAATGGAATGGAACAACGAGTTGGGGTCGAGAATCGATCCCGTCACCATCGCGCGGTACGCGGCCGCGACGTTGTCGAAACTCACCTTGAGCGAGTTACCTACGTCGCCGAGGTGATGTGCGGTGTGACGCCACGAGTCGAGTACCGCCGGCGACGTGACCATGATGATGAAGGCACCGATGACGAAGCCCAGTATCAGGGCCAGGACCGTGAGGGTGATCGGGCTCGTGGAGGAGTAGCGCCGCCACCACCGCTGGCGACGGGTTGGAGGTGTCGCGGGGGCCGTCGCCGGGACCGGGACGACGACGTCAGTCATGGGCGCCGACCGTGGACCCGGCCATGAGCAGGCCAATGTCTTCTCGGCTGGTCGAAGGATCGACGATGCCGGTGATTCGTCCCGAGTGCATCACCGCGATTCGGTCGCCCAGGGCCAGTACCTCGTCGAGTTCCGAAGAGATGATGAAGACTCCCAGCCCCTCGTTGCGTTGATTGACAATTTGACGGTGGACGTACTCGATGGAACCCACGTCGAGTCCACGCGTCGGCTGTGACGCCAACAGGCAGGTCAGCGTGCGAGAGAGTTCACGCGCCACGATGACCTTTTGCTGGTTCCCACCGGACAAGGAGCCGGCGGAGGCGTCGATGCCGCTGGTGCGGACGTCGAAGCGCTCTACCAACCCGACGGCGTTCTCACTCACCGCTTTGAGGTTGCGCGTGCCTCGACGAGCAAAGGGGACGCGACGCGGGGTGTTGAGGACCAGGTTGTCTTGCACGCTCATGGTCAGCACCAGGCCGTCGCGTTGGCGATCTTCGGGCACGTGACCCAGACCGGCGTCGAGGATGGCGCGCGGAGAATGATTGGTGATGTCGCGACCGCGTAGCGTGATGGTGCCCGACTCGACGGGGCGCAGTCCGGCGATGGCCTCGGCCAACTCCGTCTGGCCGTTGCCCTGGATGCCCGCCAGCGCGACAATCTCTCCCGCGTGTACGTCCAACGTCACCCCGGCGACGACGGCGAGTCCGCGGTCGTCGCGTACGACGACGTCGCGAAGTGCGAGGACGACGTCACCTAACGTGGTCTCCTCTTTTCTCACGGTGAGGTTTACATCGCGTCCGACCATCAGCGCGGCGAGTTGGTTCTCGGTCTCACTCGGCAGAACGGTGTCCACTACGCGACCCTGGCGGATCACGGTGATGACGTCGGCCACGGACCGTACTTCCTTAAGTTTGTGGGTGATGAAGAGGATCGACTTGCCGTCGCGCGCCAGTGAGCGCATGATCTCCATCAGGGCGTCGATCTCTTGGGGAGTGAGGACCGCCGTGGGTTCGTCCAAGATGAGCAGTTCCGCGTCGTGACTCAACGCCTTGAGGATCTCGACTCGTTGCTGCAGACCCACGGGGAGATTTTCGACGACGGCGTTCGGGTCGACTTCGAGACCAAATTTCTGTGAAAGTTCATGTATTTGGGAGTTCGCGGTCTTGTGATCGAGCCGATTAAAGGACTTCGTGGGCTCGAAGCCCAGCACGACGTTCTCCGCCACCGTGAAGACCGGGACCAGCATGAAGTGTTGGTGCACCATGCCAATCCCGTGGCGTACCGCCTCACCGGAGTTGGCGAAGTGCACGGACTCACCGTCGATGAGGATCTCTCCTTCGTCGGCGTGTAGCAGGCCGAACAAGACGTTCATCAACGTGGATTTACCGGCCCCGTTTTCGCCGAGGAGGCAATGGATCTGACCGGGCTCAACGACGATGTCGATCTGATCGTTCGCGGTGAAGGAGCCGAATCGCTTGGTGATCCCCCTCAGTTCAACACGCATAGTTTCCCATCGTAGCCAGGACAAGAGCCCGGGTCGGAATCGACCCGGGCTCTTGTGCACCGCTAAATAAAGTGATGATTAGATCACTTCGGAGTAGCGGGGTACGACGTCGGCTGGACCGAAATCTTTCCGCTTTTAATGCCCTTAGTGATCGTCAGCAACGTGGCCTTCAGAGCCGGCGACGCCGATGAGGTGTTGAATTCGAGCAACGTGCCCGCGTTGGACAACGTGCCGTGGTAACTGCCACCCTTGAAGGTGCCCTTGGCGGCCGACAAAATGGCGGCCTCCACGGAGGGCTCGACGCCCTTAGCGACAGTGGCGTTGTACCACTTGCAGTCCGTCGAGTCCGTCAAGCACCCATTGGAGTCCACCCAGGTGATCTGGTGACCGACGCCGGCCTGCTTGGCGGCGACGACTGAACCGAGACCGACCGAACCCGCCACCGGGAACACGAAGTCAGCCTTCTCCGAGAAGAAGTTCGCCGCGATGGTCTTGCCGTCGGTCTGTGAGGTGAAGTTACCGACGAACGTCCCCGTTCCTGCGCACGAGGCCAACGTGCACGTGCCCTTGGGGGTGAAGCCCAGGACCTTCACCTTGGCCTTGTTCATCTTGTCGTAGTAGCGCACACCAGCGACGAAGCCACTCATGTACATCGTGACCGACGAGAACGCCTCACCACCGTAGGTGGCTACGACGCCCGACTTCGAGGTTGCGGCGTCAAGGTAACCGCCGAGGAACGCCGCCTGATTGGTCTCGTATTGCAGCGCCAACACGTTGTGCGACGTCGTGGTGGGCAGGTCGTCCACAATCGCGAACTTCTGGTTCGGCGCCGCATTCGCTGCGGCCGCGGTCGCGGCGTCCATGTTGAAGCCGACGGTCACGATGAGGCCACAACCCTTGCTCTCGAACGTCGTGATGTTCGGGGCGTAATCGGCAGAAGACTGCGACGTCAGGTAGAACGGCGATACGCTGGGGTCGGTCTTCTGGGCGTCGAGCGCTCCTTGCCAGGCGGATTGGTTGAAGGACTTGTCCTTCACTCCGCCGGTGTCAATAACGACGCACGCCTTGAATTTTGTAGCCGCTGTCGCGGTGACCGCGCCAACGCCGATCGTCACGGTACCCAGGACCAGCGAACTGGCTCCCAGCACCATGCCGAGGCGACGAATTCTCTTCATTTGATTCTCCCTTGTTGTAGTTGGCCATGAGGCCCACCACGAATGAACTGCCTCCGACGGAGCGGCGCACGCGTTTGGTGTCAACTGCCGACATTAGTCCCGAACTAAGTCGTCACGGGGACTGGGAAATGTTAAGAGTTAGTGTCCAGAACCGGCTGCCGCGGTCGCCGGATCAGGGCTCGGAGCGTGACTGGAATGGTGCCCAACTTTTGCGGGCAGGGCCAACGAGACGAGGAATGCCACCAGGGTAATGAAGGCCGAGATGTCGAAAGCTCGGGTGTAACCGGCCACCTGCGAGATCCTTGTTACCGCTCCAAACGACGCGGTTCGGTCGAACGCCACCGTTCCCAGTATCGCCAAGGACAAGGAACCTCCGACCTGGCGCGCGGTGTTGAGCACGCCCGACGCCAGTCCGGCGTCGGCGCGGTCGACCTTGGCGGTCGCGGCCGTGGCCAACGGAGCGAACAACAGTCCCATAGCGAACGAGCACAAGAACGCCGGAGGAAAGAGATCGCCCCAGTAGGTACTGGTTGGGGTGATCAAGGCTAGCCAGAAGAATCCCAGCGTCGCGAACGCCGAGCCCACGAGTAGAAGCGGCCGTACGCCCGTCTTGACGAGCAACCGCGAACTCAGTTGCGCGCCGATAATGATGGCGATCGCCATTGGTAAGAAGGCGAATCCAGCGCGCACGGCGCTGTAGCCGAGGGTGTTCTGGAAGTAATAGGTGAGAAAGAACCACATCGCGAAGAACGCGCCACCCGCCAGGACCATCACGATATTGGCAATCGTCAGGGGGCGCGAGTGAAAGATGCGAAACGGAACTAGCGGGTGCGAGGCCACGCGCACCTCCCAGAAGACGAAGCCGATGAGCAGTGCCGCCGCTGCGATCATCCACGACAACGTCGTCGACGACGTCCAACTTGACGTGGTCGTGTTGACCACGCCATAAATCAGCGCGGTGAGCCCGGCCGTAACCAGCAAGGCTCCCGTCACGTCGAGCTTGACGGTCGCTTCGCGGTTGCGCCGTTCCTGTAAGTAGAGACCAGCGACCACCGCGGCGGCGATACCGAAAGGCACATTGACGAAGAAGACCCAGCGCCAACTCGCGAGACCCGTCAAGAGACCACCCGCGAGTCCGCCGAAGGCGCCACCAGCTCCGGCAACGGCGCTCCAGGCGCCAATTGCCTTGGGCAGGCGTGGTCCGTGAAATGTCGTGACGATGATGGTCAGGGTCGCCGGCGACAAAATCGCACCACCGAGACCCTGCACTGCGCGTGCAGTGATCATCTGCGGACCGTTGTGAGCAAAACCCGCGGCGACGCTCGCCAGAGTAAACACTGCGATGCCGATCAAATAGACCTTGCGACGTCCAAAGAGGTCAGCTGCTCGACCACCCAGGAGAAGAAATCCGGCGAAGGTCAAGACGTAGGCGTTGATGATCCACTGCGCCTTGGTCTGGGTCATACCCAGGTCGTGGCCCATGTGAGGCAGTGCGACGTTGACGATGGACACGTCCAGCACCACCATGAACTGGGCCACGCACGCAATGCAGAGGATCAGCCAATCGGGTGCGTGACGCTCGACGGTGGGAGAGGGCGACGACATGGCATCAATTGTACGGCGGGGGGGTGACATCTTGCCGGGGCAGCCGAAGACGAAAATGCGCCAGACTGGAGGCATGCCAGCCCAGTTCATCTTCACCATGCGCGACCTGCGTCGTTTCTATCCGCCGGACCGCGAGGTCTTGAAGGGTATACATCTCTCCTTCTATCCCGGCGCCAAGATCGGCGTCATTGGCTCCAACGGCTCAGGCAAATCGTCGTTGCTGCGCATTATGGCGGGTCTCGACGACGGCTTCACCGGTGAGGCGCGCCTCACGCCCGGTTTCAGCGTGGGGTACCTGCCACAAGAGCCGCAACTCGACCCCACGAAGGACGTTGTTGGCAACGTCTCGGACGGAGTGTCCGAGCAGCGCGACTTGCTCGCTCGCTTTAATGAAGTGTGCGCGGGCTTCGCCGATCCCGACGCTGATTTCGACGCCTTGTTGGCGCAGCAGTCGACGCTGCAGACCAGAATCGATGCCCTCGGCGCCTGGGACTTAGAGCGCACACTCGACATCGCCATGGACGCCCTTCGCTTACCGCCGCCCGACGCGGACGTCACCAAGCTCTCCGGCGGCGAGCGCCGTCGCGTCGCGCTGTGTCGGCTCTTGCTGTCCAAACCCGACCTACTTCTGCTCGACGAACCGACCAACCACTTGGACGCCGAGTCGGTGGCGTGGCTCGAACGAACGCTCCAGGACTACAGCGGCACCGTCGTCGCGATCACCCACGACCGGTACTTCCTCGACAACGCGGCGTCGTGGATTTTGGAACTCGATCGGGGTCACGGTATTCCCTGGGAGGGTAACTATTCGTCGTGGCTGGAACAAAAGCAGGCGCGACTGGCTGGAGAAGAGAAGGCCGACAAAGTTCGCCAAGCCGCCCTGGAGCGCGAACTCGAGTGGATTCGCATGTCGCCGCGGGCGCGTCAGAGCAAGGGCAAGGCCCGTCTCACCGCCTTCAACGAGTTGGTGGCCGAATCCGAATCGGCGGAACGACGCGCCGACAAGCTCGAGATCGCCATTCCGCCCGGCCCACGTCTCGGCGACGTAGTGGTCAACGCGACCAAGTTGACCAAGGCCTACGACGATCGATTGCTGATCGAGGACCTCGACTTTTTGCTACCCCCCGGGGGCATCGTCGGGGTCATTGGCGCCAACGGCGCGGGCAAGACCACGTTGTTCAAGATGATGGTCGGTCTCGAAGCGCCCACGTCGGGCACCATCGAAGTGGGCTCCACGGTCGCGTTCGCCTACGTGGACCAATCACGTGACAACCTCGACGCCCAGGCCACCGTCTTTGACGAGATCAGTGGTGGCCAGGAACACATGGTGATTGGTCACCGCGAGATACACGCGCGAGCGTACGTCGCGAGCTTCGGATTCAAGGGATCGGATCAGCAAAAGAAAGTCGGAGAGATCTCCGGGGGCGAACGCAATCGTGTGCAGTTGGCCAAGGTATTACGCACGGGTGGCAACGTCTTATTGCTCGACGAACCGACCAATGACCTCGACGTCGACACGCTGCGCGCGCTCGAAGACGGACTGCTCTCTTTTCCGGGCTGCGCCGTCGTGATCAGTCACGATCGCTGGTTTCTCGACCGTATCGCGACGCACGTGTTGGCGTTCGAAGACGACGCCGTCGTGCGGTGGTTCGAAGGGAACTTCTCGGATTACGAAGCCGAGCGACACAAGCGCCTGGGCACTGACGCCGATCAACCGCATCGGATCCGTTACAAGCCACTGACCCGTTAGGGGCCAAACGACTGGCCACTCCTCGCGGCGCGTCGTAGTGTTGCTGGTCGTGGCGGGAACTGACTACTCGACGTATCTTAAGATCAACGACCTCTTGACCCTGCAGGTTCCCCTGACCAACGACGCACCCGACGAACTGCTGTTCATCGTGGTGCACCAGTCCTACGAGTTGTGGTTCAAGGTCATCATCGACGAATTACGCCGTGCGTGCGCCGCGTTGTGGGTGAGCGAACCGTGGAACGCCACGGCGCACTTACGCCGCATGATCGCCATCGAGGACCTCTTGATTGAGCACCTACGCGTGCTCGAAACGATGTCGCCAGAGGGCTTCTTGGCGTTTCGCGATCCCCTCGACCCCGCGTCGGGCTTCCAATCCGTTCAGTTTCGCGGTATTGAATTTCTCAGTGGCGCCGGTAAGCCGGCCATGCTCACTTTCGATCTCTTCGACGACGCCCAGCGCGCGTGGCTACGCGAGACGAGTGAGGCACCCTCGTTGTTGGGCGGATTCGAGTTCTCGCTGCGTCACGCGCTGAAGGCACCCAACGACGATCTGCTCGACCTGGTACGCGCGCTCTACCTCGAGCACCGCGCGGCTCCCACGTCCGCGCTGCACGCGGTGGCGGAGCTGATGATGGACCACGACGAGCGCTTGGCCATGTGGCGTCATCAACACATGATGATGGCAGGGCGCCAAATCGGTCGGCGGCTCGGGACCGGGGGATCGGAGGGCATGGCCTATCTCGATACCACGCTGTCGCAACGCCTCTACCCCCTTCTCTGGGAAGTTAGGAGTGTCCTATGACCACCCGCGACGAGTGTCTCGCTCTCGACGCGAACGATCCTTTCGCGCCACTACGCGACGAGTTCATCTTGCGCGACGGCGAGATTTATCTCGACGGAAATTCCCTAGGCCCCGTCTCGAAGGGCTTACAGCGTCGGGTGTCCGAGGTCATCGACGGCGAATGGGCCCAGGGTCTCGTACGTTCCTGGAACGCCGCGGGGTGGATGGACGCGCCGCTGGTCCTCGGCAATCGATTGGCGCCGCTGATCGGCGCGCTCGAGGATGAAGTGCTGGTCGCCGACACGTTGACGTTACTTTTGGCCAAGATCATCGGAGGGTCGCTCGAACTGCGACCCGAGCGCCACGTCGTGATTACCGACGCCGTTAATTTTCACTCGGACCTGTACATCGTGGCGGCGATGGCTCGTCTGGCGGGACGAGACATCATCGTTAAGACGATCGATCGCGACACGTTAGATGATCACCTCGATGACGACGTCGCTCTGGTGATGCTGACGCACGTCGACTTTCGCACCGGCGAGATGCTGGATATGGCGGGAATCACTACCGCCGTCCACTCGGTGGGGGCGCTCATGTTGTGGGACCTCGCACATTCGGTGGGGGCGGTGACCCTGGACGTCACGGAAACTGACGTGGACTTCGCCGCGGGGTGTGGCTACAAATACTTGAATGGCGGACCCGGCGCGCCCGCCTTCATGTACGTGGCGTCGCGCTGGCACGGGGTGTTGCGCAATCCCCTCCCGGGTTGGCTGGCGCACGCGCGTCCCTTCGACTTCGAGTCGACTTACGAAACGGCCGGCGGCATGCGGGCTTACGTGACGTCCTCGCCGTCGGTAATCGCCCTCGGTGCCCTGGACGGTGCGCTCGAAGTGTGGGCACGCACCACGATGGCCGACGTGCGCGTCAAGAGTCTGGCGCTTACCGATCTATTTGTCGCGTTGGTCGACGACTTCCTGCCCGGCGTTTTCGAACTTCTCACGCCCCGTGATCACGATCGACGGGGCAGTCAGGTGGCTTTGCGCCACGCCGACGGGTACGGGGTCATCCAGGCGTTGATTGAACGCGGGGTGATCGGGGACTTTCGAGCTCCCGACATCTGCCGCTTCGGTTTCACGCCGCTGTATTTGCGGTACGTGGACGTCTACGACGCGGTGCAGGTCCTCGCCGACGTCATGACGAGCGGCGCGTACCTCGATGGGCGTTTCTCCGCGCGTCTCGCGGTGACGTGAACTACTGCGAAAAGACGACGGTTCGCTGACCGACCAGGGCGACACGGTCCTCGGCGATTAAATACACGGCGCGTGCCAACACGGTGCGCTCGACGTCGCGTCCCTGAATGACGAGGTCCTCGGGGCGTCGCGCGTGCGTCACGCGAACGACGTCTTGATCGATGATCGGTCCCTCGTCGAGTTCGGCGGTGACGAAGTGAGCGGTGGCGCCGATGAGTTTGACTCCGCGTTCGTACGCCTGGTGGTAGGGACGCGCACCGGCGAAGCCCGGCAAGAACGAGTGGTGGATATTGACCGCCCGCCCGGTCAATTCGGCGCACAGACTCGCCGACAGCACCTGCATGTAGCGCGCCAGGATGACGAAATCCACGTCAAAGCGGGTCAGGAGTTCACGGAGTTCGTCTTCGGCGCTCGACTTGGTGCTCGCCGTGACCGGTATCTCGAAGTAGGGCACGCCATATCGTGCGGAAAGTTCGGCGCAGTCAGCGTGGTTGCTCACCACGGCGACAATGTCTAGAGGTAAGTCGCCCGAATCACGACGGTAGAGCAACTCCGCGAGGCAGTGGTCGTACTGGGACACCATCACGAGAGCGCGACGGCGCGAGGATTCGAGGCGGATGCGCAGCCGAGGTGCGAAGGGGGCCAGGGCCGCGACAATGGCGTTACGAACCTCGTCGAGGTCCTCGGCGTCGGTCTCGAAACGAGTGCGCATGCAGAACTGTGAGGTGACCGGATCGGTGAACTGATCGTTTTCCACGATGTTGCCACCCACGCTTACGATGGCGCTCGAGGCGGCGAGAACGATGCCGGGGCGGTCAACGCACTGCAGGGTCACTACGTAGATACTCATGGTGCTCCTTTTGTTCCAGCGTACGAGATGACGGACGCAGTCGCGTGAGGGCGTCGATACTGAGCGCCAGTGCGGGCGCCGCGCGCGTGTGGTTGCACGTTGGTCGTCGCCGGGGTGACAGCGTCGGGCTGACTAAGGTGAGATGACGCGGTGCCGGTGGGCACCCCACTCGAAAGGAGACGTCGATGGAGACCATCAACGTCATCGTAGAAATCCCCGCGGGGAGCCAGAACAAGTACGAATTTGATCACGAGACCAACACAATGAAGTTGGATCGACATCTCTTGGTATCGATGGGCTACCCGGCGGAGTACGGCTTCATTCCCGACACCCTCGGTGGTGACGGTGACCCGCTCGACGCCCTCGTCTTGACGGCGTACCCGACGTTTCCTGGCTGCTTGATCGAGGCGCGAGTCTTGGGCATGTGCGTCATGACCGACGAGAAGGGAGAGGACGCCAAACTCATCACCGTGCCGGCGTACGATCCCGCGTGGAAGTCGGCCACCGACATCACCGATGTTCCCAAGGTGACGCTGGACCGCATCAGTCACTTCTTCACGGTCTACAAGGACTTGGACGAAGGAAAATGGGTGAAGGTCGAGAATTACGTGGGGCGCGAGGCCGCACTGTTGGAGTTGACGCAGGCGCGCGTTCGATTGCAGGGTTGAGACCCGCGCAGTCGTAAGTACGGTTGCGTGTAACTCGGTAGACGTAGGGTGGCGTATGGCCCTTTCTTCGTCGCGAGACTCACTTTCGAGAATCCTGGACGCGGCCCGTTCACCGCAATGGAGTTTGGGGCTCGATCGTGACGGCGCCATCATGGCGACACACGATTCCGGCGATATCGGTTTGCCGTGGGTGGTCAAAGCTCGATCCAAGGGTCGCGGAATGCAGGTCTCGTTCTACGCGCCCGATGACGATAGTGATCTCGAAGGAGACGTGATTGGCGAGCTGACGGGCAATCCGCGAGAGATGGGACGCCAACTTCGCGGCCTCCTAGAAGACCTGGAATTTCCGCCACGTTCCGGCGCCTGAGCGTCACAAATTAGAATTGCGGAATGTCGTCGTCCGTAGAACACCGCTCGTTGAGTCTCAGTCCAAGTTCATTTCCCGCGGCGCTACGCCCGTGGCTGCGCCGTTTTCGCGTGGACTTTCATCCCAAGACACCTCCGCCCATGGTGTCGGTCATCGTGGCAACCGTCGTGGCGCTGGTGGGATCGCTCGCGGCTGACGCCGTCCTCGTTCGCTTAGGCGTGGCGGTGTTTCCCAAGACCCGCGGCTATTCGCACTTCCAATTCTCGGACTACTCCAAACTGACCATCATCGGCGTGATCATTGCGTGCGCGGGTTGGCCAATCGTGGCGCGCATCTCGTCACAGCCCAAGTGGCTCTTTTTTCGAGCGGCGATTGCCGTGACCCTCGTCCTATTCATCCCCGACGTAGCGATTTGGTACCTGGGTCAATCGGCGACGGCGGTCTTTGTGCTGATCTGGATGCACGTCGCGATCGCCGTGGTCACCTACCTGTCGCTGATTCTTTTGGCGCCAGTGCACGGCCGCCACGTGCGGCGCTAGACCTCAATCGCGTACGAACGGAAAGCCGGGGGTAGCGCGAATCGAACCCTGAGCATCGATCGTCATGGCCTCGTAGTCCTTCAGCTTCTCCACCAGCACCATGACGTCGTGTCCGCCGACGCTGAGGGCGGTCGCAAGAGCGTCGCATAACCCGAGGTCCGGTCCCGCCACGCTGGCCGACGCCACGGCGGCTCCGTACTGGCGGGTGAAGGGATTGAACAAGTGCGCGCCACGCTGCGCCTCCCCTGACGTCGCGAGCGATCCACGTAATTCGACCACGGCGGCGAGTTGACCTTCGTCGTCGGGTCGCACGATTCCGGTACGAAATACGGTGTCGGGAGTGGGCCCGCCAAAGGACGCAATATCACCCGCGGCGTTGACGATCGCGCCACTGAGGGGAAGGATGCGCACGTGGTCGAGTGCGCGCTGCGCCGCCCACCCCTTGACGTAGCCCGTCGGGTCGATGCCACCGGGGAGGTGCCACGGATCAAACCAACCGGCGCTCAGGGACTTCGCGCGCTGGCACAGGTCGAGGACGTCGCCGACGACGGCCGGCGTTTCTCCTAGAGTGACCTCCCCGCGACGCAAGCGGCTGAGGGGGCTTGACTCCTTGTACGTACTAAAGACGCGATCGGCTTCACGAAGGATCTCCTCAACTTGCTCGATCACGCCGGCGGCGCTGAGATCGTCCACGTCACCGAAGAGGTCCACGGTGACGACGGTACCCATCACCTCGATGAGGTGTCGCGTCGAGGTCGCTGCAGAGCCCATCAGATACCGAGCGACTTCAGCGCGTACTGCAACGACATTTGAAAACCCGCACTGGTATAGCTGGCTCCCGAGACGCTCTGAATCGAACTACTTTGTGCCGCCAGTGCTTCGGGTTCGAGGATCGGAATGGCGTACTGGTCAATGGTGATTGACCGAGGGTTCCCTCCGTCGGTGAGTGTTCCAATGGTGACCGACTTGATCTTCTTGCCATTGGCGGTGACCTTGACCGAGAGTTCGCCGTAGAAGTAATTGACGAGCGGGCCCGTGACGGTACGAACTCCGGTAACCGCGCTAGTCGTCGTGGTGGTGGGTGCCACGGTCGTTGTGGTCGTCGGGGCCACCGTGGTGGTCGGCGTCGTCGTGGTGGTGGGCCTCGACGTCGTGGTTGTCGTGGGCCTCGTCGTCGAAGTGGAATGCGCCGTCGTGGTGGTGGGCGACGTCGTCGGAGGCACTGTGGTCGTGGGGGTCGTTGTGGTCGTCGGGGCCACTGTGGTGGTCGGCGTCGTCGTGGTGGGTTTGGTGGTGGTGGTGGGTTTGGTGGTGGTGGTCGGAGCTCGCGTACTGGTGGTGGTGGGCAGAGAGGTACTGGTTGACGTCGGTGCACTCAAGGAGAGCTTGACCGGGGAAGAATGAAATGTCAGTACCGACGCCAGTCCGACGACGGTGCCGACGGCGACGATGGGGGAGCGCTTCATTGGCGTCGGTATTCTCGTAAGGGCATGGTGGACTCAATTCTTAGAAGGTGAATGTTTCGTGATGGATTTGTTCGTGTGCGGCGCCGAGGCGCTCCGCCGCGGCCACGACGAAATCAGTAAATCCGGCCGGGCCGCAGACGAAGATGTCGTTGTGGCGAATGGTGGGCACCAGGCGTTCGAGGGTGGCGTCGTCGAAGCTGACCTCACTTCGACTTCCCACGATCTCATGGTAGTGGCCGCTACGAGCGGCGACTAACGTCTTCATCTCTTGGGCGTGGACGATGTCATCGACGCGCGTGGCGCGCACGATCACGGTGACGCGCAGGTGGGGCGCCAGATCTTCGAGGAGCGCACGAATCGGCGTGATGCCGACGCCGGCGGCGATAAGGGTGACGTCATTGCTCTTGGTGGCGTGACGGGTGAACACACCGTAGGGACCCTCGACGATGACACGAGTACCGGGCGCTAGTCGCGCGATGGCACTCGATTGGTCACCGAGTCCCTTGACCGTTACTCGAAGAAACGGCGGCCGCGGCAGGGCGGACAGCGAATAGGGGTGACTGTGCCACCACAGGCCGCGTGACAAGAACCGCCACTGAAAGAACTGGCCACCCGACACGGCCATTTTTTTGATGTTCTTGCCGGTAACGGTGAGTGAGTACACGTTCGGGGCCTCTTGCACCACGTTGGCCACTCGCAATTGGTACTGCGAATTCCTCACGAGTGGGACGCCGATACGCAACAGGACGATGAGCGCCCCCGTGGCGATCCACAACGTTGTCCAGAGTTCGATGGTGCGCGCGTGGCCGATAAACATGACGCCCGTACGGATCTGGTGCATGAAGGCCAGGCCCAGGCCGAGGTAGGTATAGAGGTGCACGATCCACCACGTCTCGTACCTCATCTTTGATCGCGCAATGCGAATTGACGTGAAGGCCGCCATGAGCAACAGGCCGTATCCCACCGACGAGGCCAACATGTCGGGGTAGTTCACCCAGAACGTCCAGAGCATGTGGAAGACACTGGTCTGCAGCATCTGCGCGTAACCAAGAATCATGCTGAGGACGTGCAGCGAGATCAGGGAGACTGCGTAGGGAGCGATGCGGCGATGCCAGCGCACGAGAGTGTCTTGACCCACCGTGCGCTCGAGCCACGGCAGACGAGCCATGAGAACCACCATGACGAGCAGCAGGTACGAGCCACTGAACGCGCTGAGGCGCCCGATGGCCTGAGCCCAACCTCCTCGGCTAACGAGGGTGGCGCGACTTTCGACCGACAGACCCAAGGCCACCACGGTGCCGAAACCGACACCGCAGAGTAACTCGAGGGCGTGCGCGGTTCGCGGCTGGGGACCCTTGCCGGGCGTATGGCCACGCGCGCCGTGGGGTTGTCGCGACGCTGGTGTCACCGACCGCTTCGTCGAGCGTGCGTTGCCCATGTCGCCACGTCCCATCGCCACGGTGTCCATGGGCTCAACGTAACGAAGCAAGATAAGTTTTTGACAAAATTTGGGTTCGAACTTCGAAAGTTCTCGCGGATAGCCCTAGATACCCGAAGAATCCCCCACCGGATCGTCCGCGATGTGGTCGTGTCCGTGGTCGTGATCAACGTCAATCGTGACGTCGCCGGGGTCAAAACGCCCCGCAATGACACCGAGGGAACGACCGATCTCGGTCACGTGGCGGTGCAACTCGTCCAGGAGGTCGGTATTTCTCTTGACCGCGCTCGTCAAGTCAGTGTTCTCGACGAGGAGCACCTTGATGTCGTCGGTGTTCGAGGCGGTGTGCACCGCTACTTCGGAGGCAATGGCGTCGGACCGCTTGGCGGCGATCAGGAGGGCCGCCGCTTGTACTCCGGCCATCATCGACAAGAAGAGGTTCAACAATATATAGGGGTACGGGTCGAAGGCCTTGTGGTGCATCACTTTCTCGAGGAGCAATGTATTGGTGCCCGCCCAGAGGATCATGACCGCAAAGAAACCGAAAACGAATGGCCACGAGCCCATGGTGTCGCGCATCTTGTCGGCGGCGCGCTCGCCGCGACTTAACTGGTTGCCCGATCGCACGCCCGGGTGCTTATGCCAGTGGGTTTGCCACGATTTTGTCTCGACCATGGGTCAATGCTGGCATATAGTTCGCCAAACGCAGGGCACCTCTAGAAAGTCGGCTCGAAGTCTGGGCGCCACGCGAGACCCGAGCGACCCTGTCCCGACTTGACCGTGAGCACTTGGTGGATCTCGAGGTGGTGGTGTTCGAAGTTGACGGCCGAACCCGCCATGTAGAGCCGCCACACCCGAGCTCGTTGTTCGCCCACTTCCTCCACGGCTTCGTCAAAGCGCTTGACCAGGTTGTCCACCCAGTACCGCAAGGTCAGTGCGTAGTGCTCGCGAAGACTCTCGAGGTGACGAACCTCTAGGCCGTGGGCCTGAAACAGCGACACCATCGTGCCCACGTCCTGCAGTTCGCCGTCGGGGAAAACGTAGCGTTCGATGAAGTCGCTGCGGACCCGCGAGGGACCACGTAGTCCCCACGCGATTTGTGTCTGGCGCCAGCCCTCGGCGATCCTCGAGGGTCGAGGGTCCTCCTTCGTCGTGATGGGTCGACCGATGGCGTGATTGAGGAAGCGACCACCGGGGCGTAAGAGATCGACCATCTGTTGGGCGTAGGGGGCGAGTGATCGCCTGCCCACGTGTTCGCTCATGCCAATGGAGCTGATGGCGTCGAACGGTCCGTCGCGCACGTCACGAAAATCTTGCAGCCGAAATTCACACAGGTCGCCCACACCCAGGGACCGTGCTCGTTCGCTGGCGTAAATTTGTTGCTCAATTGACAAGGTGACGCCGACGACGGACACGCCGTACGTGGTCGCCGCGTGGATGGCCATCGCCCCCCATCCGCAACCGACGTCGAGGAGGCGCATCCCCGGTTCCAATCCCAATTTGCGGCAGATGAGGTCGACCTTGCGGCGCTGAGCGATCTCGAGGGTGTCGTCCTCGCGAGCGAAGACGGCACACGAATAGGTCATGGAGGGTCCGAGGACCATCTCGTAGAAACGATTCGAGACGTCGTAGTGGTGCGAAATCGCGTCGCGATCACGGCTGCGCGAATGCAGAGAACCACGTTGGCGCACCTCGACGCGCGGCGGGGAAAGAGGGCGAAGTAGCGACGGCCCGATGAGACGTAACAGGGGCCCCACGGTGCTGGGCGCAAAGAGGTAACCCAGCGGGGGTACCTCCAGAGTGAAGAGGGCGTCGAGGTCACCGTCGAGTTCGATGTCGCCGGCGACGAATGCCCGCACCAGGCCGAGTTCGCTCGGCCGACGCAGTATTCGCAGCAGCGCCTCGGGATGCAATATCTTGAGGGTGAGGTCATTGGCGGGTGAGTCGATGGTGGGTGTCGCGGCGCTGCCGTCAAAGGCTTCGACGCGAAAGGGCAGTTGGCCCTCGAAGAGGTGTGCGACCACTGACGACACTGACATTCATCGACCTCCCTCGATCGGTCGCTCTATGGTACGCATGGGCGAATTGGTTCTCAAGTATTAGTTCTAGCGGCTCGCGCGACCACTCCGCGCTGGGACGAAGTGGCGTATCGTCAGTGCGTTGACACCGCGTCACACCACGAGTCCGGCAGGGTCAGTGGCGCCAGGAATTCTGGCTATCGACCAGGGGACCTCGGAGACCAGGGCCCTCGTCGTCGACGAAGACGGCGAGGTGCGCCGCTGCGTCGAGGTCGGTGTAGCCCTGCGCGCCCTCGTCACCGGGCCGGCGCGTCACCAGAGCGTGCGGAGTGCGGCGATTTTTTCGCGCGCCTGGGCGCGCGTCAGAACTCTGCGGCACCCGCGTCGTTCAGATCCTCGGGACCCGACGAGTACAGGGCGTGATCTTGGAAGAGATCGCGACGCGCCGTCACCGCGTGAAGCGCCGGGCACGATCGTCTTCACGGGTGATTGGATTCCCGCTCACGAACTCGCGCGGCGCGCTTGACTCGAGATGGGTCGAGAGGCACGCGGAGTCCAGCCAGCGACGAACTGGGGCGCGCCAGTGTGGACACCGTGTACGCGGCCAGGAACCTTGTGCACCCCGTTGAGAGCGCCGACGTCGCCCACGTGGTCGCCGGAGAACTTGCCCATCGCGTCGCGACGCCACCCCACACGGTGCACCTGCACGTCGAAGACCTTGTGTCATGGGTGTGGCCGAATCGATGGACTGCGGGTCACCGACCTGCCTACCTCGACCTACGGACGAACGCGGGGACGACGGCGCGCACGCTGCAACTAGTGCGCGAGGGCCACATCCTGGCAAAACACCGTGTGTCTCACGGCACCCCCAATCGCTCACTGCGAGTGCCGTCAGGATTCCTCTACGCGGTGGGTGGCGGCGACGCTACGGTACGCCAGCGTTAGGGCGTCTCTACGCTATCGGGGTGCGACACACCTTCACCTTCGGCCGACGCGCGCGCCGTGACGACGCCGTTGACGACCTCGAGGCGCGTCTGTTGCGCGGGCTGATGCTGGCGCCGGCGTCGGCGAACGTCGTGATGCAACTGAGTCGTCGCGGTATTGGCCGCGCCGTCGCCGAGAGTCGCGTCCCCAGTGGTTCACTGATCCGTCACCCCATTAAGCGTACGCGCACGACGCTCGCCTATATCTGGACCTCCCTCTACGGCACCGACGCCCAGCGCGGCCAACTTCGACACAGTGTCAATGCGCAGCACCGCCACGTTCGTTCTCGACCCCACGACGACGTCGCGTATGACGCGTTCGACACCAAACTCCAACTGTGGGTGGCGGCATGCATGTACCTGGGTTGTCTCCAGGGCTACGTCACGTTGTACGGTCCCGTCGTTGACGAAATCGCCGATGCGTTGTTCGAGAGGTGTTCGCGATTTGCCACGACGCTGCAAGTGCCCGCACACCGGTGGCCTAGTGATCGCACGGAGTTCGCGACGTACTGGAACTCCGCGATCGCCGACATCGAAGTGGACGACGTGACGTCACGGTACCTGCACGATTTCATTGACCTGCGATACCTGCCGCGACCCATTGGATACGTGGTGCGCCGACTCAATCGATTGCTCACCGGGGGTTACCTCCTTCCCCCCTTTCGCGACGCCCTGGGCATCGAGTGGGGGCCACGGGAGCAACGACGTTTCGACCGGATCGTCGCGCTGATGCGTTGGTTCAATCGGATCCTGCCAGCGCCCGTCGCCACGCTGCCGTGGAATCTGGTGCGCCGCGACACTCTTCGTCGGCTCGCGCGCCAACGACCCCTGATGTGAAGACGCACAACGACGCGCGGACAGCGTCCGACGATGGTGTGACGTGGCGTCGACTTGGTACGCCGGTCGTGTGACACCACCATCGTCTCGGCTCACTTCGCGTCGCGAGTTCTCCTTCGCCACCACGCCGGTCCCAATGCGACCCCCAGAAGCGTCACCACCGCGATCGCGTCGAGCGCGTCGTAGGAGGCGAAGCCGTGGTAGCTGAAGACAACGTGGTGTCGTCCGGGGGTCACGGTCACACCCACGAGTGCGGGGGCGAGCATTTCGCTGGGCGTCACACGGCCATCGACCGTGGCGGTCCAGCCGGGATCGTAGGCGACCTTGAACAGGACGACGGCGCGGCGACGGGCCACGATGGTCGCCTCGGCGCTCTGGGCCTCAATGAGGTCGTGGCTCTGGTGCACGACGATACCGGCGACGCCGCGTTGCTGCGAGAGCGACGTCAAGGTCCCACGAGCGGCCACCTGCCCGGAGAAGGCGACGGTCGGATACACGGCGCGCCCGGGCCACGTCGAGCGTAAAAACGAACTGGTCTGGGTCCCGAGATTGGCGTTCGTCGCGGCGATGACGCCGTATGTATCGACGACTTGAATGAGGGCCGATGTCGCCGCACCGTCAACTTGCCAGAGTCGGTAGGGACCGGCCGTATGTAATAGGGAGGCCCGCACCGGTGGTGCGTGACCGACGGGCAAAATCAAGTAGCGGACGCCGAACGCCGCGTAGTCACCCGCGACGTCCTCGTCGAAGTACGCCTCGGGGTCGGTCATCAAGGAACTCGTGCGCAGGGTAAAGCCGACCGCGTCGACATTGCGTTGTTCGAGGTAGATGTACACCGGTACGGCCCCCACGTAGAAGTGGTGTCCCCAATTACTGGGCATCCCTGCGTAGACGCGCCCGCCGCCGCGAGACTGGGCCAAGGAGATGAGAGAGTTCAGTTGGGCCCCGAGGGTGGGCGCGAGATTGCGCTGGGTCACGATCCACGCCGCCGATGCATCGTCGTACCTCGCGATCTGGGACCACCCGGGCAAGAGGAGCGCGACCACGAGACCGATGAGGAGGGGCGTTCGTAGCCACGGTGAGTGATGCAGCACGATGCGTCGGCAAACTGCGAGAACGCGCGGCCACCATCGGACGAGTTGACGATAGGTGAGCGTCGCCGTCGCTAACAGGCCAACGCCCGCCAGGGGTAATCCGGCGAGTTGCACGCCCATGATGTAGCGCTGCAACAACAAGCTCTGATTACCGGGCAGGAGGTCGAGCACGGGACCCAACGTGGGGCGCCCGAAGAAGAGGAGGAGGCTCAGCAACCACGCGCCCACCAGCGCGCGTCCGCGTTCGTCGTAGTACCACCGCCGCGCGACGACGACGAGACCCACGCCGACGAACACGGTAATGATTGGCCAGCGACGCCAGTCGTAGATCTCTCCCGTGGCGAGCCAGCTGAGCACCCGTCGCGCCCCGTAGGAGTCGTCGATCGTGGTACCGACCTGGAACTGGTTGACCGCGAGCCACTTCGAGTGCGCGAGGAGAGGAACCGTCACCCAGGCCGTCGACAAGAGCGCAGCGCTCGCGAGAACCATTGCGCGCGTCGCTCGTGAGAAGAATTGGCTGGGTCGAATGAGGATCCACACGCCCAGGGTGAGCGCAGCGAGGTAGGCCGTGAGGAAATGAAACGCAATCGTGAGCGACAACATCACGACCGCACCGAAGAGCGATTTTCGCTGCGAGATATATCGCCAACTGAAGGCCCACGCAAAGGGAAGTGTCCACATGGCCCAGAGTTGCGACCACAGTCCACTCCCTATCCAGACGTAGCTCTGGTGACCGAATCCCCTTCCGGTGACAGCGAAAAGTAGGGGGGACAGAGCTGCCGCGATCGCCGACTCCCAGCGTCCCCAGGCCAAGAGCCGGGTCGACCAGTAGACGCACAGCGGCCACAGACTGAGCAGGAGGTACAACGACCAGGCGTAGGTGGCCAGAGGACCAAAGAGGAGTGATACGGCGCCGGTGACGACGGCCGACAAACTTTGGTACTGCACGAAGAAGGGCGAGCCCAGTGACAGCAGCGGGTACCAGTGGTCGAAAGGTGAGAGGCCGTGGCGCAACAGATTCATTGCCTGCGTGGTCATTTGCAGATGCATTCCGCTGTCATTGGGGTAGGCGACGGACAGTCGTTCGAATTGCAGCGACCAGAGATTGAAAATCACCGCTAGCGCCACGAGCGCGTGGACCCCACGAAGGCCCGCACGTGCGCGGCCATCGCTGAGGTCGCTCATAAGGGGCACGAGAGGTTCGTCCGGGGACGCACCTCGCTCGAGCGCGACGCGAAGTCCGTGCGGAATCCGGTCGGTCAAGTGATCGAACCGTCTCGACGACGTGGCGTCCACGCGACCGTCACCCGTCATTACGTCGCGCCGGTGACGCGGTAGGTGTCAACGAGATGTACAGACGTCAACGTCAAGCGCGCTCCCCCGCACAACGCGAAGCACACGTGCCACGAGCCTCGCTGACGAGTCAGGAGTTCGCTCGTCAACTCGCCATTCTTTTCCTCATATCTCTACAGTGGCATTTTCGTGGGAGAACTTTCATGTCCGCGTCGGCGCCAATTTGAAGTTGATACTCCACGGGTGCGTTCGTTTGGCACCGTGTCGCGACGGGGCCTTCGTCGTCACGTCGCTACGACGAAGGCGTGCCGATCATTCGTTCTAAGAAGCCTGCCTGCTCACGTAGCGCGCGCTGACTTACGATAGCGTTCGGGGCCATGACGTCAAAGCCGTGGTACGTCGCGGCGTAGTGATGGAGTTCGACGCTAACCCCCGCGTAGAGGAGGCGTTGGGCGAAAGCGAGTTCTTCGTCGCGCAGGGGATCTTCTTCGCAACTCATGACGAATGTCGGCGGGAGTCCGTGCAGATCCGGTGCGCGCGCCGGGGCGGCGTAGGCCGGCGCATCCCCGTCGTGACCCAAGTACAGTGGCCACATTTTACGCGAGCGTTCGCCGTCCCACGGGTCGTAGACCTCGTACGCGGCCATGGAGATCGTCATTCCGCGGTCGTCGATGACCGGATAGATTAACAACTGCGCCGCGATGTGGGGCCCGTGTTCGTCGCGCGAACGCAACGTCAATCCCGCGGCGAGAGATCCCCCTGCGCTCGCGCCGCCCACACAGATGCGACGAGGATCGACCCCGAGTTCATCGCCACTCGTCGCGAGCCAGTCCAGGCTCAAAGCGGCGTCGTCGAGTGCGGCGGGGTAAGGAAATTCGGGGGCCAAGCGGTAGTCGACGGATACCACTACGCAATTCGTGTGAAGGGCGAAGTAGAGACAGCGATCGTGTTCTGACTCGAGGTCACCGAAGACGAAGGCGCCCCCGTGCAGGAACAAGAGCGCCCCGGCGAGTGAGGCCTGATCGTCACGCCGATACACGCGGATGGGAACGGTTCTGGTCCCGTCAGTGGCGACGTCGTCGTAGAAGCACACCCCTGTGGGAGGCGCCGGTCGCAACGCCACCTCCTGGCGAGTCAACGCGTCCGCAATCTGGCGTGAGCCGAGGACGTCGTCCATATTGGCGGTGTTGGGTCCACCGAGGAAGGGGAGGAGTTCGGGGTCAAGAACCATGACTGAAATGTAGTCGGAACGAAAATTACATCATACTTTTGAAACGTGTCAACCAGTGATGCAATAGTTTTAGGGGTGAGTTTGTCGACGGCGACGGGCTCGGGGGAGACAACCGCAATGAGTGAGGTCACCGTAGGGACGTTTCGGGGTTCGACCGTGCGAAACGCCCGGCCAAAGATTGGTCTCGTCGCGGGGGGACTCGGTGCATACTGGCCTCAGTTCCCCGACCTGCTTCCTCAATTGCGGCGTTCGGCCGCGGAGGTGTCTCGACGACTCTCGGACTTCGACGCCGACGTCGTCGACGTGGGTTTCATCTCTGACGCGCAAGACGCGGATGTTGCCGCCGAGACGTTGCGAGAAGCGGGATGCGACCTCATCGTGATGTTTCTCACCACGTACATGACCGCCACGATGGTAGTTCCGATTGCGCAGCGTTCGAAGGCGGATGTGCTCTTCATCAACCTCCAGCCCACCGAAAAGATGGACCACACAAATTTTGACACTGGAGCGTGGTTGGCGTATTGCGGGGCCTGTCCACTTCCCGAAATGGCCAACGCCTTCGAGCGCTGTGGTCTCAGTTTTCGTTCCGTATCAGGATATTTGGCCGATGAACGCGCGTGGCGGCGAATTGAGAAATGGGTTCGCGCGGCCGCGGTCAAGCGGGCACTTCGCCACGGACGCCACGGGCTCTTGGGGCACTTGTATCCGGGCATGTACGACGTGGCGACGGATCTCACTTTGATTCCCGCGCACCTGGGCGGGCACGTGGAAGTCCTCGAGATCGACGATCTCCGTGTTCGTGTGGCCGAGGTGTCCAATGACGACGTGGCGAGTCTCTTGGTGGAGGTCCAGGACACGTTCGAACTGCTGGACTCAGTGGACTCCGATGATCTTGACTGGTCGCTTCGCGTGGCCGTTGGCATGGAGCGACTCGTGGCCGATTTCGATCTGGATTCCATGGCTTACTACCACCGCGGTCTCGAGGGGGAGCAACACGAGCGATTGGCCGCCGGCATGATTCTCGGCGCGTCACTATTGACCGCGAGCCATCGACCCGTGTGCGGTGAGTACGAACTTCGCACGTCACTGGCGATGTTGATCCTCGACCGTCTGGGGGCTGGGGGGTCCTTTACCGAACTTCAAGCGCTGAACTTCGCCGACGGTGTCGTGGAAATGGGTCACGATGGTCCCGCCCATCTGGCCATTAGCGATCGTCGGCCGATGCTGCGGGGATTAGGTGTCTTTCACGGCAAGCGAGGCTGGGGAATCTCGGTGGAGTTCGACGTCAAGCACGGACCCGTGACGGCGCTCGGACTGACCCAACTACGCGACGGTTCGTTTCGCTTCGTAATTTCGGAAGGTGAGGTGGTGGGTGGAGCTCTCTTGCAGATTGGCAATACGACCTCTCGGGTGAACTTCGGTCGAGACCCGGGTGAGTGGTGTGATGAATGGAGTTCGACGGCGGTCGCTCACCACTGGGCGTTGGGAACCGGCCATCGTGCTCAGGAACTCGCTGCGGTGGCGGAATTGTTCGATATTGAAGTGGTACTCGTTTAGTCCGACGCAACGACGTCGATACTTCGAGTTTGTTGACTGAACCTGGGTGGTGACGCCATCGAGATGGGACCGCATTCGTCGGCGCTGACGATGTGTTCACGCCACGGACACGCCCCACGCAAACTACTTTTCAACGACAATCCCCGCCGAAGTTTTCGGCGGGGATTGTTGCGTGCTGTGGCTGGGGGAAGCGATCACTGCACGGGTACTTCCGTGACACTTTTATCGACAACTCACCCGCCGCGATTTCGCGGCGGGTGAGTTGTGCGTGATGACTAGAAGTTGAACTTGGCGACGTTGGCCTTGGTGAAGACGAACGGCGGTCCGAGGACAACCGACGGACCAGTGCCTGCGGCGGCCGGAAGGATGGTGTACTTACCCAATCCCGGAGCGCTAAAGGTCTGACCAGTCTTGATCTTGAGGGTGCCCGACGCCAGGTTCGCAACCGCGTATCCCGCTAGCTTGCCCAGGTTGATCGGGTTCCACAGTTCGAACTTCTTCACGGTACCGTCCAGCACGTACTTCTTCATCTGCGACGGCAGGCCCAGACCCGTGAGAGTCAGGTGCTTGAGCAATGACTTGTGCGTGTCGAGGTACTGCGCCGAAGTGGAGATACCCACGGTGGTCGGCGAGATGATGCCGCGCAACGTCGGGTAGGCCGAGAGCAATCCCTGCAGCACCGTCAACGATGTCGCGGGGTCATCGTTACCGTACACGGTAGTGACCAGCTTCATTTTGGGGTACTTCTTCAGTTCTTGCTTCATGTACTTGATCCAGGAGTTCTGGTTGGTCGCGGTCGCCGCGGCCGACAGAATGGCGATCTCGCCACTCTTACCAATCTCGTTGGCCAGAAGGTCGACCTCTGAAGTACCAATCTGCTGGGTGTTGGCCTGGTTGATGAACAGGTGGTTGGGGCAGGTGACGTCCGAGTCAGCCGAGACGACGGCGAGGCCAGCGGCGTGCGCTTGGGCTAGCGACGGGCACAGAGCCGACGGGTCGTTACCGGCGATCACGATGCCAGCGGCGTGAGCTTGAATTGCCGCCTGGATCGACGGAATCTGAGCGGCCGCGGTGTCCACAGTGCCCGAACTAATGACAGCCTTATCGCCCAACGCTTGAAGTGCGGCCTTGATACCGCCGTCTTCCAACGTCTCATAGGGATTCAAAGTGTCCTTGGGAATCAGGTAAAACGTCTGACCCTTCTTGAGCGTCCCGCTGGCCGATGCTGAAGCGAGGCCGAAGCCGCTCAAGCCCACGACCAGAACGGTGGCTAGCGCAGAACTGACCAGCGCCGTAGCGGTGCGATTCTTTATTTTCATGATGAATGATTTCCTTTCGGGTGTTACGAGTGTGAACTCGAACAAAGGCCAATGACCACGGTGGTCACGGCACAACGCGTAAATGACACGACGACTCGATGTCGTCGCACGGCCCCCTTCCCCCCTAAATGTCGCCCCGCCCCGAATGATCGAGTCTGGCTCGCGTCCTCGGAACTTCAGACTTTTGATCACGTGTCCTGTACTGCGGGTACCGCTCGTAAAGCTCCCTACTACTTCGAACCATCGGACGCTCGTTGGTTCGCACCAACGGTCACGTCTCGGACTGGACGAATTTCGCAAACCTTATATCCTTCTATTGAAACGTGTCAAGTACCGCCCCCACATATTTCATGGAACGTTTCACTTATTACTCCAATTGCCGATGGTACTGACGAAATGTCGTCCGGTGGTGACGACGAGATGACAGTTGTTGCACGTGCACAGGCGAAATGCGAGACTGACGTACCCATGAATTCAAAGCGCAGTGGCGCCGCGTCACCGGTCGAACCAAAGGCGTGGGTGCCCGTAACAATTCGCGACGTCGCCAAGATGGCGGGCGTGTCCACTGGGACGGTTTCCAATGTCTTGAACCGACCCGATATTGTCGCCGATGCCACGCGCCAACGGGTCCTCGACGCCGTGGAGGCCACCGGTTTCATCCGAAATACCCAGGCGTATCAACTGCGCGGCGGTCGATCCCACACCGTCGGCGTAGTCGTGTTGGACGTCTCGAACCCGTTCTTTACTGAGATGTTTCGCGGGGCCGAAGGTCGATTGCAGGCCGAAGGGTATGTCTTGATGCTCGCAAGCACTGACGACTCCCTCGAGCGCGAGGCGAACTTCGTTCGAGCGATGGAGGAACATCGCGTGGAGGGGGTCTTGATCACCCCGGTCGGCGCCAACCTCGATAGTTTGTCGGGACTCAAGACGCGTGGGGTGCCGACGGTACTGCTGGACCGCAAGGCGACCGCCGATGAATTCTGTTCGGTCACCGTCGACGACGTACGTGGTGGGGAGTTGGCCGCGCGCCACCTCTTTGAAACGGGACACGTTGACGTCGTCTTCGTCAACGGGCCCACCACAATCCGCCAGTGTCGAGATCGTCGCCAGGGCGTCAGAAAAGCCGTCCGCGCAGTCGCGAAGTCGCGACCCGTCGAGGTGACCGAGTTATCGGTGGGAGCACTCACGGTGCGCCACGGCGAAGAAGCGGTGGAGAGAATCCTCACGACATCACCGCGGCCGACGGCGGTGATGTGTGCGAACGACCTCCTGGCGCTCGGCGTGTTGCGAGGGCTGGCCGCGCGCGGAGTCAAGGTACCCGATGATCTCGCCGTCGTGGGTTACGACGATCTGATATTCGGCTCCATGCTCTCACCGGCGCTGACGTCGGTACGCCAGCCCGCACTGGAACTGGGGGTGGCCGCCGCCGAATTACTCCTTGACGAGGTGCGAAATCCCGACCATCGGCACCGCGAGGTGCGATTTGAACCCGAGCTCGTGGTACGGGCCTCGTCGCAGCGATAGACCAGCAACCATGAACGGACGACTTCAAACCCTCGGTACTTGACACGTTTCAATAAATCCATATAAGGTTTGCCCGCGTCACTCATTTTGTGGAGCGTTGCGGTGTCGTTGAGCCGAGCGCGTCGTGGACGTGACAGCCGTGGACGAGGCATTGAGTACCAGGGGGATTGCCAATGGAGGGTGTGGAGACGCCAGAAGTAGTCGCGTCCCCCGACGAGTTACTACCCGCAGGCTCCCCGAGCGCCCCTTCGCTCCTAGTCGTCGAGGGTGCCACCAAATTCTTTGGTCCCGTGCAGGCTCTCGCTGACGGCTCCATCACGCTCTACGCCGGCGAAGCCCACGCATTGTTGGGCGAGAACGGTGCGGGAAAGTCGACGCTGGTAAAGATCTTGGCCGGCGTGTACGTGGCCGACGGTGGCCACGTCACCCTCGACGGTCAGCCGGTGAGGTTCGCCAATCCCATTGACGCGCGCGAGGCGGGCATCTCGGTGATCTATCAAGAGCCGACGCTCTTTCCTGACTTGACGGTGGCTGAGAATATCTTCATGGGTCGACACCCCCTTCGTTCGGGCCGGCGCATCGACCGCTCCGAGATGATCCAGCGTTCCAAAGATGTCTTCGCGCGACTGGGTGTTCCCCTCTCACCGAGTCGGTTGGCTCGCGGATTATCGGTGGCTGATCAACAGATCGTCGAGATCGCCAAAGCTATCTCCTTCAACGCAAAAATCATCATCATGGACGAACCGACGGCGGCGTTGACCGAAGTCGAGGTGCGTCGACTTTTCGACGTGGTCGTGACGTTACGCGCCGCCGGCACGGCGGTCATGTTCATCTCGCACCGCCTCGAGGAAGTCTTCGCGATGTGTCAGCGCGTGACCATCATGCGAGATGGCGCATTCGTGAAGACCGCTCCCATTAGTGAGATCACCATCGATGAAGTCATCTATTCGATGGTCGGACGCGATATCGTGTCGATCTACGGCGACCACGCGCGAACTCCTGGTTTGACGGTTCTCGAGGTCCAGCATCTGACGCGCGAAGGCGTCTTCACTGACGTGTCGTTCGACGTGCGCGCCGGCGAGATCGTGGCGCTCGCTGGACTCGTCGGGGCCGGTCGTACGGAAGTGGCGCGAGGCATCTTCGGAATCGACAAAGTGGACGCGGGAACGGTGACCATCTCGGGGCAAAAACTTAAATCGGGCTCGCCACTGCAGGCCATGAATGCCGGTATCGGCTTCGTTCCCGAAGATCGTCGTCAACAGGGCCTCGTCATGCAAATGGCCATTGATCGCAACGCCTCACTCGCGTCAATACGTCAATTGAGTCGATTCGGCCTGATTCGCAAATCGTCGGAGCGCAAACTGGCCTCGGAGTGGGCCGCGCGCCTGCAGTTGAAGTTTGGTCGGTTCTCGAACCCGGTCTTGACCCTCTCGGGAGGCAACCAGCAAAAGGTGGTTCTCGCTAAGTGGCTGGCCCGTCAGCCCCGGCTGCTCATCATCGACGAACCGACGCGCGGAATCGATATCGGCACCAAGGCGGAAGTGCACCGTCTCTTGGGCGAGTTGGTCGAACAGGGGATTGCCATCTTGATGATTTCTTCGGAAATGCCGGAAGTGTTGGGAGTGGCCGACCGCATCTTGGTCCTGCACGAGGGGCGACTCGCGGCGCAGTTCACTCGGTCCGAGGCCAATGAGGAGTCGATCATGCGCGCCGCCGCGGGACAATTGAAGGTCGGTGCGAGTTGAGCGTTATCGACCACCCCCTGACGACGGCTCCCTCGGGGGCGTCCTTCGTCACCAAAATACTGCGCTTCCGCGAACTCGCCATCGTCGTGGCGATTCTCCTGGTCTTTGTCGTGACGTATTTCAAGAATTCGTCCTTCGCCAGCACCGCGTCGATCCAGCAGATGCTCTCGGGCCCGTCGATCATTATGTTGCTGGCCGTTGGCGAGACGCTGGTGATCATCACGCGAAACGTTGATCTCTCGGTGGGCTCGGTGCTCGGACTCTCGGCGTATTTGGTGGGAGATCTGTTCGTCCACTTTCCGGGAATGCCCGTACCCCTCGCCCTGTTGATGGGTCTGCTCATTGGTCTGGTGTGCGGCGTCGTGAACGGGGTCATCGTGGCGTACGCGCGGGTGCCGGCACTCGTCGTGACCCTGGGCATGCTCTACATCATTCGCGGTGTCGACGCCCTCGTGGTCAACGGCGTTCAGATCCAACCAAGTGCCATCCCGCAGTCGTTCGTCAATCTGGGCGCTGGCGCGATACTGGGCATCCCGTATCTCTTCGTCATCGCCGTGGTCGTGGTCGTGATTGTTGGCTACGTGATGCGGACCTTTCGCCCCGCGCGCGATCTCTACGCCATCGGATCGAACCCCGATGCCGCGGTCTTGGCCGGAGTGCGGGTGCAGCGCCGCGTCCTTAGCGCCTTCGCCATCAGTGGTGCGCTCGCGGGACTGGGCGGCGCATTGTGGCTCGCGGAGTTCGCGACCGTCGCCTCCACCGCGGGAACCGGTTACGAATTGGACGTCGTGGCGGCCGTCGTCGTGGGCGGGGTGGCGATCTTCGGTGGCAGCGGCACGGTGTTGGGTGCTGGACTCGGAGCACTGCTCCTGAACACAATCGACCAGGCGCTGGTCGCAGCGCGCGTCTCGTCGTTCTGGAATCAAGCCGTGGCGGGCGCGCTGCTCTTGGTGGCGATCGCCTTCGACCGATACGTATCAGTTCGCGCGGAGAAGATTTTGCGAGTTGAAGGAGCGCGTCATGGCGACGACTGAGCTGACGGCGCTGCCGATGGTGCACGAAGAGCCGCGAACCCTCAATTCGGTCCTACGTTCGGCCATTCGCTGGGAATCGGGTCTGGTAGTTCTCTTCGTCATTAGCTTGATCTATGGCTCGACCGTCTCCGGCTACTTCTTCAGTGGCGAGACGTTCTTCTTCGCCGGTCTGAACTTCGGCGAGATCGCGATCATGGCCTTGCCGATGACGTTGATCATCATCACGGGCGAGATTGACTTGTCCGTCGCCTCGATGCTCGGACTCTCGGCGAGCATCCTCGGATATCTGTTCATGCACGGTTGGAACATATGGCTCGCCATGGCGGTGTGTCTTGCTGTGGGCGTGCTGGGCGGGGCGCTGAACGGTCTGTTGGTGACGAAATTGGGCCTCCCGTCCATTGCGGTAACGATCGGCACGTTGACGCTCTATCGCGGTATCGCGCTGATCGTACTGGGGAGTAATACGGCCGTCGGCTTTCCCGCCTCGTTTACCAAGATCAGTTTGCCCATCGGTAGTACGCACATCGCCTACGACTTCGCCATCTTCGTCGTGCTCGCCGTCATTTTTGGAGTGGTCTTACACATGACCTCCGTGGGACGATCGATCTACGCGATTGGACTCCAGTCCGAGACGGCCTACTTCTCGGGAATCCGCGTGAAGCGCATCAAGTTCTTGCTCTACGTACTCTCGGGCTTCCTGTGTGCGTTCGCCGGCATTCTCTATACCTTTCAACAAGCCAGTTCCGCGTCGGATACCGGTTTGGGCCTTGAACTCAACGTGGTCGCCATTGCCCTGTTCGGTGGGGTGTCGATTTTTGGCGGTCGAGGCACAATCTTTGGCGTCGTGTTGTCGGTCGCTATTTTCGCCAGCCTGCAGTCGTCGCTGACGGCCATCAACGTATCGGCGCAGGCTCAGAGCATCGTCACGGGATGCCTGCTCCTCGTGAGTGTCCTCATCCCGAACGCCCGCGAGGGCGTCGTACGAGTTCGCGCCCAGTTACGTCGCCGTTCGAAAGCGTCGCTGTGATGCAACGCGTCTGTTTTCGGCTCCGCATCAACCCGGCCAAGACCGACGCCTATAAGGCGCGTCACGCCGCAGTGTGGCCCGAGATGCTCGCCGCCTTACGCGAGTGCGGGTGGACTAACTATTCACTCTTCCTCGCACCCGACGGGATGTTAATCGGCTACTTGGAGTGCGAGAACTTCCAGAGGTGCCTGGAGCTGATGGCCGCGACGGAAGTTAACGCGCGCTGGCAGGCGTCGATGGGCGAGTTTTTCGTAGGACTCGAGGGGGCGCCCGACGAGGGCATGCGCCCGCTGGAGGAAGTGTTCCACCTCGCGTAGGTGGGTGAAGTCTCTGGGATGGACACCCCAGACCGTTAGCAGTGTTAGAAAGAAGGCAGACATGCTGAGTCGAAGTGATATCAAAGACGTTCTCCGGCGGCAGTGGATTGAAACACCGTCGTGGGCGTACGGAAATTCGGGCACGCGCTTCAAGGTGTTCGGTCAAAAGGGCGTCGCGCGTACTCCATTTGAAAAAATCGAAGACGCCGCGCAGGTGCACACCATGACGGGCGTCGCACCGTCGGTTGCCGTCCACATTCCGTGGGACAAGGTGGACGATTACGGCCAGCTCGCCAAGCACGCCAGTGACCTGGGCATCAAGATTGGTGCGATCAATCCGAACGTATTTCAAGAAGACGACTATCGACTGGGCAGCGTCTGCAACCCCGACCCGCGCGTACGTCGCAAGGCGATTGCTCACCTGCTCGAATGCGTGGATATCGCCCACGAGACCAAGTCCTTCGCGATCAGCCTCTGGTTCGCCGACGGCACCAACTATCCGGGACAAGACAACATCCGAGCTCGTCAGGACCGCTTGCACGACGCATTGGCCGAGACTTACGCCGCCCTGGGCGACGGGGTGGACATGTTGCTCGAGTACAAGCTCTACGAGCCATCGTTTTACACGATGGACGTACCCGACTGGGGTACGTCGCTCGTGCAGTGCCTCGAACTCGGCGACAAGGCCAAGGTTCTCGTCGACACGGGCCACCACGCCGTGGCCACCAACATTGAATTCCTCGTCGCCGTACTGTTGCGGACCCGCCGCCTGGGTGGCTTTCACTTCAATTCGCGTTTCTATGGTGACGACGACCTGATGGTCGGGGCGGCCGATCCCTATCAACTGTTTCGCATTATGTACGAGATCGTCGACGCGGGCGTGGTTACGCCGGAGGGGGGCGTCGCTTTCATGTTGGACCAGTGCCACAACATCGAGCCCAAGGTGCAGGCCGAGATTCGATCGGTCATGAACGTCCAAGAAGCGACCGCGAAAGCGCTGTTGGTCGACCGTGACGCGCTCGTCGCGTGTCAACTCGCCGGCGACGTGTTGGGGGCGAACGCGATTTTCACCGACGCTTTCTACACCGACGTGCGGCCGATGCTCGCCGAGATGCGCGACGAGATGGGGCTGGAACCTGACCCCATTGGCGCCTACCAGCGTTCGGGTTACCAAGACCGCATCGAGGCGCAGCGCGCCGGCGGTCAGGCCGCGGGCTGGGGCGCCTGATGCCGGACCTTTCCTACGATGTCCCTGCCGCCGTCCAGGACTTGTTGGAGCGTTCGCATCGTTTGGGGGCCGACCCCACCGTCACGAATTACGCGGGGGGAAACGCGTCGGCGAAGGCCGAAGTCGTCGACCCGGCCAGTGGCGAGACCATCGACGTGATGTGGGTCAAGGGTTCCGGCGGCGATCTCGGCACACTCCAGTTCACCGGGCTCGCCGCACTGCGACTCGACGCTCTGCGAGCCCTCAGAAATGTCTATCGCGGTCCACAGTTCGAGGACGAAATGGTGGCGGCCTTCGACTACTGTCTCTTTGGCAAAGGCGGTGCCGCGCCGTCGATTGACACCGCGATGCACGGGCTCGTGACGTGCGCCCACGTTGACCATCTGCACCCCGACTCGGGCATCGCGCTGGCGACGTCCGCGGACGGCGAAGCGCTCACGCGAACTATCTTTGGCGACCGAGTGGCGTGGACGCCGTGGCGACGCCCGGGCTTTCAGTTGGGCTTGGACATCGCCGCGATTCGTGACACGAATCCTCACTCGATCGGCGTCATTCTCGGCGGACACGGCATCACTGCCTGGGGTGACACGAGCGAGGAGTGTGAAGAGAACGCGCTCTTCATCATTCGCACCGCGGAACACTACATCGCCGAGCACGGTCGACGCGATCCCCTCGGCGTGAAGGAACCGAAATTCGCACGATTGGCCGAGAACGAGCGCCGGGCCAAGGCCATCGCCCTGTTTCCCACGTTGCGTGGCATGGCCAGTACCGATCGCCCTCAGGTGGGCCACTTCTTTGACACCGACACGGTATTGAGTTTCCTCGAGTGTGAACGCCACGCGGAAGTCGCCAGTCGTGGCAGCTCGTGCCCCGATCACTTCTTGCGCACCAAAGTGCGACCGATGATTCTCGATGTGGAGTCCGACACGCCCGTTCCCGAGATGATTACCCGTCTGGGCGAACTGCACTCGCAATATCGCGACGCCTACAGCGCCTACTACCGCGCGTTCGCCACCTCAGACTCGCCCGCGATGCGCGGCGCGGATCCGGCCATTATCCTCGTGCCGGGCGTGGGAATGTTCTCCTTCGGCAAGGATGCGCAGACGGCGCGCGTCGCCGGAGAGTTCTTTATCAACGCCATCAACGTGATGACGGGTGCGGAGGCGATTTCGACGTACACGCCCATCGAGGAATCCGAGAAGTTCCGCATCGAGTACTGGCAACTCGAGGAGGAGAAGCTTCGCCGCATGCCCAAGGCGAAGCCGCTGACGTCGCGCGTCGCCCTGGTTACCGGGGGCGGTTCGGGTATTGGCGCCGCCACGGCCCGACGTCTGGCGGCCGAGGGCGCCCACGTCATCGTCGCCGACCTCGACGTCGAGTCCGCCGTCGCGGTGGCGCGCGAACTGGGCTCCAACGACGTCGCGCGCGGGGTCGCCATCGACGTGTCCTCGAAGGACGCCGTGCAAGGCGCCGTCGACGAGGCTGTGTTGGCCTTTGGCGGCGTGGACATCTTGATCAATAACGCGGGACTTTCCATTTCGAAGTCGCTGCTCGAGACCACCGAGCGTGACTGGGACCTCCAACACGACGTCATGGCCAAGGGCTCGTTTCTCGCCGCACAGTCGGCGGTCAAGGTGATGAAGGAACAAGAGATGGGCGGGGACATTATCTACATCGTCTCGAAGAACGCGGTGTTCGCCGGTCCCAACAACGTGGCCTACGGTTCGGCGAAGGCCGATCAGGCCCACCAAGTGCGACTACTCGCTGCGGAACTTGGCGAACTCGGCATACGCGTCAACGGGATCAATCCCGACGGGGTGGTGCGGGACTCCAAAATTTTCGCGGGCGGATGGGGTGCCCAGCGCGCCGCCGTGTACGGAGTCAAGGAGGAGGACCTCGGAGCGTATTACGCGGGTCGTACCCTCTTGAAGCGCGAGGTCGTGCCCGAGAGTATCGCGAGCGCCGTATTCGCACTACTCGGTGGCGACCTCGCCCTCACTACGGGGGCGCACATCCCCGTCGACTCGGGCGTCGCCGCCGCCTTCCTGCGTTAAGCCGTGACCACTCGATCCGTCGCGGTCGGTGCGGTTGATCTTGGCGCGTCGAGTGGGCGGGTCTTACTCGTGACATTGGATGACGACCACCTGGAACTCGAAGCGGTCGCGAGATTCGCGAACGGCGGTCACGACGTGGGGGGGATCTTCTCTTGGGACTTGCCGTATCTGCTGTACGAAATCGAGAAGGGGCTTGGCGAGGCGACGCGTCGGGCGAAAGCCCAGGGCCTCGCGTTGTCGTCGGTCGGTGTGGACTCGTGGGCCGTTGACTACGGACTCCTTGACGCGGCGGGGCACTTGGTTCGACCCCCCGCACATCACCGTGATCCGCGCACGCAACAGTCGATTGACACGGTGACGGGCGTCATCGATTCCTGGGCGCTCTATCAGCGCAACGGCATTGCTCCCTTGACGTTTAATACCTTGTTCCAGTTGGTGGCCGACGGCGAGGTCGCTCGATCGTCGGACCGCCTCCTCCTTATTCCCGATTTGGTGAACTACTACCTGAGTGGGCGCACGGCGTGGGAAATCACCAACGCCTCCACGACCCAATTGCTGAACCGACAGCGCGACTGGGACGACGAACTCTTCGAGATGTTCGCCTTGTCGCGGCACCTGGTCGGCGATCTAGTGCGCCCCGGAGATGTATTGGGTCCGATCACCTCGTCCAGCGCCGCGTCCGAGGGGGTCTCGTCTGCTACTCAGGTCATCGCCGTTGCGTCGCACGACACGGCGTCGGCAGTTCTGGCGGTTCCCGCGCAGAACGAAAACTTCGCCTACATCTCCTCGGGGACGTGGTCATTGGTGGGCGTCGAACTTACCGCGCCCCTGATCGACGTCGCGGCGTTCGAGGCGGGTTACTCCAATGAACTAGGCGCCTTTGGACGAACGAGATTCCTACGCAACGTGATGGGATTTTGGCTGCTCCAGGAAGTGATCCGCGAATATGCCCTCGACGGTCGTGACCTCGATGCGGCGACGTTGACCAACGATGCGCTGTCGATCTCGCCTCGTCGTTACCTCGTCGACGCCGAAAGCGACGAACTCCTGGGTCCGGGCCACATGCGAGAACGATTGGTCGCGCAGTGCGAGCACCTCGGCACCGAGGTCCCCTCGAGCGCTCCGGAGTTCGCTCGCTGCATCATTGACTCGCTCGCGCTGGCCTACCGCCGGGCGCTGCGCGGGATATCGGCCGTTTCCGGGGTACGTATCGACGCAGTTCACGTCGTGGGTGGTGGCGCGCTCAATGACGTCTTATGTCAACTCACGGCGGACGCGTGCGGCACGCCCGTGTACGCCGGTCCGGTAGAGGCCGCAGCCCTGGGCAACGCACTCGTGCAACTGGCGGCTCTGGGTCACGTCGAGACCGATCTGTGGTCGATGCGTCAGTTAATGCGTTCGTCGTTTCCAACCACTCGTTTTCAACCGAATCCCAACGAGGCGTTGGCCTGGAAAGTGGCCGACGACATACTTGAAGCGGCGCGCACGTAGTTCTCATTCATGCGTCGACGAATGACGAGAATTATTGTGGCGACGAACCTATCCCAGTGATGCGAGCGACCCTGACGTGAGGCCTGAGAGCGCTGAGATCATCGCTGGGGTGACCACCGTCGCCTGCGCCGGTGCGTTCACCGCGAAGGCGGCGTGCTCGAACGTCGCGTGGATCTTGATCGCGACGTGACCCGCTGTGCCGTCAGGTAGAGCGAGCGCGAGCGAGGCACCAGTTGCCTCCGTGCCCGACGTCGACAGGGTCGCGGTAAAGGTGCCCGAGGGCGAGGTCGTGGGAAGCGTCGTGTCGCCGACTCGACGCAGTATCGGCAAGAACGTTTTCCAGAGAGAGTTCAGGGTTCCCGTCACCGAATACACCCCGTTTGTCGGCGCGGGAATTTGCGTCTGGCTGAACAGCTTCGTTAACTCAGTCATGATCTGAGCCTTGAGAACCTTGTCGGCATTGGTATTGAGTTTGATAGCGGTGCCCGCGCCCGGTACTGCGTGGAGTTCCTGCGTCAAGAGACTCTCGGGAAACTCGAACCACCGATTCCCCAACAACAATTGGGCCGAAGCGAGTTGCGCGGGCGAGACGGTGATGCCCGGCACCTTGGACACGGCGGCAAGGTCGAAGTCGACGAAGAGATTCTTTCCGACCGAGATCAACGTCAATAGGTTCGTCTCACCCACTTTGACGGTGATCTGTTCCTTCACGTGACCCGCAGCCTGAGAGAGGGCGACCCCCGAGGCACTCTGTTCCGCTACGTCGAAGGTGATGGCGTTGATCCCTCGCGTGAACTGGGCAACTCCGGGACCCGATCCGGTGGCGTCGGTGCCTATGTTGACCTGGAGGTACTGCTTGTCGCCGAGGGAGGTGACCGCACTCTTTAGGGGTCCCGACAGTCCCATCGTCGCGAGGCCCACCGACGCCGCGACGCCCAGTGACGCAATTTTCCAGTTCCAATTCATCATTGATTCACTCCCGTCGCGACGTCAACTCATCCGTGACCTACGTCCCGCTGAGTTCTCGTAGTTGTATCAATCTACTGGTCCGCATCGTCGTCGGACCCATCACGTGGCTAGGTGAGAACGCCCGCGACGTCGACGGTGGTGGTCACGAGTATGACATCGAGACTGCGTGGTCCGTGGACCCCTTCAATTCGTTCTAATTCAATGTCTGACGTCGCCGATGGTCCCGAGATCCACGTTTGAGTTGAATCGGCGCGGAGTCGAGCGACGCCTTCAGCCACGACTTCAACAATCTGCTCGTCGCGAATCACCACGATGAGGTGATCGGGGATCAGCGACAAGATCCGGCGACCCTGATGGACTCCGGAATCGAGGATGATCGTGCCCGTTTGGGCGATCGCGACGCTGCATCCAGTCACGGAGGCGTCGATCGCGTCGAGTTCACTGACGGAGAGTGTCGGATCATCGAGGTGCACGCTCGCGTCGATGGCCTCGAGCCAATCTGGTGGGGTATCCGCGGGTGCCGCGACGGAGTGGCTGGCGCGAGCGAGGAGCAGATCGTTGATGGTCGTCGACAGCGTCACCTCGTCACATTCGACGACGTTCGCGCGGTAGTCACGCAAGCGGTCCGCCAGAAGATTTCGCCGTTCCTCAACGCTTGCCGAACCCGTCAGGCGATACGCGCGGTCGCGGGCGAGCGTGCTGTGACGGCGCCGGGTACCGAGAGCCGTGTCAATGGAACTCAATATTCCCGCACGTCCGGGGATATCAGTGCCCACGTGTCCGGGCTTCGCATCGTGCGCGGCGCCGTGTTGATGGACCAACGGGTCTCTCGTCGTTGATGCCGAGCGTGACGACACGTTGGCGTCAGGATGGGTCTGAGCGAACCACGAGCGAAACGATGTCGCAGGTGGCAACGGCGTATTACGCGCGCCGCTCCACTTGTTGAGCGGTGGGGGCAAGAATCGCAGATTCGTCAAGGGCAAACGACCGACCAGTGCGCCCAGGGCGATGGCGCGCCGGAAGAGTCGTGGGGATGAGAACCCCTTTTCCAGGAACGACATGGACAACAGTTCGGGGTCGCGGGGATGCTCGCGTCGCTTCTCGTCCACCACTTCCGAACGTAGTCGCACGAGAATCTTGGGGATGTCGATCTTGACGGGACACGCCACGTAACACGCTCCACACAGTGTCGAGGCGTAGGGCAGCGAGTCCTCGAGGGGAGTGCGTTCGCCGCGGCGTAATTGGGGAACGAGGACGGCACCGATGGGTCCGGGATACGGATTTCCGTAGGAGTGACCACCGGTACGTTCGTACACCGGACATACGTTAAGACACGCCGAGCAGCGGATGCACCGCAGAACGTCGCGCCCGTCCTCTTCGGCGAGCGCCGAACTGCGCCCGTTGTCAATCAGGACGAGGTGGAAATTGGAAGGACCGTTGCCCGGCGTGGCCCCGGTGAAGATCGAGGTGTAGGGATTCATGCGTTCACCGGTCGACGATCGTGGAAGCAGTTGCATGAAGACTTCGAGACTTTGCCAGTTCGGCAGAATCTTCTCGATGCCGACCACCGAGATAAGGGTCTCGGGCAACGTCAGGCACATTCGACCGTTGCCCTCGGACTCGACGATCACCAGGGCCCCGGTATCGGCGATGACGAAATTAGCGCCAGAGATCGCGACCTTGGCCGAGAGGAATCGTTGTCGCAGGTGAGCACGCGCTGCGGCCGCCAATTCCGCGGGATCGTTGGTGAGATCCGTTGGCGCCGCGAGCCCCGACTTTCCCATCTCGTCGAGAAAGATCTGGCGAATCTGCGACCGATTCTTGTGGATGGCCGGTACCAAAATGTGGGACGGCAGATCGTCGCCTAATTGGACGATCAATTCAGCCAGGTCCGTCTCGTAGGCCGTAATTCCGTGCTCTTCGAGAGCGACGTTGAGTTCAATCTCGGCGGTGGCCATTGACTTGACCTTCACGACGGAGTCCGCGCCGGTGGCCTGCACCAAGGAGACGACAATGGCGTTCGCTTCGCCGGCGTCACGGGCCCAGTGCACGACGCCACCGTGCGCAACGACGTTCTTCTCGAGTTCGACGCAAAGTTCGTCGAGGTGGTCGAGGGAATAGTCCTTGATCGCCGCGCCGGCACTACGTAACTCTTCCCAGTCGTCAAGTTCTGACACGACCTGGAGTCGCTTGTTTCGAATCGTCGTCGTGGCGTGGGCGAGATTGGCGCGTAACTGGGCGTCGGCCAACGCGGTCTTGGCCAGGGTGGGAAAGGGTAGGTCGGTGTCGAAGACTTTAGACACGCGAGACTCCTTCACGCTGCGCGAGGATCTCGGCGACGTGCATCACCCGCACATCGGTGCGGGCTCGTGACGAGAGTCCTCCGATGTGGGTGAGGCACGAATTGTCGAGGGCGCACACGACGTCGGCGCCACTTGCTCGGATGCGCGAGAGCTTGTCTCGCCCCATGGCGACGGACGTATCAGAGTTCTTCAGGGCGAACATCCCCCCGAAGCCGCAGCACGCGTCCTCGTCCTTTATCGGCACGAGGGTGAGTCCCTTGACGTGACGCAAAAGTGTCTTAGGCGCCTCGTCAAGGTCGAGGACTCGCAACGAGTGACACGTTGGGTGGTAAGCGACGGTGTGCGGGAAACTCGCGCCCACGTCCGTCACCTTCAACACGTTGGTCAAGAATTCGGAAAACTCATAGGTACGCCGACCGACCTCCTCGAGATCCGCCGCGAGCGCCTCGTCACCCAAGGAACGCGCCGACGTGGCGTAGAGTTCGCGCACCGTTCCCACGCACGATGCTGATGGCGAAACGATAACGTCGAAGTCTGCGAAGACCTCACGAAAACGCTGAGCGAGGTGCAGGCCTTCTTGGCGGTATCCGGCGTTGAGGTGCATCTGTCCGCAACACGTCTGATCGGTGGGGAACACCACTTCGTGTCCAAGTCGTTCCAGGACTTCGACGACCGACTGGGGTGTATTAGGAAAGAGCCCGTCGTTGACGCATGTAATAAAGAGGGCGACCTTCATTGCTCTTCGCTCTTTCGGGTAACTAGACGCTCAACTACAAGACACTACTGAGAGGAGCCCGGCGACTAGCCCGGCATCCTACGAAAATTGTAACGTTTCATTCATCGTACCGTCGAACAACTCGAGAGGACGAACTCGTATCGCGCGGGTGACGAGATGAGGACGTTGCGTGACATTCGACGCGGTCATCTTTGCTGGCCCGGGGTGTAGTTTGGCCAGGTCGTTGCCTGCTGGCCAAAAGGATGTCGTAGGTGTGAATGAAGGAATAGACCACCAAGACGTAACACCACGACGGTCACGTCGCTGGGCCTTGGTCACGTTGTGTCTCATCATGTTCCTGACATTTATGGATATGACCATCGTGTCGGTCGCCCTCGGCAGCGTTCGTTCGAATCTTCACGCGGGCGTGACGCAACTGCAGTGGGTCGTCAACGGATACGGTCTCACCTTCGCCAGCTTCATGTTGCTCGGGGGCACTCTCGGTGACCGGCTCGGGCGCAAGAAGATCATGTTGCTCGGGCTAGGGTTGTTCGCGGCCGGGTCGCTCCTGGGCGCGTTGGCTCCCGACACCGATGTCCTCATCGGTGCGCGCGTGATCATGGGTATCGGCGCAGCGGCGTCGGAACCCGGCACTCTGTCGATCCTTCGACATTTATTCCCCGAACCCCAGCTGCGCGCGCGGGCGATTGGTACGTGGGCGGCGGTGTCGGGATTGGCAATCGCCTTCGGGCCGGTCATTGGCGGCCTCGTGGTGGGTGCCGACCAGTGGCGTGGGGTCTTTTGGTTCAACGTCGCGGCGGCCGGTATCGTCATTGCCCTGGCGGCGCGTAACGTGCCCGAGTCGTCGAGTCCGCCCAACGACCGACTCGACATCGAGGGTTTCGTCACTGGTGCTCTGGGGCTGGGGAGTCTCACGTTCGCGGTAATTCTGGGCGAGACCAACGGGTACCGCACATCGTGGGTCATCGCCCTCTTCCTCCTGGGCGTCGTCTCCATCGTCGCCTTCGTGCGCGTCGAGAGGCGTGCGAAATCGCCCTTGTTGGATTTGGAGTATTTCAGTTCGTCACGCTTCAGCGGTGCGATGGTCGTGGCGTTCGTCTTGTACTTCTCCATCTTTTCCATTTTCTTCTTCACCGCGCTCTATCTAACGGCAGTCATTGGTTACGCTCCCGTTCGTATCGCTCTGGAATTTGTGCCGATGGCGGTCGCCATGATCCTGGCGTCCGTCTTCGCGGGTCGACGCGTCGCCCGTATTGGGCCGCGAGCCCCCATGGCCGAAGGGTGCGTCATGGCGGGTGCCGGGATCCTCCTGTCGGCGCTGTTGCTCCAGTCGCCGACTCCCTCGCTCTGGCTGATGGCGACGCTCGCCCTCGCGGGATACGGATTTGGTTCCAGCGTCGTACCGATGACTTCGGTGACCTTGAGCGAAGTGTCACCGGAACGCTCGGGCATGGCGGCGTCGGCGATCAACACCAGTCGTCAACTGGGATCGGTTTTTGGGGTGGCCGTGCTCGGCGCGTTGGTCAACGCCCAACTGACCGGTGCGTTAACGCAACGCTTACGAATGCTCAAAGTCCCATCTAGTTTTTTCGCTGAGATCATCTCGTTCATCGAGACCGGAACAGCCCCCAAGGGTGTGGCGGTGGCCAACGGTTCGGGTAACACGATTGAGGACCACGTCGTGCAGGCCGTCTACGGCGCCTTTCGCACAGGGCTCGAACAGTCACTCGTTGTTGCGGGAGTCGGCATGCTCGTGGCCGCGGGTATTTCAGTACGAACACTGGGTCCACACAAAGGACAAAACGAAATGAACGACGACTTCGAGATCTGATCGAGGCGTCGCGGAAAAATGGCGTCTAACCTCCGAAAATGACCTCTAATCTGGAGAGCGTCGTTAGGCTAAGAATCAGGTAAGACGAACTGTCAAAGGAGAGACCCATGCAGCTTTTGCCCCGATTATCCCTCATGGGAGCACTGGTCTTAGTTACGGGTCTCGCCAGCATGGGGCCCGCGAACGCGTCGTCTTCCAAGCCGTCGGCTCCGCGCTCGGTCCACGCGGCGGCCGCGAGCACCGCCGCCACGGTGACCTGGGCGAGGCCGACGAGCACCGGCGGATCGCCGATTTTGAAGTACGTCGTCACGTCCTCACCATCGGCCAAAACCTGTACTACGCCTAAGCTCAGCTGCAAGGTGAACGGTCTCAAGAACGGCACCGCCTACCACTTCAAGGTCGCCGCTTACAACAAAAACGGCGAGGGTACCCCTTCCTCGTGGTCCGCGAAAGTGACTCCCAAAGCATCGGCCTCGGGCAAGCGATTCTTGATGATTTCGCCGTCGACGGGGCTCAGCAAGGGCGAGAGTGTCAAGGTGAGCGGTTCCGGCTTCACGCCGAAGGACCAGTTGTTCCTCGTGGAGTGTGTTGCTACGTCAACCAGTCAAGCCGGTTGTGACTTGAACACGGCGACGCCGGTCACCGTCAGCGCTAACGGCACATTCCCCACGACCACCTTCTCGGTGGTCACGGGTTCAATTGGCAATGGTACATGCGGCACGACGAGCGCCAACGCTGACACCTGCGCCATTAACGCCGGCAACGCTGGCGGGGGCGACACGTCGCAGGGGCTCATCAAGTTCAAGCCGTAGTCAAGTCTGACATCTTTCGTCTCAGTGTGTCGTCATCACGTTGGGATCGAGTTCCGTCTCCCCATTCGAAGCTAGAGAACCTCGCTGGGCCCGAAGAGAAAGTTGGCCACCATTTAATGGGTAGCGCTTCGGTGGGACGTGCCATCGACCAACGTCAGAAATAATTGCTGTCTGACGTGGACCAAAAGGTCACCATCGAATGTTGTCCTAACGTTGGAAGATGGACCATACGCCGACGACCTCGCTTGCGCATGGAGAAAGTGACGAGTGAGAGGGGTGCTCAGGACTACGAAGTGGCGTTTTGTGCAGCCTGCCACAGTTGTTGTTGTTGCCATCGTCGCGATAATGAACGTTGTGCCTTCAGCCGCGGCGCCTCGCGCGGCGAGCCCTCTGGCGAGAACGGCATCTGACGTCGTCGGATGGAGCGGCGAGAAGGGGCTACACTTTTTCGCCCTCAGTGGTCGCACCTTCGGCGTCTCGGCGGCGATTCATGTTCTGACGATCAAGGGTTCTGCGTTCCAGGTCAAGATTGCCCTCGCCGACCGCGCCATCGACAAAGGCGTGCAGACGCCCAGCGCGATGTGTCGAGCCACCAAGAATTGCGTAGCGGCAGTGAACGGTGACTTCTTTAACCTGACGCGCCCGGGCGCTTCTGATCCCGGCGACGAGGTGGGTGGGATCATCCAAAACTGCGTCTTACTTCACACCCCGGAGATTTCGCATCAACAAGTCAATCTCAACGGACCGTCCGTCAGCGAGGGTCTCAACTGGAGCGCGAACGTCGACGTCAATGGTGTCAACGTTCCGATTACCGCCATCAATCAAGAACTACCGATGAACTACGTCGGCGTACGGGTGCCCCTGACGGGGACTCTGCTCTTTACCTCGCCGTACGGCCTACGGACCCCGATCGGCCGAAAGCGGGTCACGCTGGTGTTTGATGAGCTTGATCATCTCGGCCGACCCACCCGAATAAATTCAACGGTGGAGCTCAAACTGGTCGCGAGGACGAAACGTCCCACGAAGGTGAGAGCCGGGCGTGTCTATATTTCTACGTCGACCGCGTCGCCACTTTCCGCGTTACAGGCTGGTCACAGCGTTGTGATGACGACAACTTCGACGGCCGGCTGCAACAACATTGGGGGACACCCGATCCTTTTGGATGACGGAGTGGCGTCCTCGATTGTTCCTGCCGATACCTACATGGTCAAGCCGTACGCGCGGACCGCGATTGGTTGGACTGCCTCGGGTGTGACCGTCATCATGACGGTCGACGGTCGAGATGGTGTCTCGGGCGCGACAGCCAACCAGCTCATCGGCATATTTCAGGCGCTCGGTGTCGTGACGGCCCTCGATCTCGACGGCGGCAATTCCACGACCTTTTACGCTCGAGGCCGAATCTTGAATCACCCTTCGCATGGGACCGAGCGACCCGTATCGACGGGTCTGCTGGTCGTGCGAAGCCGATAGTTGCTGGTGCCGCCGAGCCAGGCTTCTAAGGATCATGTCGAATCACGACTGTTCCGATACGGTCGGACGATTTACCGACGCGAACAGATGCTCAACTCCTTACGTCGTGACGGAGGTGGCGTACCACTATGGCGAAGATCTCTTCGACGGCGGAGTTACAGGAGCGCTGCGATTTCGCCAAAACGAAAGCAATCGGGCGCGTGATCATTGCGCATGCCACTGGCTTGCATGAAGGAGAGGCAGATCGTGGGGCCCACGAATTTGAAACCGTCACGACCGAGTTGCTTGCTCATGGTTTTTGCGCTGTTGAGACCGTCGCTGTCGTTGGTTGCGAAGCCCCAGATGTAGTCGGCGAAACTGGAATACTCGCCGTGATCGTGGAGATCCAAGATTGCGCGCGCGTTGGTAATTACCGAGTTGATCTTCTGTCGGTGACGAACCACCGCAGGGTCGTGCAGGATTGTCTCCACCCGTGCGTCATTGAAGTGCGCAACGTTGTGAGCGTCAAAATTTTCGAAGACTCGTCGGTAACCCGGGCGACGGCGAAGAACGGTGAGCCAACTGAGACCCGCCTGTGCGCCTTCCAGGGTCAAGAGTTCAAAGAGAGTCGCGTCGTCGTGCACCGGCACGCCCCACTCCGTGTCGTGATACGCGACGTAGAGTTCGTCGTCGCTACACCACGTGCAGCGGGTGGGCTCGCCCATTTCAATCAATGAGCGAGAGGCTGTAGGCCCGCGATGACGATACCCATCAGTCGTTGGACGCCGTCGCCGTCGGCGCCGTTGTGCCCCGCGGCGTGACACGTCCCTATCACCAGATTGATGATGTCGACCGTGTCGACGTCACTACGAAGGGCGCCGGCGGCGACTGCTCGTTGGCGCAGGACGTCGACGTGCTGATTCAATTCGTCGACGAGCCCGGCGAATCGTGATTTGAAGTCGATGCCGGCTTGGCCGAGCGCCTCAAAGAGGTCCTGCTTCTCGGCGGCTTGGCGGGCGAAGTCGCGCAGGAACGCGTCCAGGGCCAGTGCGGGATCGAGATCGCGTCCGTACTGATCGGCACACGCCAAAAGTGCGGACAGTCGCGTGACGACGATCGCCTCAAAGAGTGACTCCTTGGTGGGGAAGTGCCGATAGAGCGTGCCAATGCCCACCCCCGCACGCTCGGCGACAAGATCAATGGGAACCGCCACACCGTCGAGGGCAAAAATTTCTTCGGCGGCCTGGAGAATCTTGTCGTGATTTCGTTGGGCGTCAGCTCGCATCTCTTACGCTCTCCCCGGTTCAGTTCTCACGCGACAAAGTTGGTGGTCAGCGACGTGGGCGTGGTCGCGCCGCACTGCCTCAACTCCGATCATGAGAAACCTTTCCGATGGCCTTGACAAACGGAACCGTCGTTACTATTATGATCATTATCCGGAACGTAAGTTCCGTCTAATCACGAATATCCCTAAGTTTAGCGGAAATTCGTGAAGAAATCGTCTTACAGCCCGATAACCCCCCACGGAGAAGGAGAGTCCGGTGACCACCGATCAACTTACCCACGTCACACCCCCAGAAAATAACGGACTTGACCCCAAGCGCTACTGGGCGCTCGCCGTTATTGCCATCGCCCAACTCATGATCGTCCTCGACGCCTCCGTCGTCATTGTGGCCCTTCCGTCAGCGCAGCATGCCTTGCACATATCCGTTGCCAATCGTCAGTGGGTCATGAGCGCCTACACGCTGGTCTTTGGCAGCTTCCTGCTCCTTGGTGGACGTATTGCTGACTACCTAGGGCGTCGACGAGTCTTCGTTTTTGGACTCCTGGGTTTCGGAATTGCGTCGGCTCTGGCCGGTCTCGCTCAGAATTCAGCCATGCTCTTCGGCGCGCGCGCACTGCAGGGCGGCTTCGCCGCCGTGATGGCGCCGGCCGCACTGTCGTTGCTGACCGTGACCTTCACTGAGCCCCACGAGCGGGCTCGCGCGTTTGGTGTCTATAGCGCTATTGCGGGCGGTGGTGCGGCGATCGGTCTCGTTCTCGGTGGTGTGCTGACCGAATACGCGTCGTGGCGCTGGACCATGTTGATCAACGCGCCCATCGCCGTGATCACCGCATTCGGGGCCGTGCGTTTCGTCCGCGAAAGTCGGGTCGAGGTGCGACACAGTTACGACCTCCCCGGTGCGTTCACCTCGACCGCGGGATTCTTCATGCTCGTCTACGGCTTCACGATGGTCGCGTCGCACGGTTGGGGTGCGTCGCTCACGGTCTCACTGCTCGTCGGAGCGGTCATTCTTCTGAGTGCCTTCGTGGTCATCGAGATGCGCTCGGCTCACCCTCTGCTACCGCTCAAGGTGATTCTCGAGAGGAACCGAGGCGGAGCATTCCTTTCCTCTCTCTTCGTCGGATTCGCCATGCTCGGTACGTTCTTGTTTTTGACCTACTTCCTTCAAGGGATCCTTGGTTACAGTGCCCTGCGAACGGGCTTCGCATTCCTGCCGTTCTCGGGCGGAATCATTCTCGGCGCCACGGTCGCGAGCCAATTGCTTCCGCGCACGGGTCCACGCGGCCTCATGGTCGGAGGACTTTCGGTCGCCGCGCTGGGCTTGCTCTGGTTCTCGCGTCTGGGCGTTGACAGCTCGTACTTGGCTCACGTGCTGGCTCCCGAGATCCTCGTCAGTGTGGGCATGGGGATGGCTTTTGTGCCGATGAACTCGACGGCGCTCTTCGGCGTCGAAGAAGATAACGCCGGAGTGGCGAGCGCACTCGTGAACACCACCCAGCAAGTGGGTGGAGCACTCGGTACGGCGTTTTTGAACACCGTCGCGGCATCCTCAACGACGGCGTTCCTCGTCACGCGAGTCGTCACACCTGCGGTGACGAAGTCTGCCACCGTCCACGGCTACACGACGGCCTTCGAAGTGAGCGCACTTCTCGTCGCGGTGGCGGCAGTGGTCGCGGGCACGTTGGTGGGCTCTCGACGTCATCACATGTCGGCTGTGACGACGCCCCAGGAGTAGGCACGACTCGTCGAAGCCCTACGGTTTTCGACGGGTGCAAAGCGCTCCGCGCGGCGACGTTCGCGACCGGCGGATTTCCGTACTTGGCGTAGCACGGTCCAGCGTCGAATCTCCGCCGTTCGCCGTCCGCCGCGTCTTCTTGAACCTCGAGTGACGTACCTATTCGCAGGTGGTCGCGGATTCGAGACTTGCGTCGATCGGAGAATATCGAGCGTTGCGTTGGAGACTTCGAACCTGAGTGTCGCAGCAGATCACAGTTCGATATACCACGTGGTCATTTCAGCAAACACGGAATGGGTACCGAGGAGTATCACGTGACGATCAATAACTTGGACCATATTCACTACCGATGCGCCGTATCCTTCGCGACGTATGAGATGATCGTTGATCGCCGAAGGTGTGACTACTCGGGTGTACTGAACTTTAAGTTCTACGCGGCAGCGTTACCGCCGCCGTTGGAGAATTGGCCAGAGGGGTTGATCCGCTACGCGGAAGCGCTCGCCATCGATGCCGAGAGTCTCGCGGCCGCTGATTTAGGCTCGCGGCGAACTCCGCTCTTGGCAATGGGTGAATCGGCGGGTGTGAAATGTGGTTACATAATGCCGAGTGGTCGTTCAAAGATCGTGGTGCACCAGTACTCGCCGCATTGGCACTTCGACGCGGCGCCACCAGCGTGGTGGTCGACAGTTCTGGTAACGCGCGTGCCGCCAAGGCCGCTCACTGCGCTCGTCTGGGAATTCAATGCATTGTGGTCGTACTCTCGAATGCCCCCGCGGCAAAACTTCATCAATCGCGGGTGTACGGCGCCGACGTGCGGGTCGTGGAGAGACCTCGTCCTGTCGCCACGCAAGTTGCACACGAACTCGCCGCAGGCCAGGGTACCCTCTACGCGAGTCACGTCGAGAATCCCTTTTTCACCGACGGCATCAAGGCCTGGTCCTTTGAATTGTGGGAGCAACTAGGTGATGCCCCGGCGGAAGTCGTGATGTCGGTAGGGAACGGGAGCCTGTTCATTGGGGCTTACCTAGGATTTCGCTACCTTTTCGAGCATGGATTTACCACTCGAATTCCTAAGATGGTGTCGGCGTAAGCGGTCGGCTGGTCGCTCTTGACCGGTGACTTGTCACACGGGGACGAGAGTCCTCTCGCCGACGGCATCGCCTTCGTTGCGCCCGTCCATTGGACCAAATCCTGAAGGTTGTGGAGGTGACGGGCGGGAAGTGCGAACCGTCGGTCATGACGTGATCAAGCGATCAGTGGGTATCTTGAACCGTCGCGGTCTATGGGTGGAACCGACGTCGGCTGTGGCGTAGTCGGCGGCTGAGCAAGGTCCAAGGCTCGAAAGTGGAGTTATCGTGAGCCTCGGCGGAACGGGATTCAAGTCCTTCGCTAATTGACACGGCTCACATTGTGAGCGTTCTCTGGAACTCATGTTGCTGACAATGGTGGGTTGAATCTCAAACAACGTATGCAATTATGTCGTCGAGATTTCGTTCGATACGTAACGCCAACTGGCGGACGTGAACACTGGACGTCCGCCAAGGTGTCTTTCGCCCCTAGTGGTGGAGAACGGTGGTCGGTACGTTGGGTTGAGGCGGACTTCCGGGCGCTCGTCCAAAAGTCCTCCGAGTGACACCTCGTCGCTCACTCGAACGAAAGTGGTACACGCCATGAAGGCACTCGTCTACAAAGGGCCCGGCCAGAAGAGTTGGGAAGATGTGCCCAATCCAGTGCTGAAGGACTCGACTGACGTCATCGTGAAGATGGTCGCCACCACCATTTGTGGCACTGACCTTCATATCCTCAAGGGCGACGTTCCCGAAGTGAATGTCGGTCGGATCCTTGGACACGAGGGGATCGGAGTTATCACTGAAGTCGGCACGGGCATCACGCAACTAGCCGTTGGCGATCGCGTCATCCTCGCGTGCGTCAGTTCATGCGGGCGGTGTGCCAATTGCCGCCACGGCCTGTATAGCCACTGTCTCGATCCGGAAGGTCTCGCGGGAATCGGATGGATTTTTGGCTACATGATCGACGGGACGCAGGCGGAGTACGTCCGAGTGCCGTTCGCGGAGAATTCTGTTTACAAGGTTCCCGAAGGTTTGACCGATCGAGAGGGCATCCTCTTGTCGGACATCTTGCCCACTGGCTTTGAGATAGGTGTCCAGTACGGCGACGTGAGTCCTGGCGACGTGGTCGCGGTGATTGGATCAGGTCCCGTCGGGCTATCGGCGGTGATGACGGCGCGTCTCTACGGACCGTCCAAGATCATCGCCATCGATCTCGACAATGCCCGACTCGCTCGCGCCAAGGATTTCGGTGCGACCGACACCGTTAATTCCGGCGACCAGAACTGGAAAGAACAGGTCATGGCCCTCACCGATGGTCAGGGTGTGGACGTTGCCATCGAGGCGGTTGGCATTCCCGATACCTTCACGATGGCTACGCTCCTGGTTCGCCCCGGCGGCAATGTCGCCAATATTGGAGTGCACGGAAAGCCAGTGTCCCTCGCCTTGAACGAGTTATGGATCAAGAACATCGATATCTCGATGGGACTCGTCAACACGAACACCCTCGGTATGCTTTTGAAGCTCGTTGCAGAGCACAAACTTCCCGTCGACAAGTTCGTTACTCACGAGTTCTCCTTCGATCAGATGCTCGAGGCGTACGACATCTTTGGCAATGCGGCGCAGCACGGCGCATTGAAAGTACTCATTCATTGAGTTCGGTAGCCGGGGGTGCCTCTGCCGCAAGGAAATGTGTCGGATCACGAAGAGGGCCCGTCGTGCAGTGCGTTTCGGATCAGGCCTATCTCGTACCATTGGTGTGGATCAAGTGAGCCGAAAATCGAATTTCTTCGTTTTCCTTCTGAGTGGCCGCGACCGTTGTGATCTACGAACATGGAACGAATATTTAAAAATCTTAATTAGTAGACCGCCCGGGTCTCGATCCTGGCACCTCGAGAGTGTTTCCAGATTGTCCAGGGACATCCCTCAACGTCCAGATTTGTTGGCCGGACGAAGCGCAATGTCCACCAACGCCCACTGACGTCCTGTCACGTTTGAACTCTCGACTAGACCAAGGCTCGTTTCGTCGGCATGCCACTATTCAATTTCGAGGATCTGACGGCGAGGTGTTCAACTTACGACCGGGGGACGAGTAGACAATCTCTCGTAGAGTCTTGTGGCCAAAAAGCCCGTTGCGATTCAGTCGGTACTTTCAACTAAATTAAGAGCATTTCCGAACGATTCCCGCGAACACTGACGTTCAACGTAGCGATTCTTTTGTCGCAACGAAGGAGGAGCGATTGAAGTCGCTGGTGATTTCTTCAACGACTGGATTCTTGGCCGACAACTTCCCGCAAGCTGGCCAAGAGCGCGTAGGCGCCAACACGTTCATCCCCGGCAGCGAGGACATTGATGCGGCGAGTAATTTCGGTTCGCGTCCTGACTAAAGCGATTCCGCTCAGGTCTATTGACTGCGTTGCGAGACGCGGAATCAGTGATACACCGTGACCGACTTTGATGAGGGCAATTATTGACGCATAATCTGCGCAGATTGCCGACACCACTGGCGCAAAGCCAGCTGCGGCGCAGGCCCGGACAGTGAGTTGCTGGCACGGGGAGGCGGGCACTTGCATGATCCATTGTTCGTTCTCGAAGTGCCCTAATTCGACGCGTCTCTTCAAAGCGAGTGGGTGTCTGGCGTGAACTGCGACGTAGGTCGGTTCGTCGAGAAGATGGCTGACTCGCCAAGGACCGTCGGCATCGGGAGACAATTCGGCGGAGTGATTCACGAGAGCCATATCAAGATCACCAGCTCGCAACGCGGCTCGAGCGATGTCGGGTTCCATCTCAACAATTTCAATTGTCATTGCAGAATCTCGAGCGCGGAGTTTGCCAATTGCCGGTGACAAAAGTCCGCGCATTGCGGTGGCGAAGGCGGCGACGCGAAGATGTCGTGCGAGATTCAAGGATAGTTCTGCTTCGGCGGATGCCAATTGTGCGAAGACCGCTTCGGCGTGCAGGCTGAGACGCTCGCCGACTGCAGTGGGCTCAACTCCTCGAGGACCACGTACCAACAACTGGCTGCCAATTTGCCTCTCCAGAGCGGCAATCGCCTGACTGGCCGCTGATGGTGAAATTCCGACTGATCGAGCCGCGGCAGTAAGTGATCGGTCGCGAACTGCCGCGGCCAGAACCTCCAAGCGCCTAATGTCCAGCATGAAGTCACGCTAACAGGAAGGCGCTCTTATTTGTAGTAGAAATGTAGAAGATGCGAACTTAGTCTGTGGTCATGACGAAGCAGTCTCCACGATGGGGCGGCACCTTTCCACTGATCTTGACGATTTTTTGTTGGGCGATCGCGTTTCCAGCCATTCGCACCGGGCTCAATGGTTTTTCGCCGTGGGCGCTCGGTCTTTGCCGCCTCGTCGTCGCTTCGGTGACCCTCGGCGTCGTGGCAATGGTGAAGGGAATCACCGCGCCATCACGAGCACAGTGGCCCCGGTTGATCCTTGCGGGTTTCATTGGTCAAACCCTGTACCAGGGTCTCCTTATGACCGGTGAACGCTCCGTGCCGGCGGGCACTGCCAGCCTTCTGATTGCGATGGCCCCTCTGTTTTCTATTGCGATTGCTGCGATAGTACTGAAGGAGCAAGTTCGACGATCAATTCCCGGCATGCTTGTCGCCTTCATGGGCACCGTACTGATCGCGGGATCTCTAGGCCTGAGGGGAGGGCATGCGGCGCTAATCGTGTTGGCTGCAGCTGCCTGCCAGGGGATTTATCACGTCGTGGTTAAGCCCTTAGCCGAACAGTTAGGACCGTTTCCCGCGACGGCGTGGTCAGTTTGGGCAGGAACTGTACTGGCTTCGCCTGCTGCCCCGATTGCAATGAGCGAAGCACGTAGAACGTCGCCAGCGCCGATCATCGCGATTTTGGTTCTTGGGGTGGTGTCGTCTGCTTTTGGTTACATGGCGTGGTCGGTGGCACTGTCGCGAGCATCGATCGCTCGAACCACTGCTGCGCTGTACCTGATTCCAGTCGTGGCCCTACTTCTCTCATGGGTGTGGCTCGGTGAACGGCCAGCGCTCATCGCGGTGGCCGGAGGCACAATTGCCATAGTGGGAGTCGTCAGCGCGCGCCATCGACCAACGAATGACGCGCACTTCGTGGAAGTAACTATGAATCGGTGAACTCTATCGCCGAGCGAATTCGTCGCCCAACCAAAGATGGGGAAGCGGCAACATAACCAGGGTAGTACAACCGCGTAAATAACTTCCAGCTGCATCTCACGTTCTCATCGCCAAAATCGTCTTCTACTGAGACTCGTATAATACAGTGACAGTCTGGTCATAAGGAAAGACCGGTGTGTCGCAGGAACGCGAACGCTAGGTCCTTCTCCTTTCTGATGCGACGAACACCCCGTCGCGCGTGGTACTCGGTCTCAGCGATGGTGTCGACGCACAGGTTCGCCAACTCGGTGCCCTTGAGGTTGCCCCAGAGTCCCTCGACCGGATTGAGATCGGGCGCGTAGGCCGGTAGTCGCTCGACGACCAGCCAAGAACGTTGCGTGGCGAGGAACGCGTGCATCTTTCGGCTGCGGTGGCTGGGTAAGCCGTCCCAG
>DATCEX010000037.1:0-13427 GCA_036509795.1 Acidimicrobiales bacterium
TTTTGAACTGTTGACGGTCGCGGCGTTGTTGCATTTCTCCGACGAGGGGGTGGACGCGGCGGTCGTCGAGGTCGGTCTTGGAGGAACCTGGGATTCGACCAATGTGGTCAACGGCGACGTCACCGTGCTGACGAACGTGGATCTGGATCACACCGCGGTGCTCGGCGAGAGTGTCGGTGCGATCGCGCGCGACAAGGTGGGAATATTTCGTCCCGACGCCATGGCGGTCGTGTCGACGACCAACGCCATCGTCGTCGAGATTGCGGCCGCGAAAGTCGACGAACTCGGTGCCACGTTATGGCTGATCGAAGACAGTTTCTCCCTGGAACGAAACGACCTGGCGGTGGGCGGGCGCGCCGTAACGGTGCGCACTCCCTTCGCCACGTACGATGACGTGCTCGTCACGTTGCACGGCATCCATCAAGGAGTGAACGCCACCACGGCGATCGTCGCGGCCGAAGCATTCCTCGGACGCGCGCTCGGCGAGAACGTCGTTCGCGCGACGTTCTCTAAAGCCGCGATGCCCGGTCGAATGGAGTTGGTGAGTCGTCATCCCACCATCGTGATCGACGGTGCGCACAATCCCGCCGGAGTGCGTGCGCTGTGCGCCGCTCTCGATGGTGCCTTTCACGTCTCGGGCGAACGACGATGCGTCCTGGGCATGTTGACCGGTCGCGACGTCGATCACATGGTGGCACCACTGGTGGCGCTGGGCTTCACCGAATTCTTGTGCTGTGCTCCGAATTCACCGCGCGCGATGAGTTCGCAGTTGGTCGTCGATGCGGTGCGACGCGCCGGGGGAGTCGCCGAGGAGTTCTCCAGTGTTTCAACGGCCCTGGCGCACGCGCGCGAACGATCGCACGACGACGATTTGATCGTCGCCGCTGGCAGTTTGTATCTCGTGGCCCAAGTGCGCGCCGACGTGCTGCACTTGGTGTCTCACCGCTCAGTGAGCGACTGATAGATTTCTTCGTCGTGGAAAGAACCCTGGTCTTGGTCAAACCTGACGGCGTCGCGCGCGGTCTCGTCGGTGAAATTGTCGGTCGATTCGAACGACGCGGGCTACGAATCGTGGCGGCGGAACTTCGTACGATCGATCGGGCCACCGCAGAGCGACACTACGAGGAGCACGTCGGCAAGGCGTTCTACGACGGGTTGGTCGAGTTCATCACTGGCGGTCCGTTGTTCGCCATGGTCGTCGAGGGACCACACGACACGTGGCAGGTCGTCCGCACGATGATGGGCGCTACCAATCCGACGGAGGCCACTCCGGGCACTATTCGCGGTGACCTAGGTCTCGTCATGCAACAAAACCTGATCCACGGCTCGGATTCGGCCGAATCGGCGCGACGCGAGATTGCGATTTTCTTCCCCGCCGTAGGCTGAGGAAACCTGTTTGGTATCCGGCGCCGTTGTGCCGTAGCCTTAAGAGGCTAGGAGAGCACTTGTCGGGCTCTCATTAAGGGTTCTTATGGTTGATTCTCGATTTTCACTACTGGGCCGTGATATGGCGGTGGACCTCGGCACGGCCAATACGTTGGTCTACGTGCGCGGCCGCGGCATTGTCTTGAACGAGCCGTCGGTGGTCGCCGTCGACATCAAAGACGGCAAACCGTTGGCCGTTGGCGCCCAGGCGAAATTGATGATCGGCCGTACTCCGAGCAACATTCAGGCCATTCGACCCCTGAAAGACGGCGTTATCGCGGACTTCGAAATCTGCGAGAAGATGCTGCGCTACTTCATCCACCGTGTGCACCAGCGTCGCTTCGCGAAGCCGCGCATGGTGATCTGTGTCCCCTCGGGTATTACCGGTGTCGAACAACGTGCGGTCATGGAAGCAGCGGAGTTCGCTGGCGCGCGCAAGGCCTACATCATCGAAGAGCCGATGGCCGCTGCCATCGGTGCCGGGCTGCCGATTCACGAGCCCACCGGTAACATGGTCGTCGACATCGGTGGTGGCACCACGGAAGTCGCAGTGATCTCGCTGGGTGGCATCGTGACGAGTCAATCGATCCGTGTGGGTGGTGACGAGCTTGACGACGCGATCGTCGCGTACGTGAAGAAGGAATTTCAGTTGGCCCTGGGCGAGCGCACGGCCGAGGAGATCAAGATCCAGATGGGTTCGGCCTACCCCCTGCAACAAGAGATGCAGGCCCAAATCCGTGGCCGCGACCTCGTCACGGGACTGCCCAAGACGGTCGTCATCTCGACCGAGCAAGTCCGCCAGGCCATCGAAGAGCCCGTGCAGGCCATCGTCGACGCGGTCAAGGTGACGCTCGACCGGACGCCGCCGGAACTATCGTCGGACCTGATGGAACAGGGAATTGTTCTCACCGGTGGTGGCGCTCTGCTGAATGGACTGGCCACGCGACTCGAGGTGGAGACCAACATGCCGATCATCGTCGCCAACGACCCCCTGAATTGCGTGGCGTTGGGCAGCGGTATGTGTCTCGAAGAACTCGACGTCTTCGCCCGCATGCTCAAGACATCACCTTCGCGCTAAACGGTGGCCTCGGACCGCGCACGGCGCCGACTCTTCCTCACCGGAATTGTTGGCACGCTGCTCATTATCACGGTGTACGTGACGGGTGGCGTGGTGGCGGGGGCCAAGAGTGTGGCGCACGCCGTGGTCTACCCCTTCAGCTGGGCCGCCGATTTCGTCGCACGTCCCGTGGGCCACGTGTTCGCGGGCATCGCCAACTACTCTGATGTCGAGGCGCAGAACCAAAAATTGCGGTACCTGCTCGGCCAAGCCACCCAGCGCGAAAATGACAACGCGGTCGCCGCGCAACAATTGCGACGACTGACCCAGGCCCTGCACGTACCGATCGCCGCCTCGCTCGGTACCGTCGTCGCGCAGGTGACCGTGATCTCGCCCACGAACTTCTCGGCGACGGTGACGATCGACAAGGGTCAAAACGATGGCGTCATGAACGGTATGCCGGTCGTGGCCGACGGCGGACTCGCCGGGCGCATCGTGGCGACGACGCCGAACTCCGCCACGGTGCGACTCATCTCCGACACCGGATCAGTAGTGGGCGCCACCTTCGGGACCGGCGCCACTCCGGTGCTGATCTCGGGCGAGGGTCTCAATAATCCCTTGAACGTTTCGTCGATCCCCGACACGGCGTCGCTGCAAGTCGGCAATCTGATGTCCACTAATGGTCTGCAAGGTGGACTGTTTCCGCCCGGCATCGCAGTGGGCCGCGTCACGAAACTTCTCATTAACCCGGGATCGTCGAGTTACGCCGTGAGTCTGGCACCGACGGCGAATTTGAATGCCCTGGCCTACGTGGACGTGGTCTTGTGGGAGCCGTCCACGTGAGCCAAGCCCGGGGCCTGATCACGCTGGCCACATTGATGATCGTGGGGGTGCAGCTGGCCGTTTTCACGCAGTGGCGCTTCGCCGGCGCCGTGGTCATGTTGGTGTGGCTGTGGCCCGTGGCCGTGGGACTCACGGGACTCACCTCACTGGCGCTCTTCGCCGGGCTGCTCGCGGGAGTCCTCTTCGACGCTCAGAGCGCGACGCCGTTCGGCTTGAGCGCCCTGGTGGGCCTCGCCATGGCCTACTTCGCGTCGCGACTCGGCAAGGAGGGCGTGGGTGACCTCGACTCGGCGGCGTTCTGGGTCACGCCGGCACTCGCGGCGGTCGGTGGGATGCTCGCCCCACTGCTGTTCGTCGTTAGTGGCGTCTTCGCTTTGAACTTCTCATTGTGGCGCGGAAGTCTGGTGGACTCGATGTTGGTGAACGCCGTCGCGTTCATGATCCTCGCTCGGCCGGTGACGCGATTCGCCTTCACGTTGAGTTCGTCGGCGATGAAGGCTCGTCGATGAGAGGTTCGTGGCGCGATCGACCTACTGCGTCGTGGTTTCAACGTCTGTGGCGTCCCTGGGTGTCGCTCAACCCTTTTCGTGGTCGCGGCCGCCAGATCAACGAACCGCGACCCGTGGGGATTCGTAACCTTGTCGCGTCGCCCGAAGAGGTGCGCGCGCGCCCGGAGCGGCGCTGGCGCATCATTGGCGGATTCTTCTCGCTGCTCCTCATACTTCTGGTCGGGCGCCTCTTCATGTTACAAATTCTGGAGTACAAGGCCTCGGTCGCCACGGTTGACTCCAACACACTGCATACCGCGACTATCCCGGCGCCGCGCGGCCTCATCGTGGACCGCGCCGGTGCGGCCCTGGTCACCAACGTCACCACCACTGAGATCCTGCTTTCGCGCGAACAGGCCGATCTCGACCCTTCGGTCATCGGGGCCCTGTCGTCACTGACGAAACAGAGCGTCAAGACGATCCAAAGTGATCTGACCAACGTGCAGTACAGCCCCTATCAACCCGCACCGATCATGAGCAACGCACCAACGGCGATGGTGCAGTTCATCAAGTTGCATCCGGGTGAGTTTCCCGGGGTCAGCGTTCAAGGTGTCGCGCAACGCTCCTATCCCTTCGGCGGGTCGACCGGCTCGCAGTTGCTCGGATACGTCGGACCGATCACCGGTGCCGAAATTACGGCGAATCCGACCGCCGGCTACACGACGAACTCGACCTACGGCAAAACCGGCATCGAGAATTTCTACGAGCAGTACTTGCGCGGTACGCAGGGCACGAGCACCATCGAAGTGAGCGCGCTCGGCAATATCATGGGCTCCACCGAAAAGACGCCGCCCAAGCAAGGCGACACCGTCATCTTGAACGTCGACGCCGGGCTGCAGAAGGCGCTCGACGGCTACTTGGCCAGCGACATCAATATGGTGCGTCACACCCCCGATCCGACGACCGGTAAGATCCCTCCCGCACCCAATGGCGCCGCGATCGTGATGTCGACTAGTGGAGCGGTGCTCGCGATGTCGAGTTACCCGTCGTTCGATTTGAGTTCATTCGTGAACGGTCTGTCGGAGACGACGTTCAAGAACCTGCTCAACGAGGGGGCCTTCACCAACTACCCCATCCAGGGTCAGTACACGCCGGGCAGTACGTTCAAGATGGTGACGGCCACGGCCGAACTCCAGACGGGAATCCTTCCGCCCTACCAGACCGTCGATGACACGGGCACCTTCACCGTGCCGGGGTGTCTCCAGGGCGGCGCCGGGTGCGTGTTTCATGACGACCAGGGCCTGGCGTCGGGACACGTCGATTTGCCGACGGCCTTGACGGTGTCGTCGGACTACTACTTCTACAACCTGGGTTACCTTTTTTGGTCCCAGCAGGCGAAGTACGGCGAGACGCCCATTCAGAACGTGGCCCACGAATACGGCCTCGACCAGTACTCCAACATCGACCTCCCCAACGAGGTCGAGGGTCGCGTCGACTCGCCCACGGTGCGAACTGCTTTGCACAGGGCTGCGCCCAAGGCCTTCCCCAATGACACGTGGTACACCGGTGACAACGTCGAAATGGCCTTCGGACAGGGTTCGACGGCGATTACGCCCGTTGGACTCGCTGACGCCTACGCCACCTTCGCCAACGGGGGTACCCGCTACGCACCCGAAGTCGCCGCGGCCATCGTTAGTCCCACCGGCAAGCTCGTGGTGCACTACGGCCCGCGGGTCTTGGGTCACGTCAGCTTGCCCGCGTCGGTGCGCGCTCCCATCCTCGCCGGCCTGGAGGGCGTCGTCCAGAATCCCAGCGGTACGGCGTACGGGACGTTCCAGCACTACGCCACATTCTCGGAATCCGCGTTCCCGGTCGCTGGTAAGACGGGGACGTCCTCGATCCAGAAGAATGTCGAGCCCAACTCACTCTTCGTGGGCTTTGCCCCCGCCAACGACCCGAAGTACGTGGTGGTATGCGTCATCGCCGAAGGTGGCTACGGCGCCGACGCTGCGGCTCCGGTGGTCGCCCAGGCCTTCAACTACCTCTATAAGCACCAGATCAAGCCGGTGGACCTCACCCTCAAGTCTCAAGTGACGCCCCCCACCACCACGACGACCAAGGCCACCACGACGACCACGACCCCTCCCACCACGACCCCTCCCACCACGACAACTACGACGCCGTCGACAGTGACCACGACAACTTCAAGTACCACGACCACCGTAAAGAAGGTCGGCTAGGGCCGTCGGCGAGTAGCCTGGTGGGGTTGGGCGCGGCCGTACACCACACGGTGGCGCAATGAAATCGCAGTGACGACCGAGTGAGATTATTCCGTCGTTGCCAGCAGTAAGGACGCAACGTGGTACACGCCAGAGACGAAGCCCAGTTTGAAGGGGTTTCTGGCACCTCGTCTTCACCCGCCCAATTCGTAGTTTGTCGTCCGGTCGGTTCTGTGCGCGACGCGCACGATGACCATTCCACGGGGAAACGCGCTGTTGGGCGCACCCCTTTCCATCAGAACGCAAGGAGTACCTGTCGTGAGCGACGAGACCACCACCCCCTCATCACCAGTTAGTCCGAGAATCGGCGACACTCGTCCCGCCCCTCAAATAGGTGATACGCGCCCCGGGGCACCCGCGCCCCGCGATCAGTCCACCCCTTCTACAAATGCACCCGGCACCAGTCGTCGACGTCGCGGCGGTCGCGGTCGCGGCGGCCAAGGCGGCCAAAACGGCCAAAACGGCCAGGGCAACCCAAATCAGCGAGTCGCGGGTATGCCGGCCAACTCGAACAACCAGAACGGCGCGGGGAACCGGCAGAATACCCGAGCCAACGAAGCGCCTGTCGAGGCATCGGCGCCCGACTACGACGGCGACGAGTCGGGCCGTTCGCGCAAGGGACGCCGACGCGGGGGAGAGCGTCGCACCCGGGCCCAGGGTCGTTACCTCATGTGCGTGCACACGATGAAAGACGCTACCCACATCGCGACTCTCGAAGGTCGCACCATGGTGGAGTACACCGTGGCCAAGGCCGCGGACGAGACGAACCAGATCGACGGCAATATCTACGTCGGTCGGATTCAGAACGTCCTGCCCGGCATGGAACTCGCCTTCGTGGATATCGGCATTCCCAAGAACGCCGTTTTGTACCGTGGCGACATCTCGCTCAACGATGACGACATCGAGGGATCAACGCCCACCGACAAGCGCATCGAACAAATGATCCGCTCGGGCCAGACCATCGTGTGCCAGGTCACGAAGAACGCCATTGGCGCCAAGGGCGCTCGGCTCACCCAAGAAGTCTCGTTGCCCGGCCGTTTCGCCGTTCTGGTACCGAATTCGAGCACGATTGGCATCTCCAAGCGACTGCCCGACGGTGAACGTCGTCGATTGCGCAAGATCATTGACGACGTGAAACCCGATCGTCACGGCATCATCGTGCGCACGGCCGCCGAGGGCGTGGCCAGCGACGACCTCGCGCGCGACGTGACCTCGTTGTGCGAGAAGTGGGACGCGATCGAAGCCGAAGTCGCCAAGTCGAACCAACCGCGTCTCGTCTATCGCGACCTCGACCTCGCGGTGCGGGTGCTACGTGAAGAACTCAACGACGACTTTCGTGGCGTCATCATTGACGACGCCGACCTCTTTAACAAGGTGCGTGAGTACGTGCTGGCGGTTAATCCGGAATTGGCCGACCGCATTGAGTACTACGACCGCTCCATTGAAGAATTACCGTTGTTTGAGCGATACTTCGTTCACGAGCAGTTGCACCGGGCCCTCGACCGCAAAGTGTTCTTGCCCTCGGGCGGTTCTCTCATTATTGAGCGCACCGAGGCCTTAACGGTCATTGACGTGAACACCGGAAAGAACGTGGGTACCACCAACCTCGAAGAGACCGTGTTCCGCAATAATCTCGAAGCGGCCGAAGAGGTGGCGCGCCAGCTTCGCCTCCGCGATATCGGGGGCATCATCGTGATCGACTTCATTGACATGGAGACCAAGGCGCATCGCGAAGCAGTTGCCTCCGCCCTGCGCCAGGCCCTGAGCCGCGACAAGACCCGCACCCAGGTCTTTGATATCTCCGAACTCGGACTGGTCGAGATGACCCGTAAACGCGTCAACGAGGGTCTGCTCGAGTCGGTCTCGAAGGTCTGCGCCGTGTGCGATGGCCGCGGTTTCGTCGTCGCGACCGGTCTGTAAGTCTCGAGGACCTGATGATTTCGACTACTATGGAAACCCTATGTACGCCGTCATCCGAGTAGGCACATCTCAAGAGCGCGTCACCGAGGGCCAGTTGGTCCGCGTGGACAAGCGCGTCGAAGAGAATGGTGCTGTTATTGAGTTCGAGCCCGTGTTGTTAGTGGACGGAGACAGCGTTCTCGCTGGTCCGGCCCTCGAGGGCGCCAAAGTTACTGGCACGATCGTGGGAGTTGAGAGTGGTCCCAAGATCCGTGCGCTCACCTACAAGGCCAAGTCAATCCAGCGTCGGCGCTGGGGTCACCGCCAGTGGTACACCACGGTGGAAATCAACAAGATCACACCCAAGGCCGTGAAGGTTGCCAAGGTGGCCAAGGCCACCGAAGCGGTCGAGGCGTAAGGAGCAACCATGTCCAAGACTAAAGGCGGCGGTTCTACCCGCAACGGTCGTGATTCAAACGCCCAGCGACTGGGCGTGAAGGCGTTTGACGGCACGTTGGTTACGACCGGCAGCATCATCATTCGCCAGCGCGGCACCCTCTTTCACCCCGGCCGCAACGTGGGCATCGGCAAGGACGACACGTTGTTTGCCTTGGCCGAGGGCAAGGTCAAGTTCGGTTATCGTCGCGGGCGCAAGCTCGTGGACATCTTGACTGAGAGTTAATACTCTTCTGGCGTGATTTCAACGGGGTTTCGCGATACTTTCGATTCTCCCGTGTGAGTCCGATTTATCAGACTTGAGGAACTTCAAGGGTTGTGTTCGTGGGTCATCGAAGCTGAGTTGGCCACGTAGCCACCCTTTACGCGGAAACTTCCATGTTCACCACTGCTCGCGTCCATTCGTCACAAGCGGTGCAAAGGACTAGTCGACTTCGACGACGTGACCCTTCACATATTCAAGCCGGGCATTCCCGGATACGTCAATGAATGCGCGGCAATGAACCATCCGTCGTGGCATCCACTCACCCATTGGGTCGGGTTGTCGTACGATTGTGCGTTTGTCTTGACGCACAGGGACGCTTCGGAGGTCGCGTTCGCGTAATTCTCCGTCGCGAAGGTGCTCCCGTCGACATATGACGGAGATGACGTATCGGTCCGGACGCCACCAATATTCGCGACCTCAGTCCAAAAAAGTGATGCAATGACAATGCCCACGAGGCCTATGACAATTCCGGCATTCGCCAGGCCAATCCCATCCCGGTTTTCGTTGACTCCCCGGGACTTTCTCACGCTTTTGATGCCCAGCACGATTCCGATCACTGAACCAACGCCCACGATCCACACAATGGAAAAGATGAATGACGCGAGGGCGGACGGGTTAGCGGCACACCTGGTACGCAAGGTTCGCCTTGTACTCAATGGAGACGGTACCTTCGCGGGAGGAGTCATTGAACTGTCCACTGATGGGACTCCTCGTCTCGCTGGATACCCGCCGAGTGTACAACTGCAACATTTCGCCCTTCTTTGATAGTTCGCTCTTGAAAGTCCGACTTCGGCTACAGGACTCTGCGAGAGAGTTCACCTACCAAAGCCTTTGGACCTTGATCATCAGAAACTCCGGTGGCGCGACGTGATTCAATAAGGGGAACAATGTGACTAGGACCCGCGCGACGAAGAACAGCGTCAGGCCCCAAAGAAGAATCCCCGGGCGCGCGCCCGGGGATTCTTCTTTGGGGCGACGGGACTTAACCCTTGACGGCCTTTTTGAATGTCGAACCAATCGACACCTTGGGGGCACGCGACGCGGCGACCTGGATCGCCTCGCCGGTCTGGGGGTTACGGGCCGTGCGAGCCTTGCGCTCGACACGCTCAAAGGACAGAAAGCCCGACAGCACGATCTTCTCGCCCTTGGCGACGTTTTCTACGACGACGTCCTCGAATGCGCGCAGGAACTCTGCCGCTGCGGCCTTCGTCGCTCCACTCTCGGCAACAATTGCATCTACCAACTCGGCCTTGTTCACCGGTCGACTCCTTACTCTTCGTTAATTCGGACTGGGAGAGTTCCCTGAACCGGAGCCATCTTTACCGCTAAAACGCTGCAATTTAGGGATTTCGACCAGATATTTACGTTCTCGCTGATCAGTGAATCGACATAAGACCTGACCAACCGGGGTATTGTGCGAAAGATACTGGTGCCTTTATGTGCCGATTCACAGACGAAAAGGCCACGGAACCCTTTAATCGTAGGCATTTCGCAGGCCAGAGGAAGTCTTCGCATACCTCGTGCCGACTCGCGCTCCCGGCCTCTCTCGTTGAACTCGAGCAATCGCATTATGTCTCTCGACGGGCACCAGGGAGGTGACGTAGCGAGTGGGAGAGCACCCTTGACGTCAGCGTCGTGCGATGCGGGCGAAATGACGGTCGCCGAGCTCGATGGGCATCAATTTACGTCCGTCGCCCGGTTGGTCCCCGTGCTGTGGTGGATAAATCACTCGAACCCTAGGTGCGCGCCGCAGTCGATTGCGTGAGCCGACGTCGAGGAGTTGAGCATCTCGCGTGACGATGGGCGATCGCGGGTCGGGTCATCCGACGGCCACTGACGAGACGCTTGGCGACCTCGTCGAGAATTCCAAGGGAGCGGACCGTAGGATAGTGCGGTGAGTAGCTTCGTCGATTCGGCCCAACTTCACGCCAAGGCCGGCGACGGCGGGGCGGGCTGCGTGAGTTTCCGTCGTGAGGCTCACGTGGCCAAGGGTGGCCCCGATGGGGGCGACGGCGGTCACGGCGGCGACGTCTGGCTCGAGGCCGACCACAACCAGGCGTCCCTACTGGGCTTTCGTGACCATCCCTTTCGTCGCGCCACCGACGGACAGCACGGTACCTCCAAGAGAATGCACGGATCCAACGGCAAGGACGTCGTCGTGTCGGTTCCCGTGGGGACCCTCGTATTCTCCCAGGACGGTGAATTGCTGGTCGATCTGGCGGGACCCGGTGACCGGTGGCGCGCCGCCGAGGGTGGTTTGGGCGGTCAGGGCAACAATCGCTTCCTGTCCAATCAACGACGAGCTCCCGCCTTCGCCGAACAGGGCGAAGTGGGCGAAGAGCGCTGGTACAACCTCGAGCTCAAGTTGCAGGCTGACGTTGCGCTGATCGGTTTTCCCAACGTCGGCAAGTCCACGCTCATCTCGCGGGTCTCTGCGGCGCGTCCCAAGATCGCCGACTATCCCTTCACCACATTGGTGCCCAACTTGGGGGTCGTGCGCGTCGGCGCACGCTCAGGTCGACCCCAGGACGCCACCGAGTACGTCATGGCCGACATTCCGGGTTTGATCGAGGGCGCCGCCGAGGGCCGGGGATTGGGTCACGATTTCTTGCGCCACGTCGAACGAGCACGGGTGCTGTGCGTCATGCTCGACCTCTCAGAGTTCGCCCCGCTAGAACCCGAACAACAGTTGGAGATCTTGTTACGCGAGCTCGGCGACTACCAGGCTGATCTATTGGGGCGTCCGCGAGTGGTCGTGGGCTCGAAGGGCGACGTCGCGGCGCACGAGGTGCCCGACGTCCCCACGATTTCCGCCGTCACCGGAGCCGGCATCGACGCGTTGAGTGCTCGACTCGCGCAACTCGTTCTCGAAGTTCGTTCCCACGATGCCGAGCGCAACGAACACGTCGTGGTAGTCCATCGACCCGTCGCCGACGAGATCGTCCTGGAGAAGTCCGGTGACGCGAGCTGGCACGTTCGCGGCCGGTCGGCGGAGCGAGCGGTGCGATTTCAGGACCTCACCGACGATCAAGCATTGGCCGAGATCGTCAAGCGACTCAAGGCCCTCGGCGTCGACCGCGTCTTGAATCGCGCCGGTGCACGCGACGGCGACGTCGTCACGATTGGCCCGCTGACCTTCGAGTGGTGGCGCGACGACGTAGGCGCGGGACTGGACCGCGGCGAACGCCATCGCGCGACGCGTCGCGAGCGACTCGCGCGCCACGGCCGTCTCGACGGCGTGGGGGGAGATGACGATGATGAGTCGTAGTGTCGTCGTCAAGATCGGAACATCGTCGGTCACCAACGCCCAGGGCGGCGTGGACCAAGAGATATTGGGCGGGGTTGCCGCGGACGTCGTGGCCCTGAGAAACCAGGGGTGGTCTGTCGTCGTGGTGACCTCGGGCGCCATCACGGCCGGCTGGGCGCAGGTCGGCCAGGGTCGCGCGCGACCGACTGACTCGGTCACGCTCCAGGCGGTCTCGGCGGTTGGTCAGCCGCTCTTGATGGACGCGTGGCACCAGGCGTTCGCTGGCCACGACGTGCGCGTCGGTCAGGTGCTGCTCGCGCCCCTCGACTTCTCGCACCGTGGTCAGTACCTGCACGCGCGCTCGACGCTCGAGGCACTGCGATCCCTTAACGTCGTGCCGATCGTCAACGAAAACGACGCCGTGGCCGACGAGGAGATCCGTTTCGGCGATAACGACCGACTGGCGGCGCTGGTGGCGAATCTGGTGACGGCCAGTCACCTCGTTCTTCTGACCGACACCGCGGGTCTCTTGACCGCTGATCCGCGACTCGACCCGTCGGCCCGACTGATCGACGTGGTCACGTCCATCGACGCCAATCACGAGAACGCCGCGGGACGCAGTCGATCGGGCGTGGGCAGTGGCGGGATGGCCTCGAAGGTGGCGGCCGCGCGAATGGCGACGTGGTCGGGCGTGACCACGGTGATCGCGCCAGCCCGTGAGACCCGACCCCTTGAGCGTGCCGTGAGCAGTGCCAACGATTTCGGCACCACTTTCGAGGCTCGCACCGAGCGCCTCTCCGCGCGCAAGGCGTGGATCGCGTTCGCGGTGGCCTCGTCGGGAGTGCTCAGCGTCAACCAGGGAGCCCTGCAGGCGCTCGAGAACCACGGACGCAGCTTGTTGCGCGTGGGCGTGGAGAACATCACGGGTGACTTCGTCGAAGGCGACGCAGTCGAGATTCACGGCCCCCTCGGCGACGTGATCGCCAAGGGCCTGGTGCGCGTGAGTGCCGAGGGATTTCCCGATGGTGATGACGTCGTCGTGCACCGCGACGACCTCGTCTTGCTGCGACGTCCCTAAGTACCTCCGGTACGATTGGGTGATGACAAATCCGCTCGAGGCCCAGGGCCTCAAAGTTCGCGAGGCGTCGCGCGCCCTGGCCCAAGCCAGCAACGAGCAACGCGTCGCCGTCCTCACGCGCGTCGCCGACGCCCTGAAGAATCGCGAGGACGAGCTCCTGGCGATCAATGCCGAGGAGGTGGCCGCCTACGACGAATCCGGCGCGGGACGCGATCGCCTGGCCCTGACGTCATCGCGCGTCACGTCGATGGCCGATGCCCTGCGCGACATCGCGGCGGCCGACGACCCGCTGTTCGAGACCCTCGACGCCAGTGTCCGACCCAACGGGTTGCGCGTCGAGCGACTACGAGTACCCCTGGGGGTCATCGGGGTCGTATACGAGAACCGGCC
>DATCEX010000038.1:0-59286 GCA_036509795.1 Acidimicrobiales bacterium
TATGACTCGTTATTCCTATTCAGTCAAGTATTCGTGTGCCTACACTTTTCGAGATTTCGAGAGGTCCGTAAGGCCCCGACCAGGGACGATGTTTCGCCGAGTGCCCGAAAATGCCTACGAACTCAGTAACTCCGGACAGAGATCCAGACGGGCATGATCTGTCCTCTACAGCGGAGGCCACGTTTTCAGCCTCCAGTCGGAGACTGTGCAGGTCGGCCCGATACCGTTGTTATGCTGCCGGATCATAAGGATAAATCAATCTTCCGTTGAATTACTTCGGACTTCCTTACACGGTTAATTGATGTGATGTCATTGGCCCTATCGCCGTGCATCGGGTTGACTAGTCCGAAATTGACGGTTTCGAAAAGTCCAAAACGTGACGCTGCCCAGAACAAGATACATCCCCGGCAAAATATGATTAGGCAACGCTTGGTCCTTCGCTGACCAACTTGCACCGATGCCAAACCGCTGGAACAAGTTGACGACGTCGTAGAGACACGACAGCAAAGCGAGACCCAGGAAACCAGCAACGAACAATGCGAAACTCCAGCGACGATCAATGAGTGCGAGCACCATCAACCCGAGACCAATTAGGAAGAGCGCTTGCATGCCTCGGATCGTCACGTCGGAAGGGATAAGCGAGAACCAATTTCGACTCGCCACGCCGAGAATGAGCGCGCCGAGGCAGATTGTCACGACTGGCCAGATCCGCTTCGATATTCCCATCTTGTAAGTACGCGACCAGTAAAAGACAACCACGAGCAGCATTCCGACAAAAATACTGATTACCCAGTACGTCGTTGTGCCTGGTCCAGAATTGCCGACAGATCCTATTGTCGATGATCCAAGGCCAATGCCGAGGAAACTTTGTGAATGAAGCAGGGATTGGCATACGAAACCACTGGGTAACGAGTGACAGCCGGTTGAGGTTGGGAGTGGACCGAGATGGCGATAGAACGGCATCGCTGCGAGAACAACGACTCCAGATATCAGCGACACAAGCCAAGCGCCGTGGCGGCGAGCCAATTGCACTCTTTTGTTCGAAGTACCCACAGCATCCGTGTGTTCTTCACGGTCGCCACTAGTTTCGTTCACAATCTCTAGGCTTCCACAAGATCCTTCCATTCGCTCGTGCACCATTAGATTGTGCGGGTCGGCCCAGCGACATCCATTTGGGCTCACGTTCTCACCAAGTGCTGCAACGTCACCCGCGACGCCCTGTGCGTCCTGGTGGTCAGCTAACTGCGAGTCGGTAGCACCTCTCCTCGCCGTGAACCGTGAAACCGGACTTCACCAAGATCCGACCGGACGTCAGTGGTCGTCCTCGAGTCAGAGCGATAGTCGCGCCGACTTCTTGAATCTGTCGCAATCGCGCAGAGAGTATGGCTTGGTACGCACCACGTGATCGGAACTCGGACAAAGTAACCGCTCCGTACAGCCTCCCGACATCGCCCTCAACTCTGCAACACCCAGTTGACACTGGCTTACCCTCTATGAAAACCACGAACTGAAAGCGAGTCGCCGATTCGAGGTCTTGAAGTACCTCGGCCAGTCGGCGCTCCATCTCTTCGTCGCCGAGCGGCGATCTGCCCCAGCCTTGAGTCTCGACATCCATCGCGGCTCGTAGTGATCGCTCGTCGTAGACGAGTTCGACGTCGACGTCATTTGACATGTCACCAAGGACAGTGCCGGCACCGAGATCACGAGCCAAGATCTGAATCGCATCGCTCACGACCCCTCCTCGAGCGAGGAGAAAGGTCTCCGTCTCGGGCGGTCGCGTTGTACTTGTCACCCACCAATGGACGGCATCGAGTCCCCACTCGCAAACCGATGTTGCTATCTCATCGAATACGACGTCGAGCGGAAGTGACGTACATGACCATATGACCTGCGCCGCGGGTAACGTCGGTGATAACAGCCTCTCTGGATAACGAAGGAGTCTGTAGTCCGCGGTCGAGATCTCAAGGAAATCATCGTTCACGGAAGCCTGGTCGAGGGACGCAAGGGTCTCAACTATCTTCTCAGTACTCCAGTTGGACATTTTGGTATCTCCCGCGTTCCCATCACCGACAACACTGTTCCTTCAAGGCGGTCTCGAATCTAAAAGCTGTCAGAGATCTGAATTAATGGCTTTGGAAAAGTTCAGCGAATTCGGATGCAGTTGCTGATTTTTCCTTGCCCCGTCGTTTTTTGTCTGAACTTTTCGCTAGCTCTTCTAGATTCTCCAAACTGGTCACCATGGCTGGCCTCCAGAACTCTCCGTCCCTGATGAATTTTCTTAGTCTTTCGGATAAATGGCGTCCTTCGAAGAACTTAGTCACACGTGTACTTTCTTCACTCAATGGCTCGAGTTACCAGCCCCACCAGCGAGATTCGGTAGTGCCACCATTGCAATGAGATTCACTTCTTTCACTTTTTTGCGCGACAGGCGCCCACGCGATGCGACGATCCTGCTCGAACTCGACAACATGGTTCTCCGTTATGTAATTTCCTCGAGCCCAGTGGGTCATGGACACGGAGAACACGTCGCCCACCTTCGAGATTGGTCTGTTCTCTACCGCCGACCGCAACATTCCCGTTCCATCTACTTGAGGGTGCATAGCTGGATCAGCTAAGAATGAGAAGATGCGAGTTGCGGGAGTGTTGATGTCGCGAGATTCGGTGATCTTGAGTTCGCTCATGATTTCAACTCCCTACTGGTAAGTGGTTCGTTGAGGTTTCTGCATTGGATTTAACGATGATCCCCAAGATTCTAAATATATTGACAGTGGCGCATTCGAGACGATTGAGCAATCTAATTTCGTACGCGGTTTAGCACGAGTGCCGATGGGTACGTCACGGTGCTCGAGGGTTGGCCGCCACTCGTGGCAAGGTCACCCTCTCCTTGTTCCAAGGAAATGGTCACCAGTCGAAGATCTCGGCTGTCGGCCTGACAGACTTGGGGAATTGAGGCTCGCTCGAAGTCACCTCCGATCGAACCCCCCCCACGGATGTACGGCATTTCGTTACGATTGGCTCGTGCCTATATTGCAGCGTTTATGCGCCGCCCACGCTCCGGCTGTCTTAGCCTTCGAACTAGCGAATCGCTCCTACTTCGCCGCTTTCATCTCCGACCGTGGCGATGAGTTCTACATCCATTTCACCGAGAATTACAACGCCTTGCTGGTTGAGCAGGAGACAGAGGCTTGCATCTTCCACGTACTCGTCGACGATGATGGCACGGTACTCGGGCGTTTCAATCTGGTCGAAATTCACGACGGTACCGCCGTACTCGGGTACCGGCTCGCCGAGAACGTCGCGGGTCGCGGTGTGGCGACCGCAACTGTGCAAGAACTGTGTCAGCTCGCGGCCGCGGAGTACGGTTTGCGAACGCTGAGGGCAGCGACCACCCTCGATAACGTCGCATCCCAGAAGGTGCTGACCAAGGCAGGGTTCGCTTCCGCCGGCCCGGCTGAGCCCGGAGGTCGACCAGGCACCTGGTATCAACGTGCGCTGAACTACGACTGATCTCATTTCCGTCGCTAACGCAGCGTGGCAGCGTCTAGAGCAATACGATCCGGACAATGAAGGCATCGCTATGAAACGTGCGGGAGTGCGAACCTCGAGCAGGCCAGCAGCAGGAAAGTGCTCCGGACTCAGGCGACCTTGCCCCGATGATGAGTTGAGAATCGACGACCTGCAAGTTCGACGGCCCCAGGCGTCAACCCGCCGATTCTCCGGTTGTGGATTGTTGACGCTGGTTCGTCGACTCGGGGTACCGTGCGGTCGAGGGGTTTTCCTGGGGACGATAACTCTTTGGAGCCCCAACAATCAATCGGCGTTGAAGCGGTGGACGGTGTGAGCGAACGCGCCTTTGGCGACGGCGAGCACCTTGGTCGGTACGACCACGTAGGGGAGTACTTCGAAGCCATCGGGATGGTGAAGGCGCCCATCGCGCTCAAGGTACTCCCAGCGGCCATCCCGCTGAGCGTTCCAGGCGTCGCCGACACCTTTGAGCACTGCCACATCAGTGACCAGTCGGGCGTCGCCCTCGAGAACGATGTCGAGGCCTTCACGCCAGTCACTGCGGCCAGTCGTCAAGATGACGTGGAGGTCGTCACGCAAGGTTCCACTCCTTATGCTCGCCGCTGCCCGTAGTGAAATACAGGGCGTCGTCGTGCCGGACCGCAACGAGAGGGGTGACGTGTGGCCGTCCGTCAACTCGCACCGTCGTGAGCCAGAAGAGCTGAGCGGATTCAATCTCCTGACGGGTGGCACCCCATTGGGTTGGTACTGCGTCAGGGCCGCTATAACGCCGGTCCAACGTCATCTCCGGTGTGCTCACGAATCCTCCTACTTAAAAAGCGGTGATATTGAAATATCCGCAACTGACCGGATGGCATCTGCCGCTGAGGAACCCAAACCGGGAAACACGTTCGCCGTTTTGCTTGTTGGTGACCAATCCGATGAAGTGTACGCCGCGTTTGAGCAGTTGGCGGATGGCGCGGACGAGCGGAGGTTTCAAGAACTCCATGACTTGCCCATTGGTCAGTGCGGCCAGCTCACTGACAAGTTCGGTGTCTCCTGGATATTTCTGAGACGCCAACCATAATTGAGTACTGCCTCAGTTAATCCTCATCGAGACGGAACTGTTCGATAGTTGTCACCATGCAAAAACCTTCCTTCTCGTCGCGGCGAGTACTTTCAAGATGGCGTGGGACGGAATTTCACCGTACGCTTCGACTCCGGTGGGGGTCGGGTGCAGCATTGGTTGACTCTTGATTGATGTTCGATCGTGGCTTAGTCGACGCGGACGGCGCCGACGTCGCGCGGGCGCCCTAAGAGATAACCCTGGCCCAGAGCAACGCCGTTTCTCTCCACCGTCCTGAGATCCTCGTCGACCTCAATACGTTGGACGATCAGGTCGACGCCCGCGCTCGCACAGTAACTCTTGAGTGATTGCAGGGAGTGGCTGACTTCGGGGTCGGCGGTCTCGGTGAGCCAGAGCGAATCAATCTTGACTTGATGAGGTTGAAGCCGTCGCACCACGGCAACCCCCTCCTCCGTGAGGCTGACGTCGCTCAGGCACCAACGAGCTCCCTGAGGGAGACGCGGTGAGAACTGCGCGATGGTACTGAGTTCCACGGCACTTACCTCAACGACGAGGGGCCGCGACTGTCGCGACCCCAGTGAGATGAGTGCGCCCGAGATCGTCATCGCCCGCGAAGCATTGATCGCGAGGTAGCCCCCCTCGGGGAGCCGGTCGGCGGCCTCGAGGGCGTGGCGAGCGAGTAGCGTTTCGAGTTCGATGCTCGAACCGCTCGTGGACGCCTCGGCGACGCGAAAGTGCGGCGCGCCGCCGTCGGCGAAGCGACTCAGCGCCTCGTAACCGACAATTCGACGTTCCGCGAGATTCCAGATGGCCTGGAAGACGACGTGAGCGCCCACCTCGTCGCTCGTCGCGGCGGACACGGTCGTAGTCGCCGTCACCGACGCGGAGGAGGTGGCGTTGGTAGCGGTGCCGGCGTGAGCGACTCCGAGGTGCAAGATCGACGCCCAGTCGCTGTTGGCGGTGTCGAGCGCGGCGCCCACAGGACGGGGAGCAGGACGAACGGGCTTGTACAGGCGTAACTGTACGTGGCGTATGACGTCGATGATGGAGTAGCGCACTCCTACGAAAGCGATGATGGCGTAACTCAGAAGCACGACGTTGATGGTGGCGAACACGCCATTCACCCAGTGTCGATCCACGACGTCGCGCCAGAGCGTGTATCCGGCCACAACGTCAATGACGTAGGGCGCGATAATGAAACTTAGGGCGGGAATGGTACGCTCGCGAACTTTGGGAGTGCGTCCGAAGGCGCTCTTGTCCGAGAGGATGGCCTGGATCAGCGACGTTCCCACCCCCGCCAAGTTGATGGGAATTAGTAGCAGGTTGAAGCCATAGGTTCGCGCTAAGTCGCGACGTCGATACCCGAGGGCGCGCAAATCCGAGCCCATGGCGACGAAATAGGGGATGGGCAGGGCGATAAGGATCGGTTGCAACAGACTGGCGTTGAATGGATAGATGAGCAACAACAAAAGTGCGGTGGTGCTCCAGGCGATCGAGGCTAAGTAGTTGGCACGTATGAGCAGTTCTGAGAATTTCGTTCGTTGACCACGACCGCGCCGCTCGCGGGTCATTCGCTTCAGCCGCGCCGCGATGATCAAACCACCGGTGGCCCAGCGACGGCGCTGGATCGCGAGTGAGCCGAAGTCGGGTGGGGTGGCCGAATACGCGAGTCGTTCGGGGTAGTTGACGAGACGCCATCCTCGTTGGGCTAGATCGATGGTGGACTCGGTGTCCTCAATGACGGTGCGATCCGAGATGTAACGGTGCACGGGCCAGTCACCGATGTACGTGGTCTCGCGGATATCGTCGAGGGCGCGCTTGCGCAACACGGCGTTGGCCCCCACCCAGAACGTGGCGTTGTAATAGGTCATGCCCTGGTGCGCAATGTACTGCACGTCGGTCGTCGCCCCCGCGACGCGCTCCAGAGTGGAAATCGCGCCGGGGAAGGCGCTGTAGGGGGTCTGTGCGACGGCGACGTCGGCGTTCTGCGCTTGTTGGAGAAGGTGGACGAGGCGCAAGCAGTACTCGGGTAGTACGACCGAGTCGGCATCGAGGGTCAACACGTAGTCAGTGTCGGGCACTTCGAGCGAGCGTTTACCCGCCGAGGCGAGGACCAGAACGCGCCCGGCGACGCTTTCGACGTCGTGATACGACGCCCCCATCAGGCTGATATAGGAGTTGAGGTTCATGGCCTTGTTGGCCTCGTGTGACAGGTTGGCGTAGAGCTTGCGCTCGAAACTCGTTATCGAGGCCCGGAACGTCCAGGCCAGCCGGCGGTGGAACTGGTGTAACCGCTCGGCCGGCAACACGATGTCCTCATCGGCCGCGCGGCGAAGCGCCTCGGCGGTGGCGCCGAGATCACTGACCAGGGAGCCCAGAACGTGTTCATCGAAGAAGCGCTCGGCGGGGTCGTCGTGATTCTCCGGGGTGTACCACGCCCGGACGTAGAGAACGGCGCGTTCGTAGTGTGCGGCGAGGTCGCGCATGTCCGATACCCGCGGGGCGCTTGCCGTGACTGATTTTTCGAAGGACTCCAGAGTCTGAGCGAAGTGAGCAGCGGGCTCGCTCAGTAATTCCTCGACCTGACGAGCTGCAGATCGTGCCGCCGTGAGCAGGAGTCGGTCCTTTGATCTGGTGGGTGATGGGTCGTTATCGATCAATAGCACGACGCGTAAGACGGGGTACTCCTGGAGCGCCGCCGAGAGCAGCGTGTTGCGGATCACCCGAGGCTCTTCTTGGTAGGAGGGGACGATGACCGTGATGGTCGGTAGGGAGTGACTAAAGAACTCATCGATCACCGCCCGCGGAACGCGCCGATGTTGTTGCGTCCGGTACATGTAGCCCAGGCGAGTCATGAGGTAGGCGAGCGACGAGCCGGTCAAGAGCGTTACGACGGCTAAGTACCCCACGGCTTCGACCTTGGCTCGAGTCGTTGCTGCGCCACCGTCGAAGAACTGACCGACGACCCACGAGCCGACATAGATGAGCCAGATGACTAACGTCGAGACCACCGCCAGTCGCCCCATCGTGACGCGACGGTCGGAGATGGCGGGCGGGAGAATATTGATCGGTCGGTCGTCACGTCCCGCGTTGTGGTCGGTGCGTCGTAGCACGCGTCCCCTTTGTCTCGTCATTCTGGGCTCGGTCCTCTTTGACGGGGCCAGAATCATTATGTGCCCCACTTCGTCGATTTGCGCCGGAGTTGTGAAGGAATTGCCGGGGCCTGGTTACGATCGAAGGGCCGAACACGAATCCGATCGAGGTTTTTCGACGTGACCCACTCACCCAATTCTTCACCCCCTGCGCCGTCGACGCTCGACGCGTGGGACACCGACGACGTGGAGGTGACGCCCCATTACTCCCCGGTGCGCGTGACGCTCGCCCTGGTCGTCGTACTAGCGGCGATCGGCGCCGGGGGCTGGTGGCTGCGCGATCGATTGTCGCCCCCCGCGGACGCCGCGGTGGCGACGTCGACGTGGTACGCCCCCTACGTCGACGCGACGTTGACCCCCACGTACCAGTTCCAGGATCCCACGCTCAACCCCGCTCGTCAGAGTGTGCTGGGCTTCGTGGTCGCGAGCGGCGACCAGTGCTCGCCCTCGTGGGGTGATGCGTATTCACTTGGTGAGGCCGACGCGTCACTCAACCTCTCGAGCCGGGTGGCCCAGTACCACGCGATCGGCGGCGACACGATCATCTCCTTTGGTGGACGTGACCACGTGGATTTGGCGCAGGCGTGTACGAGTGTGTCGGCACTGACGAAGGCGTACGAACATGTGGTCTCGCGCTATCACCCCCAGCTCCTCGACTTCGACGTGGAAGGTTCGGCGCTCACCGATGGCGCGTCAATTGACCGACGAGCCGCGGCGGTCGCGGTAGTGATCGCTCGCGACGGAGGTCCGCACCACCTCGGGGTGTGGATCACCATCCCCGCCGGTCCGGGCGGAGTTCCCGACGCCGCGCTCAAGGTGGCCGCCGCCTTCTTCGCGCACAAGATCGTGCCGGCGGGTATCAACGCCATGGCGATGGACTTCGGCCAGTCCGAAACGTCGATGGGCCACAGCGTGCTCACCGTCGCCACGGCGGCCGAGGCCCAGGTGGCCAATCTCTACCAGCACTACGGTGTTACCTCCTCGCTACCCGAACGCTTCGGCGTCACGGTGATGATCGGCGAAAACGACTCGGCTGGCGAGAATCTCTCGGTCGCCGCGGCCACCCAGGTCGCCACTGTCGCCGCGGCGCGACATTGGGGCCGCGTCTCGATGTGGTCGCTCAATCGCGACGCCCAGTGCGGGTCGGCCTTCGCCGAAGTCGGGGTCCTCTCCAATGCGTGTTCGGGTGCGGTCGAGTCGCCCATGGGATTTTCCAAGGCCCTCGCGGTGTTGACGGGACGAGACGGCGTCGGCGCGATGGCGACGACCAGCGGCATTGCTCTCGCCCCCTCGAATTCGCCCGGTCCCTACCCGCAGTGGCAGCCCTCGGTGACGTACCCGGCGAATTATAAGGTCGTGCGTGAGGGCGAGATCTACGACGCCAAGTGGTACACCCAGGGTCAGGACCCGGCAACTGTGGTCCAGTATCAGTCCGAGACCCCGTGGCAACTCATCGGTCCCGTACTCGCCGGATCGCACCCGCCCACGACGACGACTCTCCCGACCGGGACCTATCGCACGTGGTCGCCATCTTCGACGTATACGGCTGGTCAGCGCGTCCTCTTCGGCGGTTTGCCGTATCAAGCGAAGTGGTACAACGTGGCCCAGTCGCCGGCCGCCGAGGCCACGAATCCGACGGGTTCGCCGTGGCAGGCTCTATTCACTCTTCCGGGAGAACCTTCGCTCGGCTGACCTCGAGGCGTGCGACCCAGTCCAACTCTTCGGCGGGACGACTCTGGGAAGGTCGCGTCGTTGTGGCCAGTTCGCAGCAACGTTCCCATTGCGATCGCGGCCTCGTTGCGCGAAAATTCCAATTCGAGTTCCCCTAATCGATTTGGCGCGACCACGGTGCGATCAGTCAATTGTTGATCGGCGCTGCTGAGTTCGCGACGTAGTGAGTTGCGTCGTGACAATATCGATTGTCACCATGCCACCGGTACGATGACGCCATGACACTACTTCCCCCGTCCATGACCGCGGTCGCGTACCGCCGCAACTTGGCGATTGACGATCCAGAGAGCCTCATCGACGTGGAATTGCCCGTCCCAAGTCCGGGTCCCCACGACTTGTTAGTGGCAGTAGAAGCAGTCTCGGTGAACCCCGTGGACGTGAAGGTTCGCAGCGGCGTTGATCCGGCGGGCGCGACCAAAGTGCTGGGATATGACGCCGCCGGCGTCGTGAGTGCAGTCGGTTCTGACGTCAGCCGCTTTGAGGTCGGCGACGAGGTTTACTACGCGGGGTCCATCGATCGTGCGGGAACCAACTCTGCGTATCATCTTGTCCACGAGAACATCGTGGGGATAAAACCCACCACATTGACGTTCGCCGAGGCGGCCGCTATGCCTCTCACCGCCATCACCGCGTGGGAAGCGCTCTTTGAGCGCTTGCAACTGACGAATGAGAGCAGTGGCACGATGCTGGTGGTCGGGGCGGCAGGAGGAGTCGGGTCCATGATGATCCAACTCGCGCGCCAGTTGACGTCGCTGACCTTGATCGCCACGGCGTCACGACCCGAATCTCGAACGTGGGTTACGGAACTTGGTGCGCATCACGTCGTTGATCATCGAAGTGATCTCGTGGAGAGCGTGCGCGCCATTGCGCCCGACGGAGTCGACTACCTCTTCAGTGCGTACTCGAAGGGCAACCTCGAAGTTTTTAGCGAAGTCTTGAAACCCTACGGAAAAATCGTCGTAATCGATGATCCGGGACAAGTCGATATGGGAGCACTGAAGCGCAAGAGCATCGCGTGGCTCTGGGAGTTCATGTTCACCGCCGCGCTCTTCACGCCCGAAAGTCGATCCCAACACCACATTCTCAATGCGGTGACGGAACTCGTCGACGCCGGAGTGATTCGCTCTACTCTTTCGACCCAGCTCAGTCCCATCAACGCCGAGATGCTTCGACGCGCGCACGGCCTCGTCGAGGATGGTTCGATTATTGGAAAAATCGTCCTTTCGCGCTCCTAAAGACGGGTTGTTTTGATTTTCTGGCGAGTAGGTCTGGTGGACGACAGGAAACGACAGTCTCGAGATGACGAGGTGTCATCGGCTGAGATCACAATGACTGAGCGGCCTCGGCGCGCAGGATCGCTCGCTGGGTGGGGCGCGCCTGACTGTAGCGTTTACGTCCCGCGGCGGTGATGGTGGCAAAGACCGACCGGCGGTCGTCCTCGCACATGCATCGCTCCACCATGCCCATACTCTCGAGCCGGGCGACCAGGCGAGAGAGCGCGCTTTGGGTCAGGTGCGCATGCTCGCCAAGTTCGTGGATCTTTAGTTTGCCTGCGGGCGCTTCACTCAAGAGTTGCAGGACTTCGAAGTCACTCGCGGATATCCCGTGTTTGTTCTCGAGTTCACGATCGAGATTGCAGACCAGGCGGCGAAAACGGCCCATCATCTCGTGCCATTCGGCAGCTAATTGTTCGTCGTCTTCGACTTTTGCCACCCGCACATACTAACAGTGATCGGGGATATTTGAGTACATGCATTAATTGCATGAACATTAGATGCATACACATATACTTTTTCTCGTGACACTTACACCCTCATCTCAAGTCGAAGCGGATACCCGCTGGACGAGTCAAATATGGATCTTGCTGGTCGTGCTGTGCGGGGCGCTTTTTCTCGACGGTCTGGACGTTTCCATGGTCGGCGTGGCCCTACCCTCCATCGGCCGTGGCCTTCACCTGACTTCAAGCTCCCTGCAATGGATCGTTAGCGCGTACGTGCTCGGATACGGGGGACTGCTTTTGCTGGGCGGTCGTGCGAGCGACCTGCTGGGGCGCCGTCAAGTCTTCCTAGCCGCGGTGACCGTCTTTGGTATCGCGTCGGTCCTCAGCGCCGTGATGAGCAATGACGTGGCGTTGATTGCCTTGCGTTTCGTCAAGGGCGCCTCGGCGGCCTTCACCGTTCCTGCCGGACTTTCCATCATCACGACGACGTTCAAAGAAGGTATGGCGCGCAATCGAGCACTGTCGATCTACACGGTCTGTGGGGCGAGTGGATTCTCACTCGGCTTGGTGTTCGGGGGACTCCTGACCGAACTGGGTTGGCGTGCGACGTTCTTAGTTCCGGGCCCCATTGCGTTGGCCTTAGTGGCCGCTGGTCTTCGAGTGATCCCCCGCGCCGCCAGAGAGAAGGTGACGATGGCCCACTTCGATCTCTTGGGGGCATTGACCAGTACCGGAGGACTGATGGCGCTGGTGTATACCGTCGTCCAGGCCCCCGCCAAGGGTTGGCTGAGCGTGAGCACTCTCGGCGGTCTAGTGGTCACCGCAGTTCTACTGGGATCGTTCGTCAGGATCGAACAGCACCATCCCCGCCCCCTCTTACGTCTGGGTATCTTGCGCTCATCGTCTCTGGTGCACGCCAACCTCTCGGGCGCCGTGATGTTCGGTGGCTACATCTCGTTTCAGTTCGTCGCGACCTTGTACTTGCAGGATTCGCTGCGCTGGTCGCCCATTGCGATGGCCCTGGGTTTCTTGCCTACCGGGTTGATCGTGGTGGCCAGTGCCACCAAGATGGCCAAGATCCTCGAACGCTTTGAGACGAAGAAGTTGATCGGGGTTGGTCTCTCCGCATTCGTCGTCGGCTACCTTCTCTTCTTGCGAGTGAATCCGACGATGTCCTACGTTGACTTTTTGTTGCCCACGATGGTGCTCATCGGCGTCGGATTTGCGTTGTGCTTCCCTTCAATCAACTCCCAGGCCACCTCCGGCGTTGCCAACGACGAGCAAGGGCTCGCGTCGGGTCTGGTGAACACCAGTATCCAAGTGGGCGGGGCGATCGTTCTCGCGGTGACGTCCGCCATTATCGGACCCGGCGCGACGTCGGTGCAACAAGGCCATCTGATCCCTGGAATGAAGACGGCTGTTGCAGTCGTGTCGGGTATCTCGGTGGTCGGTCTGGCCCTCACCCTGGTGCTGAAAACGACGAGGCATCAGGTCGTCGAACCCGAACTGGTCCGCTGAGAGCAGATGGCGAAAGCGTGGCACGTGGTACTTCGAAAGTCGGCAACACGGAACTCTCCTGGCGACGGCTCGTTCTCGTCTCAACATTTCGAGTCGGTCACCAACGCGTCTCATCACCGATACGTCGACGCCGATGAAAACGTCTTCCTTTCGTCCGGAGATCCCCGTTGAACTGGCGCGTCACTGAGGCTCGCGAGTGATCGAGCCAACGTATCGCCGCAGTACGTCGCGTAGCGTCGCCATCTGGGGGGGCCAGCCGACGGTGATCCTCGTCCCACCCGGCAGACCGAGATCGGCGCCGTCGTGGACCGAAAGATACTCGGCGACAGAGCGTCGCGCAATGCGGGGACAGAAGGCGGCCGGTGACAAAGTTCGCCTCGCTGGGGAAGTGGTCCACTCCAAGTTCATGGTGCTGTGCGACTCATCCAAAGGGGCTCACGCAGCATCGACCTCATGGCTTCAAAGAAAGGGGAGGGCGGTATCGTTACGTACGGTATAGAAGTTTGTAGTCGCATTCCTCACTGAGGACTCGGAACAACAAGAAGAAAACAGAGCGACGGGTTCTCGGACGATTTTGCCTTGGATTTTCCCGTCAGAAAATCTCTTGCGGTTCTACAATATTTGAAGGGACCCAAATGTTAAGTCTGAAAGATCTCCTGCGCAAATGGATGGGTGGGGGAGTTACGAGTTCGTCCAAAGCTACCCGCGTGCACGAACGTCATCACGAGCCGGGACCAGAAGGAAGCGCTTTTCAAGTGAACAGCGATCCCGAGCCGGTCGATGAACCCGACGGTGACCGTGAGTCCGGCGCCGAAGGTAACGCCTTTCAGGTGAATGGCGATCCCGAGAACGACGATAACCAGTTCTCCGAGGAACATCGAGGGTGAATCAAACCTTCACGTCGCGCAGGGGACGTCGTGCGACTGGTGGCGACATACCCTCCGGTGAACCTCTGGCATACATCGAATGGCGATGCAGGTAACTGAAGCCACTTCGCCGCCGTTCGGTCACGAAGCAATTTCACACGAAGAGGTTCAGTGCATCTTTCGAGAAGCTCGAGAGCCGTCGTTTTTTCTGACTAGGTGCGTCTTATTCTTCTGCAGCGCGTGCGGCCGCAATGACTTTGCTGAGAGCGGCGTGTAGTGACTCGAGTTCGGACACCTCGATGCCCAGTCGAGCAACGACTGCCGGAGGAATTCGTAGCGCGTCTTCGCGAAGTTCACGACCCCGTTTGGTGAGTTCAATCGTCAGGCGTCTTTCATCGTCATCACTTCGCGTTCTCGTCACCAAACCCGCGACAGCGAGGCGCTTGAGCAATGGAGAGAGGGTGGGCGAGTCGAGACCCAGGAGGTCGCCGATCTCGCGAACCGATAGTGATGACTGGTCCCACAGGGCGAGCATCACCAAGTACTGGGGATGAGTGAGCCCCATGGGTTCCAGCAGTGGTCGATAGATCGATAGGACACTGCGAGAGGCGACGACCAGGGCGAAGCACACTTGGCGTTCGAGGGCCAAGGGATCGCGGAGATCCGCCGCGCCGTCACGACTCTGGGCCCCGGAATCATTTGACTCGTGAGTTTGCGACATTTACGCCGTCTCCGTTTCACCGCGTCTCATCCCGGACATCGTAAATCTCACGCCCCGGAAACTCTCCGCTGGTGGCGAGCGAATCGACGATGACGGAGCGAGTCCCCGTACAATCTCAGCCTTTTCAGTATATCCTTTTAGTTAGTGGACGAACTAATCGTGCGTGATTAAAGTTGGTAGCAGGGCACCGGGGCGTTCGACCCCACGTTGTTTCGAGAAGGTGTCGTCAGGCGAATTCGCGGCCTCGTGTCGTGTGGAACATATTGAAGAGAGAAGGGGTAGCAAATGGCAGTCGTCTTTCCTATCGTCATGATGTTGTTGTTCTGTTCTCTGTACGCCGGTGCGTACATCTGGATGCGCCGACCCAAGTTCGGTGAATCCGAGCGCAATCAAAGTGGCGCCACCATCGGTGAGGACTCGGCGACCCACGTCGATGCTCACCACGAGTCGAACGCCGACAGCACGTTCGAACCTAAGCATCGCTAGTCACGCCAATCACTACATCGAGCCGGCCTTGACGAATGGCGACACACCATTCCTCGTTCCTGAAGCGTCGAGGGGGAGTGCCATCAAAGTATCGCCGCGACCGGCTACGAATCTGTGAAGATCACGTATGAGCATCGTCGTATGTTCGTGCAGAAGGACCACTAGGTACTCGCGGACTGTATCGCGCCATCACAAGTGATCGACTTCCTATTGGAAGAATTTCTCGTAGCCCGGAATCGTGAGAAAGGGCACGAATACCTCTCCAAGAGCGACTTGTTCGAACAGTTTGACGGCATCGTCAAATCGGTCGCCCGCGAATCGATCGATGTCTTCCAAGATATTTGAGATGATCGAAGAAACGTAATCCTCGGTGATGCAGTTTCCTTCAATCGTCGTCGTCCCCGCGTGAACCCATTGCCAAATCTGGGAGCGTGAGATCTCTGCGGTAGCCACATCCTCCATGAGATTGTCGATGGCCGCGGCCCCGACGCCACGGAGCCAACTCTCTATATAGCGCACCCCCACTGACACATTGGCTGTGACGCCGAACGTCGATACGTAGGAGTTCTCGATAGCGAGATTCGTCAAGTCGTGGGCCGAGGGCGTAGATGAATTCGTAACACGATCAATCTGATTGGGCCAATCTCCAAGAACCGCGTCGAATTCGCTGAAGGCGATTGGCACGAGATCGGGATGGGCCACCCACGTTCCGTCAAAGCCCTCTGTTGACTCACGGTGTTTGTCGGAGCGAACCTGTTCGAAGGCTTTCGATGTGACCTCAGGGTCCCGTCGGTTGGGGATGAAAGCACTCATTCCACCAATGGCGTGTGCCCCTCGCCGGTGACACGTTTCGACCAAGAGTGCGGTGTAGGACCGCATGAAGGGGACCGTCATCGTGATCTGCGATCGGTCGGGCAGGACGAATTCTTCTCCCTGGTCACGGAAGTTCTTGATGATGGAGAAGATGTAGTCCCAACGACCGGCGTTGAGTCCCGCGCAGTGGTCGCGAAGTTCGAAGAGGATCTCCTCCATCTCAAACGCGGCCGAGATCGTTTCGATCAGAACCGTCGCTCGGATGGTGCCGTGGGGGATCCCGATGTAGTTCTCTGCGAACGTGAAGACCTCGTCCCACAGTCGGGCCTCGAGGTGATTCTCGGTCTTGGCCAGATAGAAATACGGTCCTCGTCCCCGTTCCATCAACTCCTTCGCGTTGTGAAAGAAGTACAGACCGAAGTCCACGAGCGAACCAGACATCGGGATAGAAGCGCCAGAGTCATCTTGCAGCCGAAGATGGGCCTCGGTGAGGTGCCAGCCTCGTGGTCGCATCACGATGGTGGGAGTCTTCTCTCCGAGGGTGTAGGCGCGACCGTCGGGCGTGACGAAATCAATTCGTCGACGGATGGCGTCGAGGAGCGACAACTGACCTCCGATAACGTTGGTCCACGTCGGGCTCGTCGCATCCTCTTGATCGGCCAGCCAGACCCGAGCGCCCGAATTCATCGCATTGATCGTCATCTTGCGATCGGTCGGACCGGTGATTTCCACCCGACGGTCGTCGAGTCCCGGTCCGGCGCCGGCGACCCGCCAACTCGGGTCCTCTCGAATCGTGCTCGTTTCGGCCAAGAAGTCGAACCGGCCACCGTTCTTGATCCGATGTCGAGACATCGATCGTTGGGCGAGGGCATCGCGCCGATCGGCCTCGAAGCACAGGTGGAGTTGTCGAAGGAATTCGAGAGCGTCGTCGGTGAGTATCTCTTCAAATCGTTCGTCCATTCGTCCCGAGACGAGCACCCCGGAAAGAGTGTCAAGTAGGTCATTCATACTTAGAACTGCTCCTCTTCGGTGGAGCCCACGAGGGCGAGGGTGGCGCTGGTGGGATTGAGAGCGGTCGACACTCGGTCGAAGTAGCCGGTTCCCACTTCGCGCTGGTGCTTCGTTGCGGTGTAGCCATTGGCTTCGGATGCGAATTCGGCTTCCTGCAACTCCACGTATGCGCTCATCGCACGGTCCTTGTACCCCTGTGCGAGCGTGAACATTGAGTGATTGAGCGAATGGAATCCGGCCAGGGTGATGAACTGGAACGCGTACCCCATCGCCGCCAGTTCTCGCTGGAAGCGAGCGATTTGCGCATCGTCGAGGTGGCGCTTCCAATTGAAGCTCGGTGAGCAGTTGTACGCCAGCATCTTGTCCGGAAACTGCGTTTTGAAACCTTCGGCGAACTTTCTCGCGAGTGCGAGATCGGGTTCTCCGGTTTCGACCCACAGGAGGTCGGCGTAGGGAGCGTAGGCGAGTCCTCGCGACATCGCGGCGTCGAACCCGCTCCTGACTTCGTAGAATCCCTCCGACGTTCTGTCGCCGGTCAGGAACTGGCGGTCGCGTTCGTCGACGTCACTGGTCAAGAGATTCGCGGCCAGGGAATCCGTACGAGCGATGACGAGCGTCGGGACGTTCGCCACGTCCGCGGCGAGACGAGCCGCATTCAAGGTACGGATGTGCTGACTCGTGGGTACGAGCACCTTGCCGCCCATGTGCCCACACTTCTTCTCGCTGGCGAGTTGATCCTCCCAGTGCACGCCCGCGGCGCCGGCGTCGATCATTGACAGCATCAACTCGAATGCATTGAGTGGGCCGCCAAATCCCGCTTCGGCGTCGGCGACGATGGGCACGAGCCAGTCCTTGTCGGTGTTGCCGTCGATGAACTCGATCTGACTCGCTCTGAGTAGTGCGTTGTTGATGCGCCTCACCACGGAGGGGACCGAGTTCGCCGGGTAGAGACTCTGGTCGGGGTAGGTTTGTCCACTCAAGTTCGCGTCAGCTGCGACTTGCCAACCCGAAAGATAGATCGCCTCGAGCCCAGCCCTCACTTGAGCGACCGCCTGATTGCCGGTGAGCGCTCCTAGGGCGGCGACCCACTGGGTGGAGTCGGACCTGCTCTCTTGGATTAGTTGCCACAGTCGCTGGGCACCACGCTGGGCGAGAGTGCGCTCTTCGCGGACGGGCCCCCTCAGGGAGATCACTTCCTTCGCCCGGTAGTCGCGTCGGACACCCTCCCAGCGGGAATCGTTGGCCCAATCGAACTCGAGTGCTTCCTCGGTTTGGGTTTGGTCTCCCGGCTGAAAACCCTTCGGTAAATCTTCCATTGTTGTCCCCTCCTGCGTGCACTGGTGGGCTCAACGTAACAGGATGGTGGGAAGAAATCGCAAGAAAATACTGGAAATTCGACAAACTTTGCCAATTATTTCCGGATACAGAAAAAACGGTATTATTTCTCCATGTCGCACGTCGAATTGCCGGAGATCAACGAGGATGCGACCATAGCTTTCGCCATTGGGCGACGTATCCGAGATCGGCGCCTTTCTCAAGGTCTGACCGTTACCGAACTCGCGGCCCGGCTCGAGCGTGCGCCGTCGCAGGTGTCACTCGTTGAGAATGGTCGTAAGGAACTCAAGTTGAGCGAGCTTCGATTGATCGCATCGGCGTTGAACACAACGGTCGAGACTTTGATGAACTCGGAGCCGCCGAGTCGACGCGCTGCTCTCGAGATCGCACTCGACCGAGCGCAACGAGGAAGCGTCTTCTCTTCGCTGAACATTTCAAGTCTCGCGATTCGAAAGTCACTGAGCGATGACGCTATCGCAACGATCTTGGCGCTCCATGACGAGATCCAACGTCTTCACCACGAACGGGCTGCCACTCCGGAAATCGCCCGGCAGGCCAATACCGCACTTCGATTGGATCAACGAAGCCGCAACAACTACTTTGCTGATCTTGAAGTAATCGCCCAAGATCTGCTTCGCCTCGTTGATCATCGCGGAGGCCCGCTCTCTCAAAGGAGTGCGAGTGAGCTGGCGAATCATCTTGGCTTTTCGCTTCACTATGTTGGAGATTTTCCGAAGTCCACGCGCAGCATCACTGATCATCGCAACGGGAGGATCTATCTTCCAGCAGCTCTCAGAGGAATTGATCCGCGCTCTGCACTTCTCCAAGCTCTCGCGGTGCACGTGCTCGAAATGAAGGAACCCAAAGACTACGAAGAGCTCCTTCGTCAACGAGTGGAGACTAATTATTTGGCGGGCGCGCTCCTTATCCCAGAAGCGAGCGCCGTGGAGTTTCTCAGTGGCGCCAAAGTGGTGCGGGAGCTCTCAGTCGAGGACCTCCGAGATACCTTCGCGGTTCCCTACGAGACGGCCGCACACCGATTCACCAACCTCGCGACGCACCACTTGGATATCCCTGTGCACTTCTTGAAAGTGCACGACAGCGGGGTGATTTCAAAGGCGTACGAGAACGATAATGTCGTCTTTCCGACTGACGCCCTGGGATCAGTGGAGGGGCAGATCGTTTGTCGGTGGTGGGCCGCGCGCCAGGTGTTCTCCATCGATGACCGGCTAACTCCCTACCATCAGTATTCCGACAAGCCCGGCGGGACCTATTGGTGCACCTCGAGCATTCAAGTGGCATCGACAGGTGTATTCTCCGTGAGCCTTGGAACGACGTTTGAGGACGCCCGGTGGTTTCGAGGTCGAGATACTAAGAAGCGGTTTAAGTCGACCTGCCCCGACGAGCAGTGTTGTCGTCGTCCGTCGGCGGTGCTCGCGAGTCGGTGGGATGGAATGGCTTGGCCCAGCGCGCAGCTCAATTCGTCGCTGCTCGCGGCAATTCCGACGGGTACGTTTACTGGCGTCGACCGCGTCGACATATATGAGTTCCTTGAGAGTCATACCCCGTCGGCTGACGGCTGATTGCTCGGTCCACTCGTCGGACGATCAAGTGCCGTGGTCTGAACTGACGGCAGATCCACAAAGCGCACTAGGCGCGACCCAGGGACGCATCGTCCAGAGACGAATGTCTCACCCCACAATTCGGTGGCGAGATCTCTAGCGGGAGCAATCTTCCTATGGACATTCATCGTCGGAGGGCTAAGGGTCCTCGATGCGCAATTCCCTCCCAACGCGATTCGGTCCTCCAGGGAATATTTTGATGAAACGACGCGATGGGTGCGATTACTGTTCGGAATCACCGATAAACGAATCGCTTTCCGTGACAGAACTATCTTGGAAGTTGATGTGAGATTACGAAGATGGCGAATGATGCGCGCCACACTCACCACTTCATTGGCGACGTCGCGAACCTGAGTTGCGTTGTGATGACTGGTAATTCGTCATCACAAAAAGTTTGTTCGGTGAATCTGCGCGAGACACCGTTCGCAATTGAATGCTGGTGATACGAAATACCGCTTGACTCCGATTTTCAAGGTCTCGATAATTGGTCACCAGAGCGAACGATCAAGTTGCGATGACCGGACTCGCATATGAGAGGTGGATGAAGATGGAACGTGCGACTGCGAGTCGAGAGTCGTACGAAAAGCGCGGTACTTGGAATTCATCGCAGTATCCAGACTCCGCGTGCGTGTACGAAGAGTTAGCCACGCACGTGCGGACGATACCGTCTGAAGTCATGCGAGGAGCGGGCTGTTCTCGTTTGAACCTTCGTTGTTCGATTGTGGCACAATGTGACGTAGATCAATTCAACGACGCCAGGGCGCGGTGATCATGGAGATTTTTCTGACTGACGAAAATCGCCCTCGCACGAATGTTCGCCGAGACGTCGCGGGAGGAATCGTAGAGAATTGCTTGCTAGTCGCCGCTAACCGCGAAATTCGTGTGCGGGATCCATGGCTGGGCCGGGAGCGGCTAGGTGACCAACGTTGCGATCGTTCCTTTCAATGGCGCCGAAGCCACTTAGGGTCTGGTATGGCGAGTCAACCGCACGAGTTCGAGGAGCCACATGACATCTCCCTCTGATGAATCCAACGAGAGCGTTGATCCCCAGACGCCCCCACTGTTGATCCTCCCGGCTGACGTCGAACGAGGACTCGACGAGACGGAGCAGAACTTGGGAGTGTTGGGTCGCCCCTTTAACCGGCGCACACCTTTTTTCATCGGGATGAACGCCGCGTTTGGCGTCGCCGTCGCCTACGTGATCGTCAGGGGTATTGCCGACATCTCGGCCGTCATCGTCATCATCGGACTCGCCTTGTTCATCGCCATCGGACTCAACCCCATCATTGAGGTCCTCGTTTCTCGAGGGTTACGGCGCGGTATTGCCGTTGGCGTAGTGACGGCCGGATTCCTGTTGATCGTCGCGGGGTTTGCCTTGTCCACCGTCGCTCCCATCTCACACGAATTTCACGTCCTGGTGAAGAACTACCCTCATTACGAGGCGAATCTCGCGGCGGGCAAAGGTTGGGCTGGAAAGCTCGCGGTCAAGCTTCATTTAACCGGCTATTTCAAACGAAATTCGACTCTGAAACTTCCCGTCGGAGGTGTTTTTGGAGCGGGAAAGATGCTGCTCTCACTGGGTGTCGCGACGATCAGCGTCGTCGCACTGACCATTTATTTCCTCATTGCCCTACCCGGGGTTCGCAGACTGTGGCTGGCGTTGATTCCGCGAAGTCGACGCGAGCGAGTCGACCTGCTCACGAACGAAGTGTTCTCTCGCGTCGGAGGGTTCATGCTGGGCAATCTCGTGACTTCCTTGATATCTGGAGTGGGGACGTACGTGTGGCTCATCTGCTTCGGGGTTCGATACGCTCTCGTGCTGGCACTCGCGGTCGCGATCTTTGATCTGATCCCACTGGTCGGCTCCACCGTTGCTGGTGTTCTGGTGTCACTGGTCGCCCTGACGAGGGGCATCTCGATCGGTATCGCCACTGCCATCTTTTACATCGTATACCGGTATCTCGAGGATTACTTCCTCAATCCTCGCGTAATGGGACGAACGGTAAAGGTCTCCGCTGGATTGACCATCGTCGCGACACTCATTGGCGCGGCGTTGCTGGGACTGATCGGCGCGCTCGTCGCCATTCCGGCAGCGGCGACCCTTCAACTCATACTCGAAGAAGTGGCGATTCCGCGTCAAGACCAACGGTGAGAGTCAAACAAGGGGTGTGAGTGACGTGAATGTCGTCGAACGAACGATTCGCCATTTGGATGGGTTTCAACAGCGCCATCTGATCCCATCCTTCTTCTTCGGCGTCATCAAGAAGTACGGTGACGATAACGCTGGCAGCCTCACCGTCCAAGTCACCTACGCCATGTTCGTGAGTGTGTTTCCGCTTCTCCTTCTTCTGGTGACCATATTGAGCATCGTGCTCGCGGGCAACCCTGCGGAACGCGCGCGGGTGCTGCATTCGGCTTTCGGACAGTTTCCCATCATCGGCCAACAACTGGGTCAGAACATTCACGTCATCAAGCGCAGTTCGGTGCTCGGTCTGATCGTTGGGATGGTCCTCTTGGTCTACGGCTCCACGGGACTCGCGCAGGCTGGACTCTATTCCATGGCGCAGATTTGGAATGTTCCCGCGGCGGTGCGCCCCAATTACTTCACCCGAATGGCGCGCGCGATCATCTTCCTGGTCGAACTCGCAGTGGCGTTGATTCTCACCACCGCGCTCGCAGGATTCGGCACCTTCGGTCGGCACAACTTCTGGCTGGGAGCCCTCGGAGAAGTACTCGCCGTCATCGTGAATGTGGCGCTCTACTTCGGTGCATTTCGCACACTCACTCCGCGACAAGTGGCCACACGGTCCTTGATCCCCGGCGTCGTCGTCGGGGGAGTGGCGTGGACCATCCTGCAAGCGGTGGGCGGCTACGTCGTCGGCCACGACCTCAAGGGAGCGAGCGCCATCTACGGGTTCTTTGCCATCGTGCTGGGGCTCGTGGCGTGGATCTACATCGGAGCCGAGATCACGATCTACGCGGCCGAGATCAACACCGTCCTCTATCATCGATTGTGGCCGAGGAGCATGGTGCAGCCTCCGCTCACCGACGCCGACCAACGTTCGCTCGCTTTTCAAGTCACCCAAAATCAGCGGCGCCCCGAAGAGGCGGTCACGGCCAGCTTTGCGGGCAGGCCGATGACCCAAGACGAGTATCGCGAGCGCGGTTATCAAGCGGACACTTCGTCGCCGGGGATCGAACGCCATTCACCTTCTGATGCGCACGACGACGGGTCGTTCGAAGGTTAAAGGCCCATCGACCAATTCTTCGAGTGTGGCGCCAATCAGTGACGCTTCAAGATCTTGACTCATCTCAAAATGCTCGTGAGGCCACGACACTCGTCTGCCTCTTCGCAGCGAGCCGCGACAGAACTAAAAACCAAGCGCCGCCCGCATTGCCGGTACGTCGTCGCTGAGCACTGTCCAGATGATCATGGGATCGACGTTGTCGTAGTCGTGGACGATGCGGTTGCCAGTCCCGACTGGCAGGTTCCAGTTGATACCGGGAAACTTCTCCGGTTACGACGAGGGAGGACGCCCAACCGCTTCGCCATTCTCAGCCACGATGTTCTTGGCGGCGCGGCGAGCAACCCAATCGTTCTGGAAGTTCTCCAGCCTCATCGAGGCCAATTTCTCGGCGTCTTCGAAGAGAAGTCGTATCCGCGCCAGGACGAGATCGACGTTTCGTTCACGCTTGTCAGAGGAGCGGCTCTCTTTCGACGAGAAATCAAGTACGACCTCAGGGTTCCTACGTCGAACGAATCGTCCCTCCTCGGGATTCTCTTCGTTCCCCGACGGCGTGCTCAAAGTGCCATAGCCTCGGCGACGATGACGTCGTTGGGGGCACGGCACTTGCCACTCACCACATCAACGTGATAGCCGGTGACCTGCTCAATCTGGCCTTATTGAGGAATGTGGATCAAGGATGAACCGCCGCTGTAACCACCAATTCAGGATTGCTGTCGTCGGGGTTGCAACACCAACAACGAGAATTGAGTTCAGCTGGAGCCGTCGCGCGTCGCTGCTCTCATTTCGCAGTTACTCCAGGGCTCGAGCGACTGTTGCAGCCACGAGAAGCGCACACGCTCTTGTTCAAGTCGAACCGCTCGGCCGAAGCGGTCCTCTGTGAGGTCGCGGTACAAGGCTGCCTCTGTATCGTCAAGATTCGATAGCGCTCGATTGGTGGGACTGGGCTCGGTGACCCACTGCCGGGGATGGGCGAGGAGCGTTTGCTGATCCATCATCATCGAACGTACGTGATTGAAACGAGTCCGTAATCGGTCCAAGATGTCAAAGCCATGCGTGTCGATGTCACCCCAGTAGACGATCTCGCGGTTATCCATCCACGGAATGTCTCGCAAGGCAGCGAGACTAAATCCCGCTCCGAAGATAACGACTGAATTTGGTACAGAGGGAAAGGCGAGATAAGTTATCTCGTTCTCGACAACAAAAATGGTGTCAGCCACCAGCTCGAGAACGGCGAGCTCCTCAGAGCGTAAGGTGACCTCGCTCAGTTCCTTTGGGAAGTCTGGTTGCGGATTGAGGAGGCGAAGCCGGGTATAGGAGGGCTTGGCTCGGAAGCGGAACCTGCGAGCGAAGTCGGCGGCGCTGTAGTCAGGATCAATCCGGTGCTCAGGCAGCACCACCGATAGGAGGTCGTCGAGCAGCTTGCGATTTTGTTCCACGAATTTGGTGTCAATTCCCTCGACGTCGATTTGGCGCAAGTAGACGACTTTGGAGGTGTTATTTGCGACCCAAATGACCGTGGCCAGCACGTCGCGCCAAATGTGCTGACGCGCCACCGCGCTGAAGGGATGGGCGACCACCCAGGACACGAGTGAGGGGACTTTTTCTACCGTCTGATTGAGAATTTCGTCGAGTGAGCGAACGTCGCGCTGTGTTCCAAGCAGCGCACACAGCTGTTCGAAGCTCTCGATTCGCACTCGTGCGGGTACCGAGTTGGAACCGAGGTTCTTGCCCTTGAGAGTGCGGTAGATGATCGAAAAACGCTCAGCGCCTCCGCCCGTGCGGCTGTCGCGTCGGAATACTTCGGCCCAGCGGACCGCATCATCGAATTGATCGAGCAGCTCGTTCGCCGAAGGTGCCTTCACGGGGAGTTCGATAGGTGTCCACGGCACTTTTCGGGCGTAGTCGCTGAGGTAACGCCCCGTCGCCCAACGCTTTCGCAATGTTGCAATCAGGTCACTGACACTCGTCCAGGACGTCATGCGCCGAGGTCGTCGATAACGCTCTCACCCTCAGGAGAGACCCGACTCACGTCGTCGGTTAGGGAGCCGCGCTCTAGACGACGCCGTCGTCGGTACTCCGTAATTGAAAGGCACTGGAGTCGCGAATAATTGCCGTCGGGATTGTCAACAAAACCGACGGCCGCCACGTGCGGTTCAATCACATGAATCTTCTGGAGGGGAGTGACGATCAAGAGTTGTAACCCGAGTCGGGTAAAGAGTTGCAAGGCATAACGAGTCGATACCTCCGATCCCCGACTGAACGCTTCATCGATGACGACGAATCGGAAAGCCTTTGATCGTTCGACACCCCAGTCCAACTTGAACTGGTATGCCAACGACGCGGCCAAAATCGTATAGGCGAGCTTCTCCTTTTGACCGCCCGACTTGCCCGCCGAGTCACTGTAGTTCTCGTATTCGACGTCGTCCACTCGCCATCGCTCAGAAGCGGAGAAGAGGAACCACTGTCGAACGTCGGTCACTCGACGAGTCCAGTTGCGATCCTGTTCCGTGTTGCCCTCTCGACCCTTGAACCGGTCGATAAGGCGCTTGACCTGAAGGAACTTCTCCTCCGAGTACTGGTCCGAGGCGTTCCCTCCGACTACGTTGTCCGTGCAAGTGCGAAGGTCAGCGCGGAATTCACGCACCTCAGTGTTGGTTGTCTGGTTCGCCATCAGTCGGATGTAGCGACCCTCGTTATAGTCGATGCCGGCCAAGGACTCATTGATGGTATCGACGCGGTCTCGGATCTGTTTTTCGTGCTTATTGAGCTGGGCCGAGAATCCGGCGATGTCACGAATCGCGTTTTGATTGAGATAGTCCTTAAACTCGCGTTCGAAGCGGGGAAGGTCGTCATTCGCTATTCGTTCATGAAGCTGACGATACTCGCGGGCCGATGCGAGCGAGTCATCAAACTCAGCGGTTTCGTGAGGGTATTTTCCTCGAAATGAAGCCATTAACCTCACGATGCGCTGCCCGAGAGACCCCTCTTGTTTGGAGATCGTGCTGAGCTGATTTACCAGGGAGGCGTTGATGCTTTGGTGGACGGTAGCGAGAACCACGGTGTCGGGAACCGATCCGTCCAGCACGATTGCCACGGCGAGGTCAATTGCAGCGAACCATTCGGTGGCAACTCCCAAGGCCTCAGCATCGGACAGCATTGCCCCGACGTGGTCCATCTCGGCCTCTGCGGAACGCCGGCGCCCCTCGGCGGCACCCCGGTCTCGTTGGAAACCGTCACGTCGTTGCTCTAAGTTAGCGATTTCTTGTCGAACTCTTTCGCGCTCTGACGTGAGGAGCGCCAGGGTGTCCGACGACGACGTGATGCGCAACTGTTCGGCGTGTAGCACCGCAATCTCACTCACCAGTCCTTGCCAATTGAGATCGTCCCAGTTCGAGTGTTCGCCGAGACGAGCTAACGACTGGAGTTGAAGCAAGGCGGCCTCATCTCGTCTGGTGAGGTCCGAAAGGGCGCTCGAGGAGACGTTGAGCCGCTCCTGCAACGCGGCGGCGTGGGTGAGCAGCGCGTCAACTTTTCCCTGATTCGTCCAACCGAGTACGTACTCACGACGATCGTCGATACGTCGGCGATCATCTTTCTCATGGCGATCCTTGTCCTTAATCTGTCCAGCGCGAGTGACGGCCCTCGCGCTGGAGCGAAAGTCGTCAATTGTGTCTACGCAAGAGTGGTTGGCACGTCGTGCGAGTTCGGCCTGAAGCCACGATTCGAAACCCGACTGAGGCTTGAACTCGAGCATGTCGACCAGCAGGGGGTGAGCCGACCGGCGCTCAGGCAAGATCACGGGTGCGGATCGGACGGGCACTCGGTAGTAAATGATTCGAGCGTTGAGATGATTACCGTTAATCCAAGCCGCCACTGCTTCGTAATTTTGGTCCGGCACCAGAAGGGAGAGAGCGAAACTGTGTAGCACACGCTCCGCCGCTCCTTCCCATTGGCTTGCTTCCTCGAGAACCTGGATCAACTCGCCGGCGAAGGGCAGGTGATCTGGTTCGATCGCGAGGTCCTCGCAGAGCCGCTGTCGCAATTCGAGACTGTCACGGGGAATGTTGCTGCGGCGGTTCTGCAGACTGAGTAGTTCGCTGTTGACCCTTTCGGATTCCTCCTTGACCGAGCGCTGGTCGAATCGTCGCTCATTGAGTTCGTTCTCGAGGGCCCGATGCTCGACTTCTAAATCCATTTGCCTGGCGGCGGCGCGTTCGCGTGTGGCGAGGAACTGTTCGACGACCGAGACTTGCTCCATATCCACCTGCGATAACAACGTGTTGAAGTGATCGAACTTTGCCTGGCGGGCTTGCTTGTCCCTCTGGTGCCGATCGATCGCCCTCTGGATCTCGGCCAGCCGGTCACCGCCGATTCCCCCAATTTGCAGATTCAATTGTGATTCGGTTTCGCGCAATTCTTTCACGCTCACGTCGATTGACATGAGTTCTTGACCTAGTTCGTCCAATTCAACTGCGAGTGCGTCGAGTTCGAGCAAAAGAGCTTGACGGGTGCGGTCGGCGAAATACATAGGCAAAGCCGCTAGTTGTGCCTCGAAGTCAGCGTGCTCATTCAGGAGTTGTTCGTGCGAGGCGAGGTCTACCACGAGAGGTTGGAGAAGTTCCAACTGAGAGCGGGCCCGCAACACCGCATCGTGAGCTTGAGTGAGGTTGTCGAAGTGTTCGATCAGCGTGGCGATGTGGCTCTTGGTGTCGAAGGGTTCCAGCATGTGGCTTCGAACAAAGTCGTTGAGGTTATCGACCGCTTTCATTGATACCGTCTGATGAAAAAGCTCCATCGCCTGCTCGGACTCGATGCCGAGGCGGCGTCGGAAGTCCCGGCCGTACTCAGAGAAGCCGTCATAGACCCTCGCGCCACCATCACGGAGTCGGCGCTTGAGGGCGTTGAACTCAGTGCCGAAATCGGAGAAGTCCTTCGCAATCGATTGGTCGGAGTCGGCGACGACAAAGAATCGCTCGGGCTGACCCGATCCCATGTCCTTAGTGCGAAAGACCTGGGCCAGAGTGACCGTGGCGCCGTAGCCGGTATTGGCGAAGACTCCCAAGATGACCGAGAAGTGTCGGGTGTCGCGCAGGGGGACAGGACGCGAGACCCCGGTCGTCTCGTTTCGCTCCGACTTGTAGTGTCCCTGCACATACGACCGCAGATCGCGCTCACGGGTCTCAGCGCCAGCCGCCTTGTTGTAAGAGATTTTGTTCGCCGGCATGAGCAATGTGGTGATGGCGTCGACCAACGTGGACTTGCCCGATCCAATGTCACCGGTCAGGAGCGCGTTGCGACCACCGAGCTCGAACGACCAGACTTTCTGGTCGAAGGTTCCCCAGTTGAAGACCTCGAGGCGCTGCAGACGACTTCCGGAGACCCCGTCGTCGAGTTCGCTCAGGCTGAACAGCGGCGACATCAGTCTGACCCCTCGGCGTGATCCAATTCAGCCAAGTATTCGTCCAATCGGGCGTCGAATTCTGAGAGCCACTGCCCATCGACGTAGGCCTTGAGGATTCGTCGTACCTCAAAGAGGTCCCGTTCGTCGCGTAGTCGGCGAAGGAAACCGAGTTCGACCACCTTGTTGATATGAGCGTCGATTGCGTCCACCAATCGAGCGTCGTTCGAGGAGTCCGGCATGAACAACCGAAGCATCTCCACGATTTGGTCGCGGCTGATGATGAGTCGGGTCTCCGCGCTGCTCGCGTCGAACTCCGCCAAACGTTTGCGCAAGACGGCCAGTAATACGCTGACGTGAAAGGAGAGGGCGCGACGGGCCACCAGTCGGGGAAATTCAGCGTCGTCCTCGATAGGCCGGCTGCGCAGGTACGCGTACCCCTCGGCCTCATCGATGATGGCGTTCAGACCGAGCGTTGCCACGTAGTCGCTGGCCTGGTGACGCACTTCGAGCAAGTGACCCCAGAGCTTCTCGTGGGTGTCGCGGTACAGCGGTCCTTTCATGAGCTGGATAAGAACCAGTGATAGGCCCGTCGGTTCGTCATTGGTGCCCGACAACAATTCAGTCACTGCGATTCCGATCGGTCTCGGCTGAAATTGACCCGTGGCAAGTCCGCCACGCGCTGCACGTCCGCTGTGCTCCATTCGATGCGCTCGCGTCGATCATCGTCGAAAATCACGGAGAGTCCGGGTTGATTGAGCGACATGTAGCCGACGAGTTCGGCTAGGCCCTGTTCAAGTGGATCGCTCGTGATCACATCGCTGAGACTGACCTGGTCGTGGCGCCCCAGTGAGTTCAACACTCGTTGGGCGAGCAGGTCGCGGTCGACGAAGAGTTGATTCAGCATGGCCGAAGAGTCGAAGTCGCTATTTCCGGGTTCCATCGTCTCACTCTCCAGCCGTGAGTGCTGGATTTGGCGATACAACGGACGCTCCATCGGAAGGCTGATCGTGAGTCCGGTGTCGTCAAGCTCCATACCGACGGCAGGGTTGGCCTCAGCATGAACGGTGAGCGCCTTGGCCTCGATGGCGCGAAGCAGGTCGATGACCCGACGATTCTCCATCCACACCTGATCATCGAGAAAGCGACGGAGTTGATCAGACAGCTGGCGGACGGTGCCTTGGGTTCGCTCACTGGCGTCGATCCAATCGAAGTGAACGCGGCCAAGTCGGCCGTCCTGGTGTTCGAGATCCTCGATTTGCCGGAGTCGTTCGAGCAGATCGGTCAGCTCGGCCTGTTTCTGGTAGGAGAGTAAGAAGTCATAAAAGGCCTGAAAGCTTCGGCCCTGGTCCGACTCGGCGATGCCGTTACGACTTACCAATGCTTCATCGAGGAGCGCGCCCTTCGAGCCGGTCCAGCCGGCAATCTGCTCGCGCAACGTGCGGTCAAGCTTGCGAAAGTTCTCTTCCACTTCGCGAAAGTCGGCGAGTAGCTCTCGGGCCGTACGAGCGAATTGCTGGTACCGGTCTCGCTGTCCGACAGCGTCCAGCACCGTGATGTCTCCGCGGTCCGCTCTGGCGATCTCCTCATCAATTTCGGCGCGCCGCCGCCGTAACTCGACGAGTCGGAGTTCGGGATCACTCTCCGCGCCATAAACCATTTGGCGTAGTAGTTCGAAGATGGTGTTGAGGCGTGACTCGGTGCCGATGAACTCACGCGCGGGGAGGTCGTGCACCCAGAGAAGGGCCTTTTCAACAGCTGGAGCGAGGTCAAAATGTGCTTCGTCGGACCCGGTGGGATAGTACTTACGAAGCCAGCCGTGATTCGGCGAGGCCCAGTCGTCTAAGTAGGCCAACGCAGTCTTGGGGAAGCTACTTTCCCCTAGACGCTGGTTCAACGCAAAGAGTTCTTCGTCCAACAATTCAGCAAGCGCAGTGGCTGGCAGGTCACTTGAATTATTGTCGACGAAAACGCGGCCAAGGAAACTAAGAACGAGCGCGGCATTGTTCGAGCGAAGCAGGACCCACGCCGGATGCTGGTCTCGAAGGTGGACGAGTTCGTCATAGTGCATAGTCAAGGGTCCGTCTTGCACCCGAAAGCTGAGGCATCCCAATCTCTGTAGAGCGGCTGAGGCACGAAATGAGCGTACGCCATGGGTGGGACATCGAGTTTCGTAGGGCATTTCACGACGGGTCACCTCCAGGGCGCAACGGAATTTTGCGTCGTTGCTGGTCTCGAAGTACGAGGGCGGGGACGCCAGGCACTTCATCTCTGCGAACTCGGTTGCTGACCTCAAACGCCTCTCGCGCAGTACCTCCACCGTGCGTAGAAGCGCGAGGCGGGGTGGCTGACGCGATGGTTGAAGGGCTCCGACAATACCTCGGCGTCTCCCGGAGCGCGACCTAGATAAACCGGTCATTCCTTAGCAACACCGTGGAGCGATCACGTTACCTCTTCGGGGTCCGGCCAACGGGTCAAGCGGTGCCTTGGGTCCGACTCGTTCTTCGCAATTAAAAATCGCTCGTCACCAATAGACACTTCGACGGATATCTCACCTCCAACAACTTCGACGTACTTGCGAAGTGTGTCCAATTGGTCCCGTTCAATATCACCGTGTTCAATGCGTGAAACTCGGTTCTGGCTGATCTTCAGATGGTGAACTCACTCCTCTTGTTATATGTCAGATGCCTGACGAAGTTCGCCCAGCCGAGAGGAACCGACTTGCTCGACAATGCGCTTCTTGTGAGCATCGACCTTCTCTCGATCAACCGGTCGCTCCTTTAAGACATCGCTCAGACTCTTCGCCATTATCTCTCCTTCGTTGATGCGGCCGAGTGCTCATCCATTCGATCATTGACGAGGGGAATATTCACCGCCCTCAATGATGGTGGAAGTCTGATTTACTTACGACGTCACGTGAATGGTCTTGACGATGGGAAGGCGTTCTGGCAGCTCATCCCCATGAAGACGCATTCCCTCCAAGTGAAATGGGATTGCTTCGTGCATGTTCTCCATGATTTCCTCGACCGTCTTTCCAGTCGTAATGACGCCATTGAGTCCAATCACGTATGCGGCATAATTCGTTCGCGCATCTTCTATCACGATCGTATATTCGGTCATCGCTCGCGCCTCCCGATTCCGGCCTGTTTCATCATGCTAGCGAGCGTCCCGACGGGGACGTCGTCACCCGAGTGACCCGGCACCGTCACGCACCCGCTCGTTTATCGGTGATGGAACGGTCGATGACCGCCACGTTGGCGAGTGAAGAACCATCCGTCATCTTCAACGATTCTGATGACGTCTCTAACTGTCACGAGCTCCCGACGGTCGAGGTTCGAACAACGGACCCGCCGTCGGGCGAAGGACCCCGTGCCCATCGGCAAGTGAGCAGGTCACTCCAACTCCACTGGGCGAAAAATGCGAGAGGACGGTATTGTTGCCTGCGGGATCGAAGTTTGCGGTCGCCCGCTTAACTGTGGACCAATAAGTTTCGAAGATACAGCGAGCGAGGCGTGCTTAGGCGGTACCTCTCTCGAATTTCCCGCGAGAATATCTCTTTCGGGTCCTCAATATAAGAAGGGACGTCCGATGGCAAGCTTGAAAGAACTCGTGCGCAAATGGTTGGGTGGAGGAACACCTAAGCGCCACCATGACTCCGGTGCTGAAGGCCGTGCCTTCCAAGTGAACAGTGATCCTGAACCCGTCCAACGAGTGGGTGACGACCATGAGTCCGGCGCCGAAGGCCACGCCTTCCAGGTAAATGGAGATCCCGAGCAAGACAACGACAAGGCTCCGGACGACCATCATGAATGAAGCGACTCTTCCCACTGCGGCGGAAGCTCCGCGATCAAGTAGTGGATATTTCCCGATGAAGCGTGGCGACTTCGTTGGTTGAGGGAGAATGATCTCGAGCAGAGTTCGAAATATTCTCAAGTTGTCGACGGATGGCTGGCCACGACGGTACGAGGATCTTTAGCATCGACTGTCGGGCAGGTTCAGCAAACTGATTGAAATCGACGTGGTCAGTTACCTTGGTCACGGTCGAAAGATAACTGACGCCAACAGTGGCGAAGGTGATGAATCGGATCATGCTCCTGAGTTGAGCAACTTCGTAATCGCTCAATCCGCCAATGAGGGGGGCTACCGATTCGATGTCACTCATCCGGCGTGAGACTGCCGTCCGAAGTTTGTCGTTGTAGGCCGAGGCCATCGTCACTTCGAGGACGAAGTGCTTGCAGGCGCTATTTTCTGTGCTGGCCGCAGAGTAAAAAATCTGAGCGAGGTTGCCCGGATCCAAAATCGTCGCTAGTGTCGCGATCCTGATCCATGGTGCGGTCATGTTGGCGTTCACCGCTTCAATAACGAGGTCCTCCTTTGAGGGAAAGATCTTGTAGATCGCCCCGGGCGAACAGTCCGCGCGGCGAGATATTCGCGAGATGGTGGCCCGAGAGTAGCCGCTCTTGCCGACGGCTAAAAAAGTGTGGTACGCGAGTTGGCTCCTGAAGTCACCTTTAGAAAGAGTTATCTCACGCACGATGGGTTCGATAAAGACGGCTGTCTTCGCGTCGTCGGCATGGAACGCCACGGTTTCGTAAATCATCTCTTCAAAGTTGTCGAGATCTTGCTCCTCCAACCTCGATTGGTAACTGGCGAAGAGGGCGAGCATCACGAACGAGAAGAGACAGAGGGTTCGCGACCGCAGCGATTCGGGCATGTCGGGGTTACCGGTCTCGAGATAGTCGTGAATGAAGGACTCAACTTCTTCGTGCACGATGACGTGACGCCGCGACGTCCACAGAACCTTTATCATCACGATGTCCTCAGGGAGGGGGTGACGAACGCGGTCCATGACCTTTTCTACTGACTCTGTTGTCGGCCGCGCGACAGCGCGAGAAACGACCTCGAAGAGAGAGATTGCTCGCTTCGCCAAGCTATTCGACCAGAGGTCCACTAATAATTCTTCGACGTCTTCGAAGCGCGCGTAAATCGCACCGTGGGTAAGTTTGGCCGCCTTCGCAACATCGCGGAAGGCCAGGCCGTCGACTCCCACCGTGAGGATCATTTGCGCCGCTGCCGCCCTGATCGCAATGTCATTCTTGATTGCCCTCGTACTGCGACCCCTAGACATTGCTCACCCCTTCCTACTTAGCTTTCGTGGGTTGACCCGGTTGTAAAATAGCTCCTCATCTGAATTGTTGGGGCGAGCGTAACATTCGTCGACACAGAATTCAAATATCGTGTCCCGGGCATCGCACCGGTATCCGACCAGGCCAATCTCCACTGTTCTTCGGGACATTGAACAGCTGGGCCGCCGCAACTTGATTGAGCCACGTGGATGAAGGCGAACCGGACTGCGACGATGCCCCCACTCAAGGGTCCGAAGACGTATGGCCACAGAAATGACCAGTCGCCACTCATCAGCGCAGGGGCGATTGATCTGGCGGGGTTCATTGAAGCACCGGCAATGGAATCGGCCCACAATCCTGCAGCGATGATATAGCCGCCGCGCGCAATAGCGGCGTTGGGGCCGACATTGTTTTGTCCCGAAGCGGTTCCTATTGTCACTGTGACCAACGCGACCGTCAGAAGAAACTCAAAGATGAACCCGGGGAGACTCGAGACGCCTTTCGTCGGTGCGGGCACTCCTAGGCGACTCGCACCTAATAAAAAACGAAGACATTCCGCTGCTGCGACTGCCCCACGCATTGGGCGAACCAGTATCCCGGCACCCGTCGCCGAGGATAATTACGCCGCAGAGCGTAGGAAAACGTTACCGCCGGGTGGAGGCGTGCGCCGCTCACAATTCCCAAGGTGTAAATGACAGCCATGACGACCAACCCCGGTGCGACGCCCTGCGCGGGCACGGATAAATCGCCGTGACCCCTCGTACCCGCGGCGACGGATCCAAGTACGGTGAGAACGACTGCGAAATTGTCTAGGGCTTCAGCAAATAACCGTCGAAACTCGAAGGTGGCATCGAGAAAATCTCGAATCCAGGGGATGTCGTCGTCGTTGGGTCCACGAAAGATGTCTCGCGAGTTCGAGCTCTGACCTCATCGCTTGACGCTTCGTTGCGTCATCAGGCGTCTACCTTCGCTACGGGCGCCGTTCTCAGCTTTCCTTGACGCCCTTGGGTTTCGACAACCGCGAGCCGAGGAGGGGCGCCATCAGATCTCCCAGTGTGTCTAATCGCGCCATGACGCTGGCGGCGTCGAAACTGAGGCTGCTGGCGACGCCACTGCTCGCACATTGGTCGACCTCGTCCCAAGAAACCGGTGTTGACACTGTGGGTTCCTCGCGCCCGCGCAACGAGTACGCCGCAATAGTGGTCTTGGCGGGGCTGTTCTGGCTCCAATCGATGAGAATCTTTCCGTTGCGAAGAGACTTCTTCATGTTCGTCACTACTCGGTCGGGATGATCCTTCTCAACGGCAAGCGCGAGTTCGTGGGCTCTTTCGCTGGCCTTCGCCCACGATGTGCGAGTGACGCGCACGTAAAGTTGAAGACCTTTTGAACCGCTCGTCTTGGCGAAGATCTTGTCACGTCCGACGCGCTGGGCAATCCAGCGGGCCACCACACAACATTCGGCGATTGTCGTGCCCGGACCGGGATCGAGGTCGAAGACCATATGGTCGGGGGGCGTGGGAACCTCTTTACCTCGTACGACGTGCCACAGCGGAACGTGGAACTCGAGCGCTGCAAGATTTGCCGCCCACAGCAGAGTCGGCCGATCATCAACACTGACGTACTCGACGGGTTCTTCGGGGTGTTCTTTTGCGGGTACGAGAATCGTCTGAACCCATGACGGAGGGTTCGATGGCACGTGCTTGACGTAGAAGGAGGTCTTCTCGACGCCGTTGGGGAATCGTCGAAACGTAGCAGGACGACGCCGAAGATACGGCAACATGACGTCAGCGACTCTGGCGTAATAGTCGAGAACTTCGCCTTTGGTAAAACCCGTCCGCGGGTATAAGACCTTCTCGAGATTTGAAAGCGTCAGGCGCTGACCATCCGCTTCGGTCTGGATGGGCTTAGTACTCACGCACGACGTCCTGGGGACTCTTGTCGCGACGTAATCCTCGCCAGGCGGGTTGGCGCAGTCGACCATCGTCGGTCCATTCGCCAAACTGGACCTCGCCAACGAGGTCGGGACGTACGAAATGTGCCTCGGCGGCGACGCTGGACGAGAGGCGCCCGAGGAAGGGCGACGTCTTTCGGGCGCGTGCAGCCAGCGTACGAAGCAGCTCGTTGCGGACCGTCATGGTGAATCCGGTACCGACTTTGCCAACGAACTCAAGACCGTCCTTCGATGGGACGCCCAACAAGAGGGCGCCCAAAGTTCCGGTAAGCGCGCCTCGGCCCTCGGTCCAGCCACCCACCACGACCTCCTGCGAACGAAAATTCTTGATTTTCACCCAGTCGCCATTTCGCTGGCCTGGCGAGTATCGAGTTCGGCGTCGTTTGGCGACGACACCTTCGAGTCCGCGTTCGCGCGATATCGCGAGGATGTCGGCGCCCGAGGTATTCGTGACGGAAGGCGGCGTCGCAAATCCGTCACCGTCGAGCCCTATGGCCTCGAGCGCCGCGCGACGCTCGTCGTACGTCAGGTCGACCATTGATCTACCATCAAAGTAGAGGAGATCAAAAGCGAAGAAACTGGCTGGAGTCTTTTTCGCGACGCGCGCGACTTCACTCTTCGATGTCAGGTGAAGCCGGTGCGAGAGCATTGAGAAGCTGGGCCGACCCTGGTCATCGAGCACCACGATCTCACCATCGAGCACGGCCGAACACGATCCGAGGTGCAGGCCGATCGCGCGCAACTCTGGAAAAGTACGTACGAGGTTCTTGTCGTTACGGGTAAGTGCGCGCACACGTCCGTTCTCGACGTAGACCATGGCCCGTACGCCGTCCCACTTGAACTCGTAGGCCCACTCGTTGGTCCCCGAGGGAAGATCGCCCGCGGCGGCCAGCATCGGCCTGACTCCAGTGGGTATTTCGAGAAAGTCCTCGCGCGGTGGGTCCATTCGATGGATGAGCCAATTTTTTCCTCCCGTGGCGAAGAGAGCGAAGCGCCCCGAGGATCGTTTGCCACGCAGGATCACGATGACCTCGTCGTCTCGCCACTTTTCCGGGTCATAGGTCCCGTGGTCCCAGATACTCACTCGTCCCGCGCCATATTCACCTTCAGGGATCTCGCCCTCGAAGGATTGATAGTCCAGCGGATGGTCCTCGGTGCGCACGGCCAAATGATTCGCGGTGGTACTGGTCGGAAGACCCTTGGGTAGAGCCCACGAGACGAGCACGCCCTCGTGTTCGAGACGAAAATCCCAGTGCAGCGCGGTCGCGTGATGTTCTTGGATGACGAAAACCGGTTGGGTGGCTCCGCCGCGACGGTTCGTTTTCTTCGAGCCCATGGGTTCAGGCGTTTTGGCCGCATCGCGTTTGGCGATATAGACGGACAGATCGGGTTGGGTTCCACGGGGGGACTTCCTCCGAGAACTGTTGGACCCACTCACGACGCACTGCGCTTGGATTTTTTGTCGGGTCGAGAAGAGTTCCTCAGGATCTTCACGAGCTCCGACTTCGTCATTTTCGAATTCGCCGCTACTTTCCTCTTCGCCGCGAGTTTGAGTAGTTCCGTCTTGTCTAGTGCGGCGAATTCTTTGTTGGCACGTGCGGACGACGCGGGACGCGACGCACCCTTTTTAGCCGGCCGCCGTACGGCGCTAGTCGACTTGTGGCGTCCACCGGTTTGTTCGATCGAGGACTTCAACGCGGACATAAGATCGACGACGTTCGACGAGGCTCGAGACTCGTGGTGATCGATGACGACAGCATCACCCGCACGCTTTTCCTCAACGAGTTCCTCGACGCGTTGGCGATAAGTGTTTTTATAACGGCCGGGATGCCACTCGGCGGTGAGGGACTCGACGAGCTTCTTGGCAATGGCGAGTTCACGCGAACTAATTCGTTGCGCCGTTGGCAATTGCTCGAGCTCCTCCTTCGGATCACGAATTTCGTCTTCGAAGTACATCGTTTCCAGCATCAGGACGTGTTCTCCGGAGCGCACCGCGACGAGGTGCTCCTTGTCGCGTAGCACCAGGGTCGCGATACCGACCTTCGCCGTCTCGCGCATCGCCTGCAGTAAAAGGGCGTACGCCTGGTCCGCCCCCTTGCCGCGCGGAGCAAGGTAATACGTCTGACGAAAGAAGATGGGATCGATGTCGGCGAGGTCGACGAAGTCAAGAATCTCCATCATCTGCGAGCGACCAGGTTCGGTGTTCGCGAGTTCTTCGGGAGTGACCACGACGTATTCACCGTCGCCCAGTGGGAAACCACTCACGATTTCATCGGCATCCAACTCTTCTTCGGTCTCTTCGTCGATCTTTTTGTATCGCACCCGATTGGATGTTCCCTTGTGTAACTGGTTGAAGTGAATCGTCTGATCCGACGTGGCCGAATGCAGGCCCACGGGGATGCTGACCAATCCAAAACTGAGGAAGCCCGACCAAGCGGCCCGTGCCATAGCGCTCCTCTCCAGTCAGTGCCCGGCGGTTTATCGGGGTGAATCTACCATGCGTCGCCCGGACACGCGGGGTGACTCGGTCCTCGTGAAGAGCGAATCAGTGAACGTCGTTTCGCGATATCCACCGAAAACGGACCATGTCCTACGTTCGATGCGGATGACTCACGTGCAATCCGAGGACCGGGAGAGGTTGTCATAGAGACAGCCGTCGTCGCGGGTTGCGATTCTCTCGTTGGTTGGTCGCCAGTGACGATGAGTTCCGCGGCAAAGAACCGTGCCCGTCGGGCCTCGGCAACGCCAATCCGCCACATCCTAGAGGCTTCCTCCCTCCCCGAAAATCTCGATTAAGACGATTGTTCGCTTCGAAGACTATGAGTCCCAGGGTGCGGAAAGCTTCCGAAGATTTCAAGTATCTTGGCGTTGAAAGCGGGCAAGTCGTCGGGCATGCGGCTACTGATGAGCACGTTGGGCCCCGCTTCGCATACTTGAACTTGGCGGTCCACCCAATTTCCACCCGCGTTGCGAATATCCGTCTGCAGACTCGGCCACGACGTCAGAGTGCGGCCCCGAACGTGGTCCGCCTCGATGATGGCCCATGGCCCGTGACACACGACAGCGACCGGGCGACCCGTTTCAAAGAACTCCTTCACCAGCGCGACAGCATTCGTGTCGGTCCTTAGTTGGTCCGCGTTGGCGACGCCTCCAGGTAACACGAGCGCGTCGAAATCCGCCACACGGGCTTGCGCGGTTGTACGGTCGACGGAGAAGGTGTCGGCCGGTTCGAGGTGCGTAAACGTCCTCACCGTGCCTTCTTTGGTCGCGATAAGAACGGGATGGCCCCCGGCGGCGGTAATCGCTTCCCACGGACTCGTCAATTCGGCCCGTTCGATGCCTTCGTTTGAGACGATGAAGGCAACATTTCTTCCCTGAAGTTCGCTTCCCATCTTTACCTCCCAAGTTTAGGTGGACGGCACTTTAGCGCGACTCATCGCTGAGTTGGCCGCGCGAAAATGTCCCGTGTCTCGATCAAGACAAGCTCGGGTCGCAGAGCCGAGGGATCTGCGAATTTCGGCTGGCGCGTAAGAGCGTTGCCACGGAGCTGGCTTTGAAGAGTTGGCGCAGGTCCACACGGGGCTGATATTTTCCGATCGAGATTACGGCAATCCAACGCCACGGCAACTGACGAGACCGAGACGATCCACGTTTCCAACTCAACCTTCATGTCGCTGCGAGGGTCGGTCGTCGTTCACTCCTCCCGAATTGAAAAACCCTTCGAAGTCGTCACCGGGATAGGCGAGCGCCAAGTGACCCACTCTCGCTTCGATGTATTCACTCACGCTCCTAAGACGCCGTTCCACCTCCGGGCCAGCAGGAATAGCGTTGTCAACGTCCTCGAGCCTGACGGTGGTCGCGGCCGTCGTGAAGTAGACCGGATGTGGTAACTCGAACTGTACTTTCCATCCCCGCGCGCGAAGCGAAAGTTTCGGTACGCATTTTCGAGGGCTGCATATCGGCTTTCGTAATGGCTTCCACGGCTTTCCCCCCAAGGTCGCCACGGTGGAATGGTGGCGCTACTTTCAGTGCGTTTCACGAGTTCCGATCGCGGCGAGCACGGCGTGCGCCGCAGCTAAGCGAGCCGTTGGAATCCGAAAGGGCGAGCAACTGACGTAATCAACGCCGCACTCGTACAAAGTGGCGATTGACACGGGGTCGCCTCCGTGCTCGCCGCACACGCCGATGACCAGTCGTGGATTGGCTTCGCGACCCCGATCCACGGCCAATCGGATGAGTTCACCGACCCCCGCGGCGTCCAGAACGTCAAAAGGATTCTGCTCCAACAGACCTTTCGCGAGGTAGGGCGCCATCATCTTGCCCTCGACGTCGTCGCGACTGAACCCGAAAGTCATCTGCGTGAGGTCGTTGGTACCGAAGGAGAAGAAATCGGCGTATTGCGCGATCTCACCGGCGAGCAGTGCGGCACGCGGCGTCTCAATCATTGTGCCAATGTGGACGTCGAGCGGATCGTCTTCGTCCAGGGTATCGGCGATGGCTTCGTGGACCCAACTGCGAGCCAGTGCGAACTCCGGCGCCGAGATTGTCAGGGGGATCATGATCTCGACGTGCGGATCACCACCGGCGTTGCGCCGGGTCCTGGCCGCCTCGAGAACCGCGCGCACCTGCATCGCGTAGAGGCCGGGCTTGAGGACGCCGAGTCGCACCCCGCGTACTCCGAGCATGGGGTTCTGCTCGCGCCAATATTGAGCGGCCACCAGAAGGCGCGACTCCTCTTCGTTCAGACCGACGGTGGCGTCTTTGACGAGGAGTCCCTCGAGATCGGGAAGGAACTCGTGCAGCGGAGGGTCCAATAAGCGCACCGTGACGGGCATCCCATCCATCTCTTCCAGGATGTCGATGAAGTCCTCACGTTGGACCTCGAGGAGGCGCTCGAGGGAGCGTCGGTACTCATCGTCCGTGCGAGCGAGGATCATGTCGCGCACGACAGGCAAGCGATCGGGACCTAGGAACATGTGCTCGGTGCGACAGAGGCCGATGCCCTCGGCCCCGCGTTCGCGAGCGGCCCGGGCGTCGGCCGCGGTGTCGGCGTTGGCGCGCACGCCGAGGTGACCGTCGCGAATCGTGTCGGCCCACGAGAGAATCGTCTCGAGTTCGGGCGGCGCGCCGTGACGTGAGAGCGGGACTTGGCCCCGTGCGACGACGCCGGTCGAGCCCTCGAGCGAGATCCAATCACCTTCTCTGATCACCGCATCCCCGATTCTGGCGACGTCGGTGTCGATGACCAGTTCGCTCACTCCCACCACGGCGGGGATGCCCCATCCACGGGCCACGACGGCGGCGTGACTCACCAGGCCGCCACGCGCGGTGAGGACACCTTCGCTGACAAGGAGACCCGCGACATCGTCGGGGGAGGTTTCGGTGCGAACGAGGATCACCGACTCGCCGCGTCCGTGCGCGGCGATCGCTGTGTCGGCATCGAAATACGCGCGGCCGACGGCGGCTCCGGGCGACGCGGCCAGTCCGACAGCCAGCGGCGACACAACGGCGTCGGGGGCGAAGCTGGGGTGCAGGACTTGTGCGAGATGATCAGGAGAAATCCTCGCCACCGCTTCTTCTCGCGTGAGGGCGATGTCGCGATCGCCGACCATGGCGACGGCGATGCGCAGAGCGGCCGCCCCCGTGCGCATCCCGCGACGCGTTTGCAGCATCCAGAGGCGACCTTGTTCGATGGTGAACTCGATGTCGCACATGTCACGAAAGTGCCGCTCGAGGCGGACGAAGACGTCGCGAAGTTGTGCGCCCGCCTCGGGGAAGGCCGCGTCCAGTTCGCTCAGAGGTTGAGTGATCGACGTACCCGCCACCACGTCTTCGCCCTGCGCGTTGCGCATGAAGTCTCCGTACGGCAGTGCGTCGCCATTCGAAGGATTGCGGGTGAAGGCCACTCCCGTGCCCGAGTTCTCGTCGCGGTTTCCGAACACCATGGACTGGACCGACGCCGCGGTGCCGAGGGCGTGGTCAATACCTTCACGTTCGCGGAAGGTCCGGGCGCGCGCTCCGTCCCATGATGTGAAGATCGCAGCGATCGCACGTCGTAATTGGACCGCGGGATCCAGGGGGAAAGGCTCGCCGGTGTACTTCTCAACGACGGCGCGGTAGTCCTCGACTAGCCGTTGATTGCTCCGGGTACTCAACTCTCCCTCAGTGCGCACACCCTCGGCGTCCATCGCGGCGTGGAGGTGCAGATCGAAGTGTGCCCCGGTGATCCCGAGGACGATCCGTGCGAACATTGCGATGAAGCGCGCGTAGGAATCGTACGCAAAACGTTCGTCACCGCTGAGGCGCGCTAGCGCCACCACCGATTCGTCATTGAGTCCGAGGTTTAATACCGTGTCCATCATGCCGGGCATCGAGAACTGCGCGCCGGAACGAACCGACACGAGGAGGGGGTTCTGCGCATCGCCCAAGCGGCGGTCCATTCGCTGCTCGAGGCGAGCCAGCGCCTCGTCGATCTCGGCGTCGAGGCGCGTCGGCCACCCCTCGTGAAGGAACGCGCGGCAGGCTTCGGTGGAAATAGTGAACCCCGGGGGCACCGGTAGACCCAGCCGGGTCATCTCCGCTAGGTTGGCGCCCTTGCCCCCCAAGAGGTAACGCAACTGCATGGGATCGGTGTCGTGGGCGTGGTCGAAATCGAATATGAACGTCTCGGTGTGATCACTCGCCGCGGGACGCACAAGCTCAAAGTGGGACATTGACGGCTCCTTTCGTCTGGTGACGACCGAGACACTAGTAGGTGTTCAGAGTTCAGACCACTGACGCACATTCCATGGATGGTCGCATCGACGGGAGTTGCGTCTTGGCAACGACGAGAGGATCGGCGGCGGGTCTCGATGTTTGCGGTGCGCCCTGAGGAGTCGAGCTCGCCCGCACTCACGTCGCTGCGTGGTCACCGCACGAGAACCTGTGGTACGAGAGGACGAGTCCGAGAAGGTGGCCCGCGAGGAGCGAATCGCTTTCCTGGGTGATCTCGATATCCGGATGGTACAGGTGTCGTCGCGAGAACCCGCAGGCGTCGTTAACGACCGCATACGTCGGGTCCCTGACGCGCACGAGCGTGCCACCACGCCGTGATGTACTCGTTGCCGGTACCGGTTGTGCCCTTCGTCGACGAGGGGAACTGACCCGCACAACACTGTGCTCGTCTCGGGTGAAGTGGATCGCGACAACAGCCCCAGGAGTAAATCGTCACATCGGTGTGACGCGTTCGGCGGTTCGAAGCAACCGGTCGTCTTTCGCGATAAAGGTCGGTGACGGTACGGAGTCCGATGGTGGACGTCACCGCAGAGGCGCCGCGACGGAGGCGACGTTGTCTGGAATTGGCGTAATTCCTGCGAGGCTCGCCGACCTCGCGTGAATCCGACACAATGAGAGCGTGGAGTTGGTTGCGATCTTTTGCCGCAAACTCCTTGACAGTCTATTGGTCCAACGTTATGATGACCGCTGACTAGTGGTCAGAGGTCAGGGACCATATCTACGTCGACGGTCCCGTCTCAGGGACCGCGTGATGGGATGTGGCGACCTGGGCGACGATGGCGCGGTCATTAATTCTGTCCAAGACAGGGGGGGTAGGAAAGATGTTCTTTAACAACCGAATGATGCGTAGGGCGTCGGTGACGATGACCGTGGCGCTGGCGAGCAGTTGCGTCCTAGCGACGTGGGCGATTGGTGCGACGAGTGCGTCGGCGAAATCGTATTCGTCGATCGATGTGGGAATCGCGTTGTCGCCACCGAAGGTGGTGTTCATGGCACCCTACGTGGCTCAAGCCGAGGGATTCTTCGCCCAAGAAGGACTCAAGGTGCGGTTCATCTCGATGCCGAACGGACTCAGCACCGAATTGGGTGCCACGTCGGGTTCGATTAACTTCGGGTTGAGTTCGGCCACGGACTCGGTCGAAGCTGCAGCGGCCCACGCGCCGATCCACGCCATTGCTTCCTACGGCGCCAAGCTCGACACTGAATGCGTGGCGGCGCGCGGTTACAGCACGGCAGCCGAACTTCGTGGGCAGAACGTCGGGACGACGGGCGTTGGTGGCTTTGCGGGAACCACGTTGGCCGCGTGCCTCAAGCCGTTGGGACTGACCTTGGCCGACGTGCACCAAGTGGTGATGACTCGCTCGCAGTTTGTCGGGGCGCTCGCTACGGGAGCGATCAAGATCGCTTCATTCCACGCCGACGACGCGTACGTGGTTTTGCACCAGATCAAGGGTTCCGTAGTCGTCGACAAGCAGTACCAGACGCTGCCGAAGTGGTGGTACGGCGGCATCTCATCGCTCGACTCCTACACCAAGGCGCACCCACTCGTCACGGAGGAATTCATCGCGGCGTTGATCCTCGCGGATAACTGGATCAATAACCCGAAGAACTTCAACGCTCTCGTCAACCTATCGGTGAAGACCACCCAGGAGGACAAGGCGGCGGTGACCTACGCCCTAAAGTTCAACATCCAGGCGAAGTCCTTCACTGCCGCGATTAATGAGGCGAACACGATGTGGACATCGCGGGAAAGCAAGGCGGTCGGCGACATCTCAACCGTGCCGACCTTCAGCCAAATCGTAAATAGCCAGTACTACACCGCGGCGCTGAAATTGCTGAAGAATAAAGGCTGATCTGCGGGTTAGCACCGCAGGTAGTACGTCCCAATGAGTAGCGAAGGAGAGGGCTGTCATGATGATGTCTGAACGGAATCGCGGTGTTCGATTTGACGAACTGACGAATCCCGAAATCGTGGCGGCTCTCTCCGATCGGCCCTTGGTACTGATCCCGTGCGGTAGCACGGAGCAGCACGGGCCGCACCTGCCCACCGGGACCGACTATTTCGCGAGCCTGGCCATCAGTGACCTTGTCGCCCGCCAGATCGGCGGACTCGTGCTGGGTGGGATGCAGTTCGGGATCACCCCGATTCACATGGGGTTCCCGAGCACGGTGACAGTTTCGGCGACGACGTTCGAGGCTATTCACATGGACATCGCAGCCTCGTTGGTGGCCCACGGCGTCAAGGAGATTGCCTACGTGAATTGGCATGAGGGCAATATCGGGTCACTGACCACCGTGGCGAGCCGAGTGACACAAGAACTCAAGGCCAACGTCGTTGTCGCCCAAGCGTGCTACGTCGCGGAGGAGCACTTTGGTGAGAAGATGTCGGGCCTCACTCACGGTGGAGCCATCGAGGCCGCCGCCGTACTCGGTGGGCGCCCCGAACTCGTGCGCTACGACCAACTCGATCCGGCGGAGGATTCGCCCGGTGAGCGGCCAGCGGACCACGCGCGACGCGGACGGTCGTTCCAGACGGTCTTGCGCGACATTCGTGAGATCTCGAATTCGGGTTGGTACGGCTCATCACAAAGGGTCAGTGAAGAGGAGGGTCGTGAACTGGTGCAGCGCGTCGCGCAGGTCGTGGCCGCTGAGCTCGACGTGCGCTTCGAGCACTTGAAGAAGCTCCGTCCGGTGGCCGAGTGATGGCCCGGGTACTTCGTCCCAGTGACGCCGAAGTGCTACGTCTTCGAGGGCGCAGCGCGAGCATCCTGCTGACCGGTGACGACACCGGGGGGCAGATGACCGTCCGGGTCGTCGAGGTCGACCCGGAGCCTCGTGATGCTGAGCCGCGACCACTGCACGTCCACGAGGGCGTGGGTGAGTTCATCTGGATCCTTGCGGGGGCCGGTTTGCTCCACTGCGATCAGGGGGTCCTGCCCGCCCATCAGGACGAAGTGGTCTACATACCGCCGGGTGAGATGCACAAGATCACGCCGAGCGGTGACCAGTCCTTGCACTTGCTGTGTGTGTTCCCCACGGGTGACATCGCGGCACGAACCAGAGAGTAATACGTGACAACTGCCGACAAAGCAACAGTCGTCTGCCTGCGTCCGCGACGTGATTTCGATCAGGTAGGTGTGGGAGTACCCGACGACCTCGACGTGACTTTCTTCGATAACGAGCGCAGCCTTGACGGGATCGGTCCCGAGGTTACCTGCGTGGTCCTACCTTCCGCGGGTCCGGCATTGGCGCCCGAGATGTTCAACGGCGCGAGTGGCCTCACCCTCGTGCAGTACACGGGTGCGGGAATCGACCGGATCGCTGAGAGCGTGATTGCACGATTGGGCTGCGCGGTCTGCAACGTACCCGGAGCGAGCGCACCTGACGTGGCGGCCTACGTCGTGGTCGCGACGGGCGTCCTGCTGCGCAACATGATCGAGGGCGACCGATTGATGAAGGCGGGCATGTTCGACGAGGCCCGCTCGCGCATGATTCCCGCGGTGGTGCGCGGTTACCGGGGGCTGCGCGTCGGTGTGGTCGGTTTTGGAAGCATCGGCTTCGAGGTCGCGACATCGTTCCACGCATTGGGAGCCGAGGTCATGTGGTTCGATCCCGAACCCGCAGCGGTCGACGCCTCGGGTCTCTTCGAACGGGTCGATCTGGACGAGCTCTTGGATCGTTGCGAAGTATTGACCGTGCACGTTCCGCTTCTCGAGTCCACTCGCGGACTGATTGACGCAGCCGCCCTCGCGCGCCTGCGACCTGGCGCAGTGGTGATCAACGCGGCCCGTGGTGGCATCGTTGAGGAGGCGGCGCTGATGGACGCCCTCGACTCTCTGCACCTCAGGGGAGTGGTCCTTGACGTCTTTACACAAGAGCCTCTCCCCGCGGATTCGCCACTAGTGGCGTGGTCGCAACGTCACGCCGACAAGGTGCTTCTCACTCCACACATCGCGGGAGTGACGCCGGAGGCGTCGCGCGTGCTCTTCGAACGGGCGTGGTCGAACGTCCACTCAGTACTCGTCGAAGGGGGTGAGCCTCGTCACCGGTTGAGGTGAGAGCTCGCTAGTCGCAGTTCAAGGAACCATTGTGGTCGTCACGCTTGTTCGCAGGTGCGGTCGGTCACCGAATAGAAGGAGGAGAGTCAGTGACGCAGGGAACGAGTGGGGGGCCAACGAGGCTTGCGGCGGTCGGACTGGGAAGGTGGGCGCGAATCATGGCGTCGGCCTACTACCAGAGTGACGACGTCGAACTGGTGAGTTGCTTCAGTCGCACTCCGGAGCGCCGGGCGCGTTTCGCGGCCGACTACGGCTGCGGCGAGGACGCGTCACTCGAGGCGCTGCTTGCGCGTGACGACATTGAAGGCGTGGTCGTCACCGTGCCCAACGACCAGCACGCGACGGTTATCGAGGCCGCCGCGAAAGCCGGCAAGCACGTCTACGTCGAGAAGCCGGTGGCGGTGGACGTGATCGACATCAAGCGAATCCGCGCCGCCGTGGGTGAGTCCGGGATCGTCTTCGCGTGTGGCCACAGCGCACGTCGACTGGCCGGGGTGCGCGAGATGCGCCGTTGCCTCGACACCGGCGAGATCGGTACGCCGTCGATGGTGGAGGCCATCTTCTCGAACGAGCGAGGCCTCGAGCTCAATGAAGGGGACTGGCGCGGCGATCCCGAGCGAGCGCCCGGCGGTCCGCTCACCCAGCTGGGCATCCATCACATCGACAATCTCAACTATCTCTTCGGCGTGCCGCGGCGAGTCATGGCGATGGGTCGCCAGGGCGCGCCCAGGGTGTCCAACACCATGGTCGTTGGTGCGCTGCTCGAGTTCGACGACGTGATCGGGTTCCTCGGTAACGACTGGCTCACGCCCGGGGCGTTCACCATGGACCTCTACGCCACCGAGGCTCGACTGCGGTACGAACTTGACTTCAGTTGGTGGAGCGATTCGGCCGACACCGACGCCCACGCCCGACTTATCAAAGTGGAGTTCGACTCGCACGGCGACGATCCCGACGCCCGCGTCCTGTCGGAGCGACCGGTCCAACTCGACGCCCGCAACCATCTGCGCGAGGAGATCGACGAGTTCGCTGTGGCCATCCGCGGCCGTGGCGAAATCGAGGTCGACCTGGAGACCGCAATAGCCAATGTCGCGGTCATGAGGGCCACCCTTCGGGCGCTCGACGAGAAGCGAACCGTGGAGGTCGCCGAGACCCTGAGCGAACTGTCGTGAGGGGTCCCGTGGAGTTGACAGTCTTGAGGGGCGATGTTAAAGTCTCGCTGATGCGCAGTGGCAAGAGGTCCGACCTACGAACAGGCAGGACCCAAAACTGGGGAAGAGGTCAGAACATGCAGGTAATTCTGGGAAACGAGGCGCACCGTGGGTGAGCAACTAGCTTTTCTGGCGCATCGCCAGGACGACATGGTGGCGGTCGCAGTGCGCGACGTCGAGACGGGACATGGCGAATTCGCATCGTTGGACTCGGGCGAACGCCGGCCGATCACGGTGCGTGAGCCGATCAAACTGGGCCACAAGGTCGCGTTGGTGGAGATCGCCGAGGGCGAAGAAGTCATCGAGTACGGCCAAAAGGTCGCAATAGCCACGGCGGACATCGCCGTCGGAGCTTTGGTACACGTCCACAATGTAAGGAGTGCAAGATGGCAACTGGCCTAACTGGATATCGTCGAGCGGACGGCACGGTAGGAATCCGCAACCACGTCATTATCTTGGCGGTCGACGACCTTTCGAACGCGGCCGTCGAAGGGATCGGTCGACTCGTGCCCGGCACCTTGTCGATCCCCCACGCCTACGGTCGTTTGCAGTTCGGCGAGGACCTGGAGTTGACGTTTCGCACGTTGATTGGTACCGGGGCCAACCCGAACGTGGCGGCAGTGGTCGTGGTGGGGATCGAGCCCTCGTGGACCGATCGCGTGGCCGACGGCATCGCGGTGACGGGCAAGCCGGTCGTGCGCCTTTCGATCGAACGCTTCGGTGACATCAACACCATCGCAGCCGGTGCCCGAGCCGCCGCCAAGTTGGTACAAGACGCCAGTGAGATACAGCGTGTTCCCGTGGAACGCCACGAGGTCATGATGTCGATCAAGTGCGGCGAGTCGGACACGACGAGCGGCCTCGGGTCGTGTCCCACCACTGCGCAGGCCGTCGACCGCACCGTGTCGGCCAAGGGCACCGTCCTCTTCGGTGAGACCACCGAGTTGACCGGGGGAGAGCACCTCATCGCGGCGCGCTGTAGCGACGACGAGGTCCGCGAGAAGTTCCAAGCCTTCTACGACGACTACATCCAGATGGTCGTGGCCCAGGGAGTTGATCTCCTCGGGTCACAGCCGACCCAGGGAAATATTCGCGGTGGTCTGTCCACCATCGAGGAGAAGGCGATGGGCAACATCGCCAAGACCGGGACGGCGCCCGTCGTGGACGCCCTGAGTCCGGCGCAGGCCCCGACGCGCCAGGGTCTCAACTTCATGGACACCTCGTCCGCGGCGGCGGAGTGCATCACGTTGATGGCGGCGGCCGGAGCGGTGATTCACATCTTTCCGACCGGCCAGGGCAACGTCATCGGTAACCCGATCGAACCGGTGATTAAGTTGACCGCCAACCCACTGACGGCCGAGACGATGAGTGAGCACATCGACCTCGATGTCTCGGGCCTGTTGACGCAGGAATACTCCCTGGTCGAAGCCAGCGACCGATTGATGGAAGTCGTCGACCGCACGATCAATGGTCGCCTGACCTGTGCTGAGGCGATCGGTCACCAGGAGTACGTCATCACCAAGTTGTACCGCAGCGCGTGATCGGCATCCCCGGTGGCCGTGAGGTCACCGGGGATGCCCTTTCGGCCCTCGAGCCCGACCGGCCGGCCGCACGACGGGCCATGGTGGAATCATTGACTTCGGGCGAGAAGAGGGGATTGAGATGGAAATCAACGGGATGAAGCTCCTTTCAACGCTGTCGCTGGGCGAGGGCATGGCGGGGGGCGAGGGGCTCGCCACTCACGTGGGAGCGCGCGGTCACCGGTCGCTCTTCGTGGCGTCGGAGCAAGCGCCCTACGACTTCGTCGTGGCCGACGTCAGCGATCCCACGGCACCCGAGGTCGTCTACCGCCACGAACTGGTCGGTCCTCACGTGCGCTCGAACAACCTGGCCATTCACGGCGATTTGCTGGCGGTCACGCGTCAGGCCAAGCAGAAGGGCGCAAGCCCCGCGGGAGTGGAGTTCTTCGACATCTCGACTCCGTCGCAGCCTCGTTCCATCGGATTCTTTGACGCGTCGGGCGGCGAGTCGATCGGCACACACTTCGTCTGGCTCGACGGCGCTGGTTTTGCCTATCTGGCCACTCAGGACGCCGACTACGCCGCGCGCGACCCGCGCGACCAATTCATGATGAAGATCATCGACGTGTCCGATCCCGCTCGGGCGTACGAGGTGGGTCGCTGGTGGATGCCGGGTACCCAACGCAGTGATGACGCGCCCGCACCCCTGCGTCCCCATCAGCGACTGGCGACAGCGCGGGGCGTGTCGCTCACGCCCGAACAGGTGGCCGCACGGCGCGTCGATCACGGCGACGTCGCCTCGTGGGACTTCGGCATCCGCGTGCACAACGTCTGCGTCGTGCCGGAGCGACCTGATCGGGCCTACGTCGCCTCGACGTCAGGGGGTGCCTTTATCTTTGACATTGCCGACCGATCGACGCCCCGAGTGGTGGGTGAGTTGCAGTACAGCTCTCCTCTCCCTGGCGCCGCACACACCTTCGTGCCACTCGGAGCGTCGGGCTTCGGACTCCTCTCAGACGAAACCCTCGAAGAGGGCGCTGCAGACTTTCCCCAGAACGTCTGGGTGGTGGACATGCGCCTCGAAGACCGACCCCAGATCGTGGGATCGCTCGAGATGCCCTGGCCCGACGTAGTCCCTGCGGAGGGACGCTTCGGGGCCCACAATCTCCACGAATACCCCCTGGGCCAGGGAGCGTGGCGCGATTTCAACGTCGCGGCGGGCGCCTTCTTCGGCTTGGGTGTCGGTGTCTACGACGTCTCAACTCCACTGCGTCCTCGAGAGATCGGTCGCTTCGTTCCCGGCGTCAGCTCCGAGGGCCCCAGTCGCGGGCAGTTGAACGACGTGTTCCTCGACGACCGTTCGATTCTCTATACCATCGACCGAAAGAGCGACACGTGCTTCATCCTCGAGCTCGACGGTGCGACTAATTGAACGATGTGGGGAGGTTCGCCGAGTTGACGGCGGTCTTACCACGGGGAATATCAAAACAAGTCCTCTGGTAGTTTTGATCAGAGTCATAAGAGGTCTGGAGTCAGGTCATGGAATCACTATTCCGCCCCATTCGAGAATCAGGGAGCCTGTCGGACCGCATCGTGACGCTCATCGAGGAATTAATTGACACTCAGGCTTTGGGCGAGGGTCAGCAACTCCCGCCCGAGCGCGACCTGGCGACCATGCTGGGCGTGAGCCGACCGGCCCTGCGTGAGGCGATCAAGATCCTCGAGGCCCATCAGCGCCTCGTCGTCAAGCACGGCCAGGGCGTGTTCGTCGGCCTCAACAAGCAGGATCTAGTTCGCCAACGGCTGGCCAATCTGGAAATCTCGCTCATGGAACTGTTTCGGGTCCGTGAGGTGCTGGAATCGACGGCCGCCAACTGGGCGGCGATCTCGGCCACCGACGAGGAGATCGAGGGTTTGGCGCGGATCTTGGAGGAACAAGAGGAGGCGTACCTCGAACCCGTGGACTTCGCGCGCCTGAAGCGCCTCGACACGCTGTTTCACATGACGATCGTGTCCATGGCGAAGAACCGCTTCCTCTCCCAGACCTTCGGCGCTCTTCAGGAAATGATCGGCGAAGGGATGGAGACGACGTTGCAGGTCTCCGGGCGTTTGGAGATCTCGCGCAACGACCACCATCGGATCTTCGAGGCCGTCAAGAGTCACAACGCCGAGATGGCCGCCGCGTCAGCGGTCATCCACATCGACGGCGCGAAGAACGCCGCAATGAAGCGTTTGCGCCAGCCCAACGGACGATCCCGATAGTCGTCCGCCCAGATCATCGTCGAGGCGAACGAAGTTGTCCCGAGCGTCCTTAGTGGCGACGGCCGCGGTCGACGCGTTGCCAGGGGACGACCCAGCGCTGGATCAGCGACAAGACCAACCGCAGTGTGAGCCCCAGAGCCATGATGAGCAAGATGACGGCGAGTGCGGCTGCCGTGTGATACGTCGAGGACTCCGTTTGCAGGGCATCGCCGATGCCGGTCAACTGGGTCTGGACCTCGGCGAGGATCACACCGACCATCCCCATCGCCACTCCCTGGGTGGCCCCGGTGATGATGAAGGGCACTGCGCCGGGTAGCAGGACGTGCAACCAGGTCTGGCGACGGTTCAGGCGCAACGAGCGCGACACCTCCAGTAGCTCGGGGTCGATCTCGCGGATCCCGTGGAACACCGTCACTGTTACCGGCCAGACGACGAAGAGGGTGACGATCACAACCTGGGCGGTGAAGTCGTAGCCCACCCAGAGACTGATGAGCGGAACCAGGGCGACCATCGGCGTCGCGTAGAGGGCGAAGACGTACATGGACATCGCGGCCTCGGCCGCGCGGTAGGCCCCGGTGAGCATGCCGAGAAAGACGCCGATCAGCATACCGAGCAAGTAGCCCCAGACGAAGGTCTTCACGCTGACGAACAGTTGGCCTCCCAGTCCGTGTTGGGCGAAGAGCAGGTAGCCCTGGTGAATCACCGTTGTGATCGGAGCGAACAAGATAGCGATGGTGTGACTGCCGTAGATCTGCCAGCCGGCGAAGACGATCACCAGTGAGGCGACGCGGATTGAAAGGAACACCAAGCGTTGGCGACGTAGTCGCCGTTGCCGGCGTTGGAAGATCAGTCGGCCGATCTCCTCGGTGGAGGTTCGCGGTGTACTAGAAAAAGCGGTGGTCGGGTCGGCCACCTTGTCGTTGTCAATGGTCACGACGTCACTGTCCCTTCGCGGTCGAATCCGTAATGCGCAAGAGATCCCAGATCTCTTCGCGCAGCGGCGCATATAAAGGATCGCGTCGCACCGACGCGACCGTTCGTGGCCGCGCAATCGAAATGGGAATCTCCTTGAGGATGCGGCCGGGGTGCGCCCCCATCACCACCACCCGGTCGGCGAGAGTGATGGCCTCGTCGATACTGTGGGTGATGAACACCGCGGTTTGCTTGTGGCGACCCCAGAGGTTGAGGAGCTCCTCTTGGAGAATCTCGCGGGTCTGTGCGTCGACTGCGGCGAAGGGTTCGTCGAGCAAGATGACCTCGGGTCGGATCGCGAGGGCGCGCGCTAGTCCCGCGCGCTGTTTCATACCACCCGAGAGTTGCGACGGGTACTTCGTGTCGCTGTCTTTGAGCCCTACCAACTCAATAGCTTCACGCGCTTGCTTCAAGGCCTCTTCTTTTTTGATGCCCGCCGCTCGAAGCGGTAACGCCACGTTCTTCAATACGGTCTTCCATGGGAAGAGTCCGAATTGCTGGAAGACGACACCAACCGTCGGAAGAGGCTTATCTACTCTCGTGCCCCCAATCTCGATGGTGCCGTTGTCGATATCGGTCAGCCCCGCGATCATCCGCAGGAGAGTCGTCTTGCCGCACCCCGACGGTCCGACGACGCAGACGAATTCGTTATGGGCGATGTCCAGATCCAGATCCTCGATGATCAGGGACGTGTCGAACCATTTGAAGATGTCTCGACACTTGATCTCACCACCGTGGGACTTCGTTCCCTGTTCAGCGGTCACTTCTTTGCCCGTCGCCGGAGCTTGTTCCCGAGTCGTCATTGCCCCCCTCTGGTATGACCTCTTGTCACAAGTTAACCGTGGAGGACCCGACATGTCAAGTGGTGTCACCGGTTCATCGCCCCCACACCTTGGGTGCGCTCCGAGGGGTTCTCGTCACTCAGGCGTCGACCGAAGAAGCCACCACAATGTCGAGGAGACGCCGCGCCGTGGGACCGAGTTCGACATCACGGCGCGAGAGCGCGCGAAAGTTCCGTGAAAGGTCGACGCCGCGAGGAGGTACGACGATCAAGCGGCCATTGGCGACGTCGTCGGCGACGGCGATCTCGCCGAGCACAACGGCTCCGCCACCGCGCCGTGCGGGCCCCGAGCAACGCTCCCGTTGAGACCCGAGCCAACTTATGTCACCACTCGGTCAATTGAATAACCCTGAGCCGTCACCCAGGTACTCACTCGCGCCACCTCACGATTGAGGTCCGCTTCTAGGTCGTCAGAAAAGACGTGACCATAGTGACCATAGATGGTGGTGATGCCTACTCTTGAGCTCGGCGTTTTGAGAGCGCCCACCAGGATACGCTGGCCCATTTTCCGTGCAGGGACTGGTGGTGCCCCTCAGCGGAGCCACCGATAGGCGGCCTGAGGGTGCATTCCCTGGCGATTGGTCCACTCACTCAAATTCAGTACCTCGTAGTCGTACGGCGAAGTGTGACACCTGATTTCAACCCCGCGATGTGATCCCGGAGAGTAATTCTTTGGCGAGTGGGCTGAGTGTGGTTCGTGATCGCCATACCGCACGAATCGATCGAGCGAGGTGCAACTCGTGGCACTCGATCGCGACGAGGCGACGATCGATCAACTCAGCGCTCACTGCGAGCTTGCTCAAGACCGCAGGTCCCAGTCCGGCCGCCACGGCCGCCTTGATCGCCGTCGTCGAACCGAACTCGACGGCGATGAGAGGCTGGCGACCGTACTCGGCCAGTGCCGCTTCGAGTACTTGTCGGGTCCCCGAGCCCACTTCGCGACTCACCAGCGGAGAATCCGCGAGCATCGCAGCACTCAGGGGTGTTCGCCGACGCGCCCATGGGTGTTGTGGCGAGACCACCACCACCAGTTCGTCGCGGTACACGGTGCGACCCTGAAGGCCGCTCGGTAGCGAGGATCCCTCGACGAAGCCCAGGTCGACCTCGTCGCGCACGAATAGTTCAGCGACCTCCTCGGAGTTCGCCATGCGCAGTGAGACCGCCGCGGGGATGGAGGCGTAGAGGGGGGCGAGCCAGCCCGGCAGAAGGTACTCCGCCACGGTCAAACTCGCCGCGAGACGCAGTTGTGAATCTTGGTCGAGCCGAAGTGCCTGCGCACCACTAGTGAGCATCCGCATGGCACTGAGAACCTGTTCGGCCCATCCGACGATGGCGAGACCGTCCGACGTCAATCGTGCGCCCGTCGTCGCGCGCTCGACGAGGCGCAGGCCGAGAACCCGTTCGAGTTCACGAATGCGCACGCTCGCCGCTGGTTGGCTGATGTGATGCCGCATCGCCGCCTGTCGAATAGAGCCCGTGTGGGCGACGCTCACCAGTAGATCCAGGGCCGCTATGTCCGGTTGGGACTGCGTAAGGGCCATAATCGCAGTTTATAACGATGCTCAACTTCCTCACTAGTCACTTGTCAACCGCCCCTGAAGACTTGAAAGAGAGAGGAGGAAGTATGACCACCCAATCAGAGAGAGATTGCGCGCCGAGGTTCACCCCACTTTCGAAGAACGTGGTGCACTCGACGCTCCGAGTGCTACCAGGACTATCTCTCGCCACCGTCATTGGTGTCGCCGCGACCGGAATCGCACACTTCCTACCCATCGTCGGGGCTCCCGTCATTGCCATCATCATCGGGATTCTCGTCGCCCTCGCTCGTCCCGCCAGTTCGTCCCTGCGTCCGGGCCTTCACGTGGCGAGCAAGTTGGTTCTGCAAGTTTCAATTGTCCTGCTCGGCACGGGACTTTCGCTTCGCGAGGTCGCTTCCACGGGACTATCTTCCTTACCGGTACTTTTAGGTACCCTCGTCATCGCTCTCGTCGCGGCGTGGTTTGTCGGACGTCGCCTCGGAGTCGTCGGTGACGTGCGCACCCTCATTGGCGTGGGCACGGCCATCTGTGGTGCGTCGGCCATCGCGGCCACCGACGCCGTCATCGACGCACCAGAGCAAGACGTCGCCTACGCGGTGGCCACCATCTTCACCTTCAACGTCGTTGCAGTACTTACCTTTCCACTGCTGGGACACGCTCTGCATCTCTCACAGCACTCTTTTGGTCTCCTCGCGGGGACGGCCGTCAATGACGTTTCCTCCGTGGTCGCGACGTCCTCGGTCTACGGCCACGCCGCCTCGTCCTACGCGATCATCGTCAAGCTATCTCGTACGCTCATGATTATTCCGATTGCCCTAGGTCTCGCATTTTGGAAGACCCGTCAAGAAGGAAAACGCGAGGAGCGAGCCGGGCAGATTTTTACGCTGGCTCGACTCGCCAAGATCTTCCCCTGGTTCATCGCCTGGTTTGTCGGTGCAGTTCTCTTGAACAGTGCGGGGATCTTCTCTCATACCGTGAGCCACGACCTTGCCAACGTGGCACAAATTTTCATCGCCATCGCGCTGGCCGCCATTGGACTCTCGACACGACTTCGCGACATACACCGCGCGGGATTTCGACCGCTAGCACTCGGCGCAGTTCTCTGGGTAGTAGTCACTCTCGCCAGCCTCCTGCTGCAACTCGCGACGGGGAGCATCTAGAGGCTGGGCAAGGTATGAGATTGTCACCACCCGCGAACACGACAGGGGAATACCTACTGGATGGGTCGTACAATGGATCATCGGGACCGATCCTTGTGAACATAGGTATTCCGGTGAGTTCAGCCCGAGTGAAGGCTCCGGAGTAACCACGTTCTCGTCGGGATCCCCGCAGCAGCACCCTCTCTGCGCCGGGCGAAGGGTCAAAAGCGAATACGACTTAACGAAGACTTTAAGTCGGCGTCGCCTCGTCCTAGGCAACCAGGAATCGCTCGTCACCAATAGACACTTCGACGGATAGTTCACCTCCGACAACTTCGACGTCCCTGCGAAGTGTGTCCATGTTGGTCGCGCTCAAATGTTACCGCCTTCGATGCGTGACAACCGGTTCTGGCTGATCTTCGGATGGTGAACTCACTCCTCTTGTTACATGTCAGATGCCTTACGAAGTTCTCGCAACCGATAGGAGTCAACCTCCTCGACAATGCGATTCTTGTGGCCTTGACCCCGTTTAGTGGCCACGGGTTAAGCGGCTTCCGACTGCTGCATGGTGAGAATGGCTGACGACAGAACCTCACTTCATCAAGGGCGGATGCAAGGGCATGATGCTTTGGTTGCTGTATTGCAGAAAGGGCTCAATGACGTGCCACGCCCTCACCGCGCCAAGGCAACGGGTCAAGGCATTAGACGTGGCGTGCGGGTTCACGTCGGCCCTCCGACGCAACAGGTTTGCAACCTTGTGTTAAACCAGCCTCATCCAACGTCACCAGAATTGGTGGCGCGCCGGCCACTTGCACGGTGATCTGATCGGGATAGATGCAGACAGAATCGATCAGATCTTCCACCAAAACACGGCGTTCCGGCTCTGTGGCGACCTTAAGGATCTGCTCGAAGTCCGTGGTCGCCAGGAGTGAAGCAACGTCGTCGAAGCGGTCGGCGGCGTGTTCACGGGTTTCGAGGTCTTTTTGACGTCGTTTGTCCTCATCTTCGAGGGCGACGATCTGAGTAACCAGGAGACGATTCTTGGTTGCGAAAGTATCTCCGTCAATCTGATCCGCAAAATGGAGTTCAAGCAACTTGTCTTGTTTGCGACGAAGCGCCGCCACGACAGTAGTTGCTGATGGACCGACCGGGGTCTCATGGCGTCGGTGTTCAGTGAGTTGGTAGCGGATAGCCGACGTGAGGTCCGGGTCGTTCCTGTATTCACGTAGTCCGATGACCATGGCTCGTTGTAACCCCTGAGCGGAACGTCCTGGCACGTTGCAACCACTCCCACGGTGCCGACAGCGATAGATGGCAAAGTTGCGGTCGTTGTAGTGAACTCCCGCCACCCGGCCACAGAGCCCACAGCGCACCCGACCCGACAAGAGGTCCTTGCTGCGTCGCTGTCCCGGTGTGTGGCTGCGCTGGGCGGCATTGAAGAGCGCGAGATCGACTAGGGGGGCATGGAGTCCGGGGAACCACTCGTCTTGGTAGGTGACTTGGCCCAGGTAGACGCGATTAAGACAGATGTGGCGCACGGTGGAGTACTTGATCCCGACTAGAGACTCGATGGAGCCGTACGACGCCCCCTGCGCTCGCAGAGTGAAAATCTGTTGGACCAGGGGTGCCATGTCGTTGGGCTTCAGTGCGCCGTTGATCATCTCGTAACCAGTGGGCGCGCGATTGATCCAGTGACCCTTCTCGGCGGCCTGACGTTGTCCCATGCGCGTGTTCTCCATGATCTGGTCGCGGTAGTACTGAGCGAAGACACCGTGGACTCCGATCTGCATTTGTCCCGAGGCGCTTTCGAGGTCGAGGTCGCCCTCATTGACCGAGTGGACCTTGACGTGATGCGCCTTGAAGATCTTGACCAACCGTGACGAGTCGCCCTGGTCGCGACTCAGTCGGTCCCATCGCCAGATGATCAAGTGAGCCACCTGACCGGCCTCTACCATGGAGATCAGTTCGCGCATCTGAGGGCGTTCAAGGTTCTTGGCGGACCACCCTTCGTCGGCCAGAATCTTGACTGCACCGAGGTCGCGGAGTTTGGCCAAGTCGCGACAGCGCTTGGCTTGCGCGTCGGGTGAGTACTCGACCTGGTCCTCAGTTGACACTCGGACGTAGGCCACTGTCTGGGTCATCGTCGTTCTCCTCTTCGCTGTCCAACTCCACCATTCGTAGTCCGATTGCTACCAGAGTTGCGGCCACCCGGGAGAGATCCCTTCCGTCGCTCACCATTTCCAGATCCTTGCGGGAGGTCGAGCCCAGTCGGCGACCTCGCTGGAGTCCCAGCGAGTCACCCGACTGGGGCCCGCCTGCGCGCAGAGTTCCGCCACCAGTGTCTCGGCCTGGTCACGGGTCTGCACCATGAGTTTCTGCACTTCGGGAGCGAAGCCCTGGGCCAGTTCGTAGCGGTGATTCTGGCGTCCGACGTGCTCCGGTGACCAGTCCTTTTGCGAGTACTTGCATCCGTACTGGGCCGCCCGACGCCAACCCTCGCGAGGGGTCCGACAGAGTCCCAGTGGTTCTCCCTTGGGTCCACGATGCGACGCGGCGAAGTCCGTAACCCACACGAAGCCGTGACCCCAGAGGTCCACCACGCGCTCGTGGGGAACACGATCAGGGATGAAGAAGTTGACGTGCCAGCCGTGACCACCGGGGTGCAGCTCGGGCGAGTACCAGTAGGCGAAGCGCTCGCCCAGATCTGCTCGCAGGCGACGCGCGAACTCTGACACAAGCGACATCACATGACGTCGATCGAGTTCACTCCCGGCGAAGGTCAACACCCACATGTAGCGCAGTTGATTGCGCACGAAGTAGCGGCGCGACTTGGCGGCGGCGCGTCCGTTGGCGATCTTCCAATTGAGTGTTGCGAGACGTTCTTGATCGGTCTCCAGTCCGCTCAGGACTTCGAGCATGACCGCTGAACGATCAAGATCGGGCGAACTCTTGAGCGTTTCTAGATAGGACACCGGCTTACCCAGTGAGACGTCTTCTTCAGGTTCTCCGTCGGGACCGAGCAACCGAGGACGCCGAGCGAAATCGGAGTTTCCCCTGTCACCGAGCCAGACGAGAGTTGCTTCTGAACACTCGGGCCAGTGAGTAAATTGCCAACCCGAACCCCCATCCGGATGACGAGAATTGATTCCGAGTTGTGTACTTAGGTCAAGTAAAGAGCGCCCGCCTGCGGCGGCCGGTTGGGCGTGTTCGGTGGACCCGGTGGAGGAAGGAAAAACCTGGAGGTTTTGTGAGTTCGAATACACCTTGAATCCCAGAAGAGTTTTTTGAACAACGCCATTTGGCACATGCGCTCGTAGGCGCTTACTTTCAAAATGGGGACACGCCCCGAAAAATTTGGCTTTTCGCTCTTAGGATCTGAATTATTTAGGTGTATTCAGGTGACAACATCGCAACCTGTACCTTCAAGGTAATCACAGAGGTGTAACTCTGTGCAAGGGGTGACGGTTAAAGATTCGATAAGTTCATTTTCATCGATACTGCGTCGAGGCATCAAGGCAAATTGGAAGGCAACGTCGTGGGAAGAAAAATTTGGACGATACCCGTCTTTCTGATCACCGGATGCCTCCTCGCAGCATGCGGAGGGCCGAGCGTTGTACAACAGATCGAAAGTGGCAACGTAAAACTCGCTACGGCTTGGTCTGAGTACTACCTCGGAACGCAG